>VBKL01000207.1 GCA_005879805.1 Deltaproteobacteria bacterium | reverse complement strand
CTCAGCGCGGCGCAGAGCACTGCATTGGGCGCGTTGCCCGCGTCGCGCGCCGCCTGGGCCGCGGCCAGCATCGGATCGCCGTGCAGATGGAGCGCTACGCCTACCGCGACGTTGACGAGCGCGTGATCGTTGTCATTCCCGGGCTCGTGCAGGAGCGCGAGACAGAGGTTGCTCTCGAGCGTGTGGCCCGCCGCCTCCAGCATCGAGACGCCGTGGAGACTCGCGACCTCCGTCTTCTTGTCGAATTGCGAGGCCCCCGATGCATCCTTCATCGCTTGCCGCGGGAAGACCGTGCCGATCTGCTTCTCGAGCTGCGCGATCTGGTCTCCGTAAGGCGCAATCGCCTGGACGGCCCGCAGATCCAGCTCGCGCGGCAAGGAAAGGCCGGCGTTCGCAGCGAACCACGGCTTGAGCGAAAGGCTTCCCTCGGGAGCGAAATCGGACCGCCCGCCGTTCTCGCGCATCACCGCGTTCAGCGCCGCCGGGATGTGCGCGATGTTGGTGACCACCGCTCCCTGCGCCGAATAGACGGGATGCTCCGGCGTGAAGACGGCGTCCACGCCGAGCTTCGCCATGAACCAGCGTTCCTTGGCGGCGGCGTCGTCGTCGCCGCCGGCCAGCGCGCCGGCGTGCCCGACGGCGCGCGTGAGCTTCGATTTCCAGCGTCCCACGACGCAGGCGATCACGGGTTTCGTGAAATGCGCATCGAGCTCGTAATGCCCACCCGGCTCACAGTAGAGGACCGCCGCCTTGCTGCGGGCGTCGTTGGCGAGCGCGAAGGCGAATTCCGGCGCGGCGAAATGGATGTAGACGTCCTTTCCGCTGGAGATCACCGTGCTCGTGCCCCAGCCCGCGGAGAGCAGGTAGCCGGCGATCGTCGTCGAGAACCCGCCCGAGTTCGAAAAGATGGCGATGGATCCCTTGCGCAGGATCTCGCCGGGCTTGTCGCCGCCCAGCGCTCCTCCGATGCGGACCTTGTTCCAGGAGTCGGCCACTCCCAGGCTGTTGGCGCCGAAGATGTCGACGCACCGCTGCTGTCCCAGCGCGCGAATCTCGCGCGAGTCGCGTACGGGCATCTTCTCGGTGACGATGAAGATCTTGCGGAGCTCGGGGTTGACGCGGATCAGCTCGGCGACGCCGTCGCGCGCCGCGGAAGGCGGCAGGTACACCACGCCGCAATTGAAGCGGTGCCCCGCGGCGAGCCCTTCGCGCACGGTGTCGTAGACGGGAATGTCGCCGGCGGGCGTCGCGAGCGTCTGCCCCTTCCGTCCGGGAGAGGTCCCGAAGACCACGTTTCCGCCGGACCAGGCATGACCTACCGGTGTCACCTGGCTCGACTCGCCGCCGAGGATGTTGAGGACGCACACCCGATCGTCGCGGGTTGCCACCTGCGCGAGCGAGCTGATGCCGACGAAATACTTGAAATCTCCGACTCCGTTTCTCATGCCATCCCCAGGCGCGTGGCCAGTTGGGCGCGTCCGCCTGCCTTCATGAAGGCGTCGACGCGCTTCGCGTACTCGATCACTTCGCTCATGTCAGAGTCGGACCCGAACATCCGGTAGGGAAGGCCCAGCGACGACATCGTGTCGCGGAGCGCACCCATGCCGCGCACCACGTTGGGCCCGCCCCGGCCGACCACGACGAACACCGGAGCGAGACCGCGCTTGCTCACGTGCGCCCGCAGCGCGTCGGCGATGGCGCGGAAGCTCTCGTAGATGTCGGTGCTGTTCGACTTGCCGCCGATGATGAAGAGCACGTTCGACTGGGCAAGCCAATGCTTGAAGCAGATGGTTGCGACGTCCCGCATCTTCTCGTAGGGCGGGTTGCCGCCGAAGTCGGAGGAGATGATGGCATCGTCGCCCAGCATCCCCGTCACCAGCGAGTTGGCGCCGCCGCCGAAGGTGGGCGCGAGGATGGTGCCGGAAGGATTGATGACGTACACGTCGCTCTGCCCCTGGTGGGTGCGGAGCTGGTTGATCTCCTGCTCGAAGTCGGAGTGATCGGCGGCGAAAGCCTGGGCGGGAAGCCCGAGACGCTGCGAGCGGACGTCGTCCCGATCGAAGCCGCACTTGAAATCGCAGGCAACGGGCGTGAGGCGGCCGCGCCCGTCGGGCTTCATGCGGAGGGGATTGAGCTCCAGAGTGTTCATCCCGAAGCCGTGGAACAGCTCCCAAAGCTTCGGGAGCTGCTGCACGAGCGGCGAGATGACGCTCTTCGGCGCGTCCAGATCGCAGAGCGCGTTGGCGACCACGAACGCCTTGAGCCCAGTGAGGGGATCGAAGGGAATGCGCGCGATGAGCTTGGGATCGAGGTCCTCGATGTCGACGCCGCCTTCGCAACTCAGCGTCAGGGTGGGAGCGCGGAAGCGGGTGCTGTCGCTGATGGAGAAATAGACTTCGTGCTCGGCCGGTACCGCGCCTTCGAACGTCACCCCGTTGGCCTTGGCCGTTACGTCACCGACGCGGTGCTCGGCGAAGTACAGGCGCTCCTTCTCCTGCAGCGCGGACCGCAGATCGGACGCACGTCCGAGCAGTCCGGCCTTCCCTTTCTTGCCGACGCCGCCCTTGAACATCGGCTTGACGAATACCGACCCACACTTGCCGATGAGCGCCTTGATCTCGTCGTCGGTCGCCGCCGGACCGAGGACCTCGGCGGTGGGGAACCCGACGAACTGGAGCAGCTTCGCTCCGTAGAGCATTCCGGTGATCTGCATGGTGGGCAGAATGCTCCGCGACCGTGAAGGGAACCTGACGCGATCCTGAAAACTCATTCAGCCGGGCCCGCGGCCTTGGGCGGAGACCGCGCCTCTTGGAAGGAGACTGTGAGACGTGTCACAATCGGGTTTCCCCGGGACGCCGTCCCCGAGCGTTCCGACTGGGGGATGCCGTGAAAGTGCTGATCGTCGAAGATCAGTTCCGGCTCGGTGAATTCCTGCAGGCCGCGCTCAACGAATGCCGCTACACGGCGCGGTGGGTCCGCACCTGCAAGGACGCCTCCGACGCGATCGCCGAGACGCCCTTCGATCTGGTGATCCTCGATCTCGGGTTGCCCGACGGCGACGGGATCGATCTCCTCAAGGAGTGGCGCACGAGCGGCTTCAGCGAGCCGGTCCTCATCCTCAGCGCCCGCGACTCGGTGGGGGATCGGGTGAAGGGGCTCGACGTCGGCGCCGACGACTACATGCCCAAGCCCTTCAGCCGCGAGGAGTTGCTCGCGCGCGTCCGGTCCCTCGTCCGCCGGCACTCGTCCGTGAAGCAGACGGTGCTCGAGTACGCCGGCATCCGGCTCGACCTGCTCGGCCACACCGTACAAGTGAACGGCAAGCCGATCGATCTCACCAGCCGCGAATACGCGCTCCTCGAGATCTTCCTGCAGAACCAGGGGCGCATCCTTCCGCGCACCCTCATCACCGACAAGATCTGGTCGTCGAGCTACGACGTCGACACCAACCTCCTCGACGTCTACATGAGCCGTCTGCGCGCAAAGCTCGAAACCATCTCCGGCAAACCGCTCTTCAAGACCGTCCGCGGCGTCGGTTATCAATTGGTATGAAGTCCATCGGAACACGCATCGCGGCCTGGTACGCGACCGCCGCGACCGCCACCCTCGCCTGCCTGTTCGTCGTCGGATACCTGTTGCTCGAGCGCCAGCTCGTGCACGGTCTCGACCTCCTCGTCGAGACGGAATTCCGCGAGGTCGACAGCCGGCTGGGAGCGGATTACCGGACGCTCTCGCCGCAGGCAATCGAGTCGCGGATCCGCGAGATCACGGACTACGCATCGACCCTTTTCTACATCGACATCCACGTCCCCGGAAAAGGCGTCATCTTCCGCTCCACCAATCTCATCGGCCATGACATCCCGGACATCCCGCGCGTGCGCAACTACACCGCCGAGATCCCCGGCATCGGGGAAGTGCGCGCCGAGGAGTTCCACAAGATGCCGTTCGAGGTGACCATCGCGACGCCGCTCCGGCCGATCCGCGACGTGATGGACGGCTACATCAAGATCTCGGTGCTGCTGCTCGCGGCGATGGTGGTAGTGAGCCTGTTCATCGGGCAGGGCCTGGCCCGGTTCGTCCTCTGGCCGGTGCGCCTCATCCGCGACACGGCGAAGCGGATCGGACACGACAACCTGAGCGAGCGCATCCCCGTCCCGGACGTGCACGACGAGATCGCCGACCTCGCGCGCCTCTTGAACGAGATGTTCGATCGCCTGGAGACTTCCTTCCACCAGGTGCGAAGGTTCACCTCCGAGGCTTCGCACGAGCTCAAGATCCCGCTCTCGCTCATCAGCCTGCACGCGGAGAAGATGCTGGTCGATGGAAGGCTGCCGCCGGCGCAGCGCGAGCAGCTGCAGGTGCAGCTGGAGGAGGTCGCGCGCCTCAACCAGATCATCGACGAATTGCTCTTCCTCTCCCGCGCCGACGCGCGCGCCTTGAAGCTGGACTTGCGGCCGCAGAGCCCGACCGCGCTGCTCCAGGCCTTCGCCCAGGATGCAACGGTGCTCGTCGAGCATCACGACCGCCGCTTCGTTTTCGAGCATCGAGGCGAAGGCAGCGTGGCCCTGGACCCGAAGTGGATGAGGCAGGTGCTCCTCAACCTGGTCACCAACGCCATCCACGTCTCGCCGCGGGACGGTTTGATCACGCTGCGCTCGCAGATCGACGACGGGGCGTGGCGCGTCAGCGTCGAGGACGAAGGGCCGGGTGTTCCCGCCGATCAGCGCGACCGCATGTTCGAGCGCTTCGTACGCCTCGCCACGCCGGGAAAGGATTATCCTGGCAGCGGCCTTGGCCTCGCCATCTGCCGGAGCATCGTCACGCTGCACGGCGGCAAGATCTCAGCGGCACCCGGGACGGGCGGGCGAGGTCTCCGCGTGACCACGGAGATTCCGGCGGAGGAGACGCCGGTACTGCGCGCAGTTTCCTGAACGACAATTCAGGGTATCGTCAGAAGCGGTTAACAGGCGAGTCGCATTCTCGGGGCCACAAATCGCAGGAGGGCCCCACATGCCAGACGGCACCAGGACGGGAAGAGGGATCGTCGCCATCGGACTCGCTGCGCTCTGCATCGCGCCGGGCGTGCTCGCCGGCGAGAGCGACGGCGAAAGCGGCGCCCCGGTCAAGACGTACGGGCAGGCGCTGGTAGACCGCACGGTCAACGACCACCCGGAGCTGATCGCTCTCAACCTGCACGTCAGGCCGCCCGACGGGGAGCACGGCATGATCATCGCGTCCAAGCGCCGCGACCGCGTCGGCGAGAAGTTGGAGATCCGCGTGCCGCTGCAGGACACGGCGGGCAAGACGATCGGCGCGATGCAGGCCGTCTACGCCTACGACAAGGGCGAGGACGAGGCACGCTTCCTCAGCCGCGCCCAGGCGCTGAGCGGCGAGATGCAGCGCCAGATCCCCACCATGGCGAGGCTCGGGCAGCCCGCGCGGCCGACCGACGGCCTCGACATCGGCGGGACGCAGTCACTTCCGACCACCAAGCAGGTCGTTTCGGGCAAGGCGCTCTCCGAGAACGAGCAGGAAGGGTACGCCGAGGCGATCAAGAACGTGGCGGGCGTCGCACCGGGGAACTCCAAAGGCAGCGCCAACGACTCCGTCAATATCCGCGGAATCAAACTGAACCTGTTCTCGAACTACCGTCTCAATGGAGGCGTGCCCATCGCGGGCGTCATCACCATGCCGATCGAGAACAAGGCCCGCCTGGAGACGCTCAAGGGAGCCAACGCGCTACAGTACGGAGTCGCGAGCCCGGCGGGCATCGTCAACATGATCCCGAAACGCGCAGGCGAGAACGACGTCCTCAGTATCAGCGGCGCCGGCAGCAACTTCGGCCAGTACGGCGGCACCGTGGACGTCGGCCATCGCTTCGGAGACGGCAAGGAATTCGGCATGCGCCTCAACGCCTCGGCGACCAAGCTCGAAAACGGCGTCCGTGGCATGGATGGAGACGGCGAGTTCGGCAGCGCCGGCCTCGATTACCGCGCGAGCGACCGGCTCACCTTCCAGGGCGACTTCGAGTACTACCGCAAGCACGTCCCCGAGCAGGCGGGCATCACCCTTCTCGATCCTGTCAAAGGTGTGATCCCCGAAACGGCGGTCCCGGATCCTCGCAACCTGCTCTCCGGCCCATGGGCGATCTACACCCCCGAGACCACCAACGCGCAGGTCCGGGCCGATTACCTCGTCGCCGACAACGTCAAGGTGGTGACCGAGGTCGGCCGCTCCTACTCCGATCGGTCGCGGTTCTCCACTCGCATCGGAAGCTACGACCTCAAGACCGGCGCGGGCGGCGTGGTCCGCGTCTCCAGCGTCACGCAGAACTATCGCAACTCGTTCGGCATGCTGGAATTGCAGTCCCGCTTCGCAACGTGGAAGCTCGGGCACGAGATGACGTTTGGCGGATCGATCACCGATCGCCGAGCGGAAACGCCGGTCAACCGCAAGGAGATCGTCCTCTCCCAGAAGCAGAACATCTTCAATCCCATCGCCCTCAACGCTCCTGTGTTCACCGGAGCGCCGGGGTCCTTGCCACTCAACATCAGCCGCGACGGCGGCGTCTACGCCTACGACACCATCTCGTTCCACCCGCGCGCACCGCGCCTGCTCCTCGGCCTGCGCTACACGCAGGACTACGAGAACAACGGGAAGGCGTTCGACCGGGTGAGCTGCCCGAAGTGCGGCGCCAACACCAGCTGGGTGGCGCTCCCCGCCTTCGGCGCGCTCTGGGACGTGATCCCCGGCGTGACCTTGTTCGGCAGCTACATGGAGGGCCTCGAGGCGGGCGGCACCGCGCCGTTCGGCACCTTCAACGCCAACGAGATCCTCGCCTCCGCAGTCTCGAAGCAGAAGGAAGTCGGCGTGCGCACTTCCTACTTCCGCGGCGTCCAGGCCAGCGTCTCGCTCTTCGACATCGACAGGGCCAACGCCGTGACCGACCCGAGCCCCAACGCGTACTGCGGCGGGCATCCCCTCTGCTTCGTCAACAGCGGCGAGATCAACTACAAGGGCCTCGAGGCGACCCTGAACGCCGAGCTGACGCGCTTCTTCAGCGTCGACGCGGGCTGGCAATGGCTCCGCGCAGTCCAGAACAGCCCCGACCAGAAGTTCGATGGGCTTGCGCCCGAAAACACGCCGAAGGCGATCGGGAACGTCCGCCTGGGGTTCCACGTTCCATGGGTCTCCGGCCTCACCGTGAACGCGGGCGCCTCGGGCGTGACCAGCCGCTTCGTCAACTTCCAGCAGCAAGGAACGATCCCCGGGTACATGCTGTACTCGACGGGCGCCGCCTGGACGACCAAGGTCGGTATGTTCGGCGCACAGCGCCTCACCATGTTGCTCAACATCGATAACCTGACCAATCGGCGCTACTGGAACTCGGTGCAGACCGGCACGTACGGCATCGGCATGGATCGCACCGCCAAGTTCACCCTCAAGATGGACATCTGATCGATGCGGCGAGCGCTCGTGATCGCCGCGGCGCTCGCCGCCGCGCCGCGTGGCATCGCAGCGCAGCCCGAAGGGCGGCCGATGGTGGAATGGGTGGTGCCGGCCACCCCGGCCCACCGCCCCCAGACGCCCGAAGAAGCCGAGGAGGGCCGCCGATCGGGACGCAAGCTGCCGCCGCCCGAGGTGCTGCAACCCCCGCTCGATCCTGCGCTCCCCTCGTACGCGCCGCGTGGCGAGAAGCTGACCGGGACGTTCAAGGGGGCGGCGTCGGACGTGCTGGCGGTGCTTGCGCAGAAGTGGATCGACCGCTTCCGGAAGTTCCATCCCGGAGTCGATCTCTCCATCTCGCCCCCGTACGCGGGCAGCCTGGGCGCAGCCGAGCTGGCGAAGGGAACCGTCGACTTCGTTTTCGTCTCGCGCGAGTTGAAGCCCGAAGACATCCGCGATTTCAAGGCGAAGTTCGGGTACGACCCCGCGAGCATCCCCATTTGCGGCGGGTCGTATCGCCACTTCGGTGCGCTCGACGCGGTCGCGTTCTTCGTCAACACCGAGAACCCGATCGAGGAGCTCACCTTCGAGCAGATCGACGCCATCTACTCGACTACCCGGCACCGCGGCAAGAAGCCCATTTCTACCTGGGGCGATCTGGGTCTTGGCGGGAAGCTTCCGGCGGAGCCCCGCAGTCCCCGACGTACGAAAACGTCGCGCTCGCCACGTATCCGCTCAGCCGGCTCGTCTACTTCAACGTCAACAAGTCTCCGGGCAAACCGCTCGCCCCGGCGCTGCGCGAATTCCTTCGCTTCCTCCTCAGCCGCGAGGGGCAGGAGGTCGTGCTCGAGCAGGCGATTTATCTGCCGCTCCGCGAAGGGCAGGCCCGGTCCAGCCGCGCGCAGCTGTGAGCCCGCGCGAGCCGTCTGGCGAGTGCGACGGCCAGCCGCACGCCCGGCGAACGTTCGAAAGCGTCTGATCCCAAGCGCCGCGACCTGACAAGGAATTCACTCGCGCTTCAGGGTTGGTTCACGCGCTCCCTGTATCTCCTCGGGAAGAAAGAAGCTGCCGAGGAGGATGAGATGACGATCCAGGGCGTGGTCACCAGCCGAGACGTGCTCCGCCACCCGGTGCTGATCATCTCCTCCTTCGGCCTCGCCACCTACGTCCGTTGCTGCAAGGTCATTCTGCGGCGGCAGCACACGACGTTCCTGCATTGCGTGTTTTCCTGAACCCAGAGAGGGCCTTTGCAAACAAAGCTGGAAGGAAGAGTGGCGCTCGTGACCGGTGCATCGCGCGGTCTGGGCCGCGCCATCGCGCTCAAGCTGGCGGCGGAGGGCGCTTGCGTAGCGCTCAACTACCGCAGCGGCGAGCTCGAGGCGCGCAAGGTGGCGGACGAGATCGCCGCGGGTGGGGGGAAGAGCTTCCTCTTGCGAGGCGACGTGAGCATCAAGGAGGAAGCGCGCGGCATCGTCGCCAGGACGATCGAACGCTGGGGACGCCTCGACATCCTCGTCAACAACGCCGGCATCACCCGCGACAAGTCGCTCAAGAAGCTCACCGACGACGACTGGACCGAGGTGATCGCGGTCAACCTGAACAGCGTGTATTACTGCACGAGCGCCGCGATGAAGCACATGTGCGACCAGAAGTTCGGGCGCATCGTCAACATCAGCTCGTTCGTCGGCCAGGCGGGGAAT
>VBKL01000144.1 GCA_005879805.1 Deltaproteobacteria bacterium | reverse complement strand
GACTGCGTCATCCTCTGAAAAGGTGCCCAGGGGCGGAATCGAACCACCGACACGGGGATTTTCAGTCCCCTGCTCTACCGACTGAGCTACCTGGGCACAACCAAGGGCGGGCCTGTATGCCGCGCCCCCGGGGTCCCGTCAAGACTCGCCCCGGGGCGAGTGACGGCCGGGCCGGTTAAGCTGGCGCCATGGTCGAGGCGAGGCCCGTCAGGACGGAGAAGGAGCTGCAGGAGATCCTCGAGCTCCAGAAGCGGAATCTGCCTCGCAGCCTCGACGACCGTGAGCGGGCGGAGAATGGGTTCGTCACCGTCGAGCACACGCTGGACGTGCTCCAGAAGATGCACGCGCTCGTCCCTAGCATCGTAGCGAAGGACGGGGACCAGCTCGCTGGCTACGCCTTGGTCATGCCCATCGAGTGCCGCGCATTCATCCCCGTCCTCGCGCCCATGTTCGAGCGGCTCGATGCGAACGCCGAGGTGAAAGGCCGCCGCTACTACGTCATGGGGCAGATTTGCGTCGCGAAGGCCTACCGCGGACAGGGCGTCTTCGACCGCCTCTACGCCGCCCACCGCGAGCACCTCCGGCACCGCTTCGACGCCTGCGTCACCGAGATCTCCGTCCGCAACCCGCGCTCGCTCCGAGCGCACGCGAGGGTCGGGTTCGAGGAGCTGGAGCGATACCGCGACGCCGCCGACGAGTGGGTCGTCGTCATCTGGGACCTCCGAACCTAGACCGACCGCCTCCGCCACATCATGTCGGGCGCCTCCGAGAACCCGCACTTCTCGTAGAATGCCCGCACCTCCGGCCGCGCGTGCAGCACGAACGAGATCCCGCCCTTCCCAGCGAGGAGCCGCGCGATCATCTCCCGCCCGATCCCCCGCCCCGGGTACCCGGGCAGCACCGCCACCGTGCTCACGTACGCGTTCGTCACCCCGTCCGAGATCGCCCTCGCGAATCCGACCAGCCGCGCACCGTCCCACGCCGAGACGACGTACCGCGCCCCGGCCAATTGCTTCTCCAGCCGCGCGGGGTCGTCGCCCCTGTTCCATCCGGCCGCCCGGATCAGCGCGACGAGCTGATCGAGATCCACCTCCTGCGTCTCCCGGTACTCGATCATCCCGTCCTCCCTGTCGCGATCTCCGATTCGCGAAATCCGTGTCGCGAATCGCGCACCGCCCTGCAAACCGCTGGCGCCTGGTCTATCCTGCGCCGCCCCGCGGCGGGAGCGTGCGGGCGTGGAGGTGCCATGCTGGCCGTCCCCCTTGCACTCGTGCTCGTCGCCGCCCCCGCGAAACCGCCGCCGCAGACGCTCGCCGCCGCCAAGGCCTTCCCCTTCAAGACCGAAACGCACGCCCTCCCGAACGGCCTGCGCGTCGTCTTCATCCCCTACGACTCGCCCGGCCTCGTCGCCTACTGGACCCTGATGCGGGTCGGCAGTCGCAACGAGCCCGAGAAGGGCCGCTCCGGCTACGCCCACTTCTTCGAGCACATGATGTTCCGGGGGACCAAGCAGCACCCGTCCGACGACTACAACGCGACGGTCACGCGGCTCGGCCTCAACACCAACGCGTACACCTCGCTCGACATGACCGTGTACCACCTCTACGGCCCGGCCAAGGCGCTCCCCACCATCATCGAGTACGAGGCCGATCGCTTCCAGAACCTCGCCTACGACGAGGCCCAGTTCAAGACCGAGGCCGGCGCCATCCTCGGCGAATACGCGAAAAGCGCCTCCAACCCGGAGCTGAAGCTCGCCGAAGTGCTCCAGGACACGGCCTTCGAGAAGCACACCTACAAGCACACGACGCTCGGGTTCCTCCGCGACATCCAGGCCATGCCGAGCGGCTTCGACTACTCGCGCGAGTTCTTCCGTCGCTACTACACGCCCGACGACGCAACCGTCGTCGTCTGCGGCGACTTCGATGCCAAGGACGCCCTCGAGCGCATCCAGAAGGCGTACGGCGGTTGGCGGGGGCGCGCCGATCCGGCGCCCATCCCCAAGGAGCCGCGCCAGGCGAAGAGCCGGCGCGCGACCGTCGCCTGGAAGAGCCCCACCATCCCGCGCCTGGCGATCTACTGGCACGGCTACGGCGCGCAGAGCCTCAAGGACGCCGCGACCCAGATCGTCCTCGCCCCCTATCTCTTCGGCAAGACGAGCCCGCTCTATCAGCAGCTCGTGCTCACCAAGCAGCTGGTCGACACCATGGAAGGCGACGACGGCGTCCAGCGCGATCCGTCGCTCTTCGGCGTTCTCCTCCGCGTCAAGGACGAGAGGAACCTGAAAGCCACCGAGCACGCCGTCGTCTCTGACGTCTCGAATCTGGCGCGCGGCCGCGTCGACGCCTCGCGGGTCTCTGCCATCAAGAGCAACGTGCGCTACGAGAACATCAAGCAGCTCGACAAGCCCGACGCCATCGCCGACACGCTCGCGAGGTACACGGCGCTGACCGGCGAGCTCGACTACGTCAACGCGCTCTACCGCGAAGTCGACGCCGTCCGCCCTGAGGACCTCGTCTCCTTCACCAAGAAGGCGCTGCTCGATGCGAACCGCACGACCATCACGCTCACGACCGCCGCGGGCAACAAACCGAGGCCGGTCGCCCGGTCGGGCAAGGGGGGCGCGAAGTGAAAGCGCTCGCACTGCTCGGAGCGCTCCTCGCGGCGTGCAGTCATGGCGAGGCAAGGCCGGGCCCGATCACGGCGGCCGCCCCCACCGGCGCCGGGCCCGCGGAGAAGGCGAACCCCGATGGCGGCTCCCCCGGCGATTCGGCCACAGCGACCGGCGCCTCGGCGAAGGAGCGCACGGCGAGCGGAGGCGCGCAGGAGCCGCGCGTGGCCGGCGACGAGATCGGCCGCGGTTCCCCGCCCGCCTCCACGTCGCAGGAGCGCGGGCCCGGGAAGGAGAAGATCAAAGGCGTCGAGTTCCTCGCCCTTCCGCCCAGCGACAAGCCCCTCGTCACCATTGCCCTGCGTTTCAAGGGCGGCGCCGCCGACGACCCGGCCGGAAACGCCGGCGCGACCCTGCTCGCCGCGCGCATCATGAGCGAAGGGGGCACGAAGTCGCTCGACGCCAAGCAGCTGCAGCAGGCGCTCTTTCCCATCGCCACTGACATCGTCGCCCGCGTCGACAAGGAAGAGACCACCTTCTTCGCCATCGTGCACAAGGACAACCTCGACAAGCTCGTCCCCATTCTCGTCGACGTGGTCGGCAATCCGCGCTGGGAGGCGCGCGAGTTCGTCCGCCTGCGCGATGCCCAGGTGCTCGACGTCTCCCGCAGGCTGCGTCAGGGAGACGACGAGAATCTCGGGAAGGAAGCCCTCGGCGAGCTGATGTATCGGGATCATCCGTACGGCCGCACCTCCGTCGGTCACGTTTCCGACCTGCACTCGATCACGCTCGAGGACCTCCAGCAGCAGGCCGAGGATCTCTTCACGCTCGACCGGCTCACGGTGGGGATCTCCGGCGGCTATCCGAAGGACCTGCCCGACCGGCTCGCGACGGCGCTCGATGCGCTGCCCAACCGCGGCGCCGCCGTCGCGCAGATTCCGCCCGCGCGACCGAACCCGCACCCGCGCTTCCGGCTGGTCGAGAAGCCCGCCGAGGCGACCGCCATCTCCTGCGGCATGCCCTGGGCGCTCTCGCACAAGGACCCGGACTGGCCGGCAATCTCCGTCGCGCGGAGCGCCATCGGCGAGCACCGCCAGTTCAACGGCCGCCTCATGCAGCGCTTGCGCGAGCAGCGCGGGCTCAACTACGGCGACTACGCGTACATCGAGCACTTCCAGCAGCAAGGCGGCGACGCGTCCACCGCGCAGAACTTCCGCGCCCGGCACCAGCAGGACTTCACCATCTGGCTACGGCCGGTACAGAACGAGAACCGCCTCTTCGCTCTGCGCGCCGCGCTCTACGAGATCCAGCGTTCGCTACGCGAGGAGCCGTTCTCGCCCGAGGAGGTGGAGCAGACCAAAGGTTTCCTCGACGGCTATCTCCTCCTCTACGACCAGACCGACGCGCGCAAGCTCGGCTACGCGCTCGACGACGACTTCCTCGGCATGGGGAAGTTCCTCGAGCAGTGGCGGGCGTCGCTGCGCTCCGTCACCGCCGATCAGGTCAACGCCGCCTGGCGCAAGTGGATGAAGCCGGAGGAGCTGCAGTGCGTCCTCGTCGGCCCCGGGATGGAGGAGGCGAAGAAGACGATCCTCGCCGACGCCGGGACGCCGATGCACTACCAGAAGGACGCGCAGGGGAACGTGCCGCAGAAGCCTGCGGCGCTGCTCGAGACGGACCGCGCGGTCGATCGCACCTCGTTCGGCGCGAAGGACCCGCAGGACGTCGAGATTCTCCCCATCGACAAGATGTTCGAGTAGACCGCGCTAGTTGGTCGCGACCCGCGCCGGCTTCGCACTGCGCGCCTGGGCGATGGTCCGCCCCTTCTTGTGCGCCTTCTCCCGCCGCTTCTCTTCCTGGAGAAGGGCGAGCCGGTGGATCTCCTTGACGTGATCGTTCGTCACCTGGCAGGCGATCTGCTGGGCCTGCCCGTGCCGGTACTCCAGCTCCGAGGTGAGCAAGATCTCCGCGTCCTGCTGGTGGAGATCGGCCTCGAGCTGATCGAGGCGCGCGAGCAGACTCGCGCTCCGCTCCATCGCGTCGCTCTGACGCGGCGCCTGGGCCCGCGCGCATGCCGCAAGCACCAGAAGGATTCCGCAACCGATGACCCGACCCATGCGCCCTCTCCCTTCGACCGACGAAGGGTGGGTAGCGCCTGCGCTACAGGCAAGTTGATGTCGAGGATCGAACGGTCGCGGAGCCCGCAGTGGCCGCCGCGCGGGCGGCTAAGTCAGCGGAACGGCCTTGAGAACGGCCTTCCCGCCCTTGATCACGACCTTGAACTCGATGTTCTTGGCCTTGTGCCGGTTGAGCAGCTCCGGCACCTGGGCGCGGATCCGTGACGCCACGGAGTCGAAGGTCAGACCCGCGACCGGCTCGCCGGTGCGCTGACGTGCGACGAGGTAGGTGTCGTACAGCTTACGCAGCTTCTCGTCGGAGAGATGAACGGCGGGCGCCGGGGCGGCGGCGACCTCCTTCGTCTCCTTCTTCTTGTTGTGCAGCTTCGCCTTGAAGACGTCCCGGCGATAGGTGCCCTCCTCCATCTCGCGCAGGGTGCGGTCCCACATGCGCTCGAAGGAGATGAGCTTCGCAAAAAGGGTGTGCAACCGGAACTTGAGGGCCGTGTTCTTGACCAGGGTCCCCTTCAGTACCCGCATGCGCTCGGAGATGCGCTTGCGCTGGTTTTCCGGCGGGCGCCGGTCGATCCCGAGGAAGTACTTCTCGTACAGGACCTGGAGCTCCGCGAGGGACTCGTCCATCGCGTCGAGCTCTTCCTGCAGCTTTTCCTGGGGAAGGGGCGTAGTGCCCGTAGATACAGCCACCTGGGAAGTCTACCAGCCGCCCGGCCCTTCGAGCTACGCCGTTGCGGGCATCTCGCGACGCCGTCCGAGCAGCGCGAAGAGGGCGACTCCGGTGGCAAAGATGCCCACGCTGATGAGCTCGCTGGTGGACAGGTTCCACCAGGCGCCCTTTGCCCACGGCCCGAGGAAATTGAACACCCTTCCTCTCTCCTCGTCGCCGCGAAGCGTCTCGACCATGGCGCGGAGCGGCGCGTAGAGGACGAGGTAGAGCGCGAGCAGCTCGCCGTGGAAGCGCTTCCGGCCTCGCCAGAAGAGGAGCGCGCAGAAGATGAAGAGCTCGCCGAGCGACTCATAGAGCTGGGTAGGATGGATCGGGATGGTGTGCGCCGCGCCCAGGCGGATGATGCCGTTCGCGACCTGGCTCTGATAGGCGAGCGATTCGGGTGGAAACTTCGCCGCCCAGGGGAGGTGGGGATCGCAGGCCCCTCCCCAGCAGCAGCCCGCCGCGAAGCAGCCCAGCCGCCCGATGGCATGACCGATGGCGACCGAGGGGATGAGCGCGTCGGCCACCGGGAAGAACGGCATCTTGTGCCGGCGCATGTACCAGACGGAGACCAGCACCGCGCCGATGAAGCCGCCGTAGAAGACGAGGCCGCCCTCCCAGAAGGCGAAGATCTTGGCCGGGGTCTTCGCGTACTCGTCCCAGTTCACGATGATGAAAAGGATCCGCGAGCCGACCATGGCCGCGATGAGGATCCAGAAGGTGAGATCCATCACGCGGTCGCGGTTCTGCCCTTCGCGCTCCGCGGCGCGACCCGCGAGCGACATGGCGACGAGGAAGGCCGTGGCGATGAGCAGGCCGTAGGTGTGAAGCGGGATCGCGAGCGGCCGCGAGAGATGGAAGATGTCGTTGTTGCCGGCGTCGCCGAGAGCGCGGACGAGCACGTAGAGCACGGCGCCGCCGCCGACGGCCCAGAGAGCGCCTGCCTGCCAGGCTTTGGGCCATGGCTCCCCGACGGCGCGTACCGAGCGCACCTGCCAGGCGCCGAGGGCGAGAGCGGCGGCGAGGAAGACGAAAGGGGCCCAGGAAGGCTGGAGCGTGATGGTGAAGAGGACGGGAAGCATGTCGGTGCGTGTAACCTTTCCTCAGGCGGATTGCTTCCCTGGGACCTTCTGCTTCACGCCCTTCTTCACGAAGAGCGCCTCGAGGAGCAAGAGGGCGAGGCCCACCGAGATGCCGGAGTCCGCGACGTTGAAGGTCGGCCAGTGGTGCGAAGGGTAGTGCCAGGCCGGATCGTTGAGGTGCCAGTCGATGAAGTCGATGACGTAGCCGCGCAAGATGCGGTCGAGCGCGTTGCCGATCGCGCCGCCGAGGACGAGCGCGAGCGCGATTTGCAGGTAGCGCTGGTGGACCGAGAGCTTGCGGTAATAGGTGAAGATGAAGATCACCGCCGCAATCGAGACCAGATAGAAGAACGGCACCCGGAACTGCTCGCCGGCGCGGGAAAGGAAACCCCAGGCTGCGCCGCGGTTCTGCGTGTAGAGGTTCTGCCAGAAGCTCGGCACGACCACCGCGTAACGCGGATCGGCGAGGCCGCGCTCGAGCAGGTCGCGCTCGCCGAGGAAGGCGCGGATCTTCTCGCCGAGCGTCGTCGCGTGCACCGTCTGGAAGAGGAAGGTGAGTCGCTCGACGGCGAGAAACTTGGTGATCTGATCGACGATCAGGACGGAGATCGAGACCATCGCGAGCACCGCCCACTTGCCGAGGGGCTTGTTCACCCCGGCTCTCCGCGGACGGCGCGCGTGCAGCGGCGGCAGAGAGCGGGCGTGCCGCTCACTTCCTCGAGGGCACGCCAGCACCGCTCGCAGCCCAGATACTGGCTCTTCGCCACCTCGGCCCGCAGCGTCTCGCCCGACTCGACGCGCACCGTCGCGCAGAGGAAGAAGTCGGGCAGCTGCACCTCGTACTTCTCGGCTACCTCGCGCAGGATGGGCGGCTCGGCCGGGACGTGGAGCACGACGTCCGCCTCGGTGGCCTTGCCGAGTGCCTTGGCGGTCCGCTTCGCCTCGAGCGCCTCGTTGACGGTTTGCCGGAAGGAGACGAGGTGGCGGAACTCCTCTTCCAGCGCGTCGTCGACGAGGGCGGGCTGCGGCTCGGGCATTCCGGCGAGGAACACCGACGAGGTTTTCTCGCCGGGAAGGTGCTGCCAGGCTTCTTCCGCGGTGAACGAGGCCATCGGCGCGAGCAGGCGGCACAGATCGCGGCAGATCCGGTAGAGCGCCGTCTGCGCGGCTCTTCGCGCCTTCCAGGTCTTGCCCGAGCAGTAGGTCCGGTCCTTGAGGACGTCGAAGTAGAAGGCGGACAGGTCGGTCGCGCAGAGGTCCACCGTCGCGTGGTAGTTGCGGTGGAACTCGTAGCTCGAGTAGGCGCGCAAGACGAGGCTCGCGTACCGCTCTACGCGCGACAAGGCCCAGCGATCTATCGCCGCCATCTCCTCGATGGGAACGGAATCCCGCGCCGGATCGAAATCGTAGAGCTGCGAAAGGCAGTAGCGCAGGGTGTTGCGGATCTTCCGGTAGCCTTCGCTCAGCGTCTCCAGGATTTGCTTCGAGACGCGGATGTCGTCCCGATAGTCGCTCGCCGCCACCCACATCCGGACGACCTCGGCTCCGTACTTCTTCAGCGTCTCCTGCGGGTCGACGTAGTTGCCGAGCGACTTGGACATCTTGCGGCCCTGCTCGTCGACGAAGAAGCCATGGGTGAGACAGCCCTTGTAGGGCGAGGCGCCTTTCGTCGCGATCCCGATGGTGAGGCTCGAATTGAACCAGCCGCGGTGCTGGTCGCTCCCTTCGAGGTACAGATCGACCGGGACGCCCAGGTGCGGCCATTTCCCCGATTCGCAAACCGCCGCCCACGACGATCCCGAGTCGAACCAGACGTCGAGGATGTCGGTCTCCTTCTCGAACTTGCTGCCGCCGCACTTCTTGCACTTCGCGCCGGCCGGCAAGAGCGCCTCGATGGGGCGCTCGAACCAGGCGTCCGCTCCTTCCTGCTCGAACACGCCCGCCACGTGATCCATCACGTCCGCGTCGACGAGCGGCTCGCGATCGACCGCGCAGTACGCGACCGGGATGGGAACGCCCCAGCTGCGCTGCCGCGAGATGCACCAGTCGGGACGGTTCTCCACCATCCCGCGGATCCGGTCCTTGCCCCAGGCCGGCACCCATCCACCGGCAGCGGCGATCTCGTCGATGGCCTCCAGCGCCGCCTTGCGGATGGTGGTCTTCCCGCGCCGCGGGAGATCGACTTCGCCGTCGAGCGCGATCCACCATTGATCGGTTGCGCGGAAGATGACCGGCTGCTTGCAGCGCCAGCAATGCGGGTAGCTGTGGCGGATCTCGAACGCCTGCCCGCCGCGGTTGAGCAGCGCGCCGGCGCTCTGCAGCATGTCGACGATCACCGGATTGGCGTCGAAGACCTTCTTGCCTTCGAGCCCCGCGATCGCGACGTCGCTGGTGAACTTTCCGTAGCCGTCGACCGGCGCCCAGATGGGCAGGCCGTACTCGAGGCCCATGCGGAAGTCCTCTTCGCCGTGCCCGGGAGCGGTGTGCACGAGACCGGTGCCGGTCTCGGCGGTGGCGTGCTCGCCGAAGACGACGATGCCGGTGCGATCGGCGAGCGGATGGCGGTACTCGAAGGTCCGCAGCTCTTCCGGATCGACGTCGCGGACGCGGTCAGGGTGGGCGAGCGTCGCGCCGGTCGCGCGGGCCGCCGAGAGGAGATCGTCGCCCCCTTTCTGCGGCGCGCGCAGCTCGTCCGGGAAAGTAGCGCCGAGGAAGGCATGGAGGAGGGCCTTCGCCACGACGAAGCGCCCGCGGCCGGGCACTAGATAGGCGACGTATTCGAGCTCCGGATTGATCGCGACTGCGAGGTTCGCGGGGATGGTCCACGGCGTCGTCGTCCAGATGGCAAGGAACCACGGCTCGCCTTCGGGCGCCCCTTTGACGACGCGGAACCCGACATAGATCGAGGGGCTCGTCTTCTCCTGGTACTCGACCTCCGCCTCGGCGAGCGCGGTGACATCCCGGATGCACCAGTGGACGGGCCGCTTGCGCCGGTAGAGCGCGCCTTTGCGCACGATCGAGGCCAGCTCGCGGACGGTCTGGGCCTCGTAGTCGTACGACATGGTCAGGTACGGCTTGTCCCAGCGCCCGAACACGCCGAGTCGCTGGAACCCTTCGCGCTGGAGCACTACCTGCTCCTCGGCGAACTTCCGGCAAGCGCGGCGGAAGTCGCTCGCGGTCATCTGGCGCTTCTTGGGTCCCAGCTGCTTGTCGACCTGCAGCTCGATGGGAAGCCCATGGCAGTCCCAGCCGGGAACGTACTCGGAGAGGCGCCCGCTCATGAGCTGCGCCTTCACCACCATGTCCTTGAGGATCTTGTTGAGGAAGTGGCCGAGGTGGAGTGATCCGTTGGCGTAGGGCGGCCCGTCGTGGAGGATGAAGCGCTCGCCGCCTTCGTTCTGCTCGATGAGCTTCTCGTAGACCTTCGCCTCGAGCCAGGCGCGCACCTGTACTGGCTCCCGCTCGGAAAGCGCGGCGCGCATCGGAAAGGTCGTCTTGGGAAGATTGACGGTGTTCTTCAGGTCCATCGGAGGGGCCGGACAGGTAGCATACGCGGTGCGTTATCGCTACGCTGCGCGCCCCTATGATCGAAGTGCGCGCGGTGCGCGGGAAGAAGGACATCGAGACCTTCCTGCACGTGCCGTGGAAGCTCGGCATGGTGCGCTGACGATCCGGAGGTTTCGCGCGCACTGTTCGATGCCGCCGAATCCTGGGCGAAGGCAAAGGGCCGCACCTCGCTGCGCGGGCCGTTCACGCTCGACACCAAAGGCGAGGTCGGCGTCCTCGTCGAAGGATTCGACACTCCGCCGCGCATCGGCATGGGGCACAACAAGCCCCACCTCGGAGGGATGGTCGAAGCGGCGGGCTACCGGAAGGCGAAGGACTTCTACGCGTACTGGTACACCTCGGGAAACATCGACGAGCGGACCAAGCGCGTCGCCGAGCGCACCAAGGCGCTGCCCAACGTGCGCATCCGCACCATGGATCTGGGAAACTTCCGGCGCGAGGTAGACATCGTCCGCGATGTCTTCAACGAGGCGTGGAAGGACAACTGGGGGTTCATCCCCTTCACCAACAAAGAGCTCGAGATCGTCGCCACCGAATACAAGATGTTTGTAGACACCGAGATCGCGCTGGTGGCCGAGGTCGACGGCAAGCCGGCGGCGATCTGCTTCGCGATCCCCGACGTCAACGAGATGGTGCGCGACTTCGACGGCGAATTGATGCGCAACCCGATCAACCTCGCCAAGCTCCTCTACCGGAACAAGTTCAAGCGGCCGCACCACGCGAGGCTGTTGCTCCTCGGCATCAAGGGCGAGTACCGCGCCTCGCATCGCTACGGGACGCTCGCCGCCGCCCTCTACGTCGAGGTCGCGGAGCGAGGGGCGAAACGCGGCTACTTGGGCGGCGAGCTGTCGTGGACGCTCGAGGACAACGCGCTCATCAACCGCGGCATCGAGCGGATGGGCGCGCGCCGGTACAAGACGTATCGCGTCTACGAGAAGCGGTTTCAGTAACCAGGCTCAGCGCTTCCGGCGCGCGCGAAGGGTACGCGCGTCGAGGCGATATTTCCGCGCCAACCGCTCGATGGATTTGCGGTGCAGCCCGCTCTCCCTCGCGGCGAGGCTGAGGTTTCCCGGGCCATCCGTACGACTGCAGGATCGCCATCGCCGCCGGCGTGACCCGCTTCTGTCCGTGGCGCTTCACCACCTCCTGCCGCGAGAGGGCGTGCTCGATGAGCCAGGGCACGTCGTCGGGCCGGGCGCGCAAGGGCGGAAGCTGCACGTGGATGACGCCGAGGCGGAAGTAGAGGTCCTCGCGGAAGGCGCCGTCCTCCACCTCCTTGGCCAGATCCCGGTTGGTGGCGGCGACGACGCGAACGTCGACGCCCGTGACGTGCGTGCCGCCCACGCGCCGGACCTCGCGGTTCTCGAGGACGCGCAAGAGGCGCGGCTGCATGTCGATGCGCAATTCCCCGATCTCGTCGAGGAAGATGGTCCCGGAGTCGGCTCGCTCGAAAGCGCCCTCGCGCGAGGAGATGGCGCCGGTGAAAGCACCCTTCTCGTGCCCGAACAGCTCGCTCTCGATGAGGTTCTCAGGGATCGATCCGCAGTCGAGGACCACGAAGGGCCCTTTGCGGCGCGGCGATTCGTCGTGGAGCGCTCGCGCGACCAGCTCCTTGCCGGTGCCCGTCTCGCCGGTGACGATGACCGAGACGTCCATCGGCGCGACCTTCTTGAGCAGGCCGAAGACCTCGCGCATGCGCGGAGATCGTCCGACCATCCCGGCGAAGAAGCCGGCTTCGACGGCGGGGGCCTGCGCCGGGAGCATGGGCGCAAGGTACCAAACAGTTTCCAACTCGATCCACGTGCGTCACGGACGGCGTTCTACCGTGGTGGCCGATGGACCATCGCGTCGGTCTCGTACGTCTTCTCACGCAGATCGTTGCAGCACGAACGAACGTCGCGGGCGGCACGACGCTTGCTCATTGGAGGGGCATGGGGATCGGACGAATGTGGCGGCACGTCCGCAACGAGGGGAGACCGCACAACCTCCTCGCGATCTCCGATCTCCACCTGGGCTGCGATCTGAAGGCCGGCGTCAAGGCACAGCGGGGCTCCTCCTTCGATTCCCAGCTGGCGGAATTCCTCGACTTCCACGCCCTGAACCAGCGGGACGGAAAGCCGTGGCGTCTGCTCTTGAACGGCGACATCGTCGATTTCGTCGCCATCACCGTGACGCCCGGGTCCGAAGCGACCTTCGAAGTGTCCGAAGAAGAACGGCAGTTCGGGCTGGCCGCCGAGGAAGCGAAGTGCGTCTGGAAGCTGCGCAAGACCATCGAGCGTCATGGAGCGGTCTTCGACGCGCTCGCCCGTTTTCTCCAGAAGGGAAATTGTCTTCACATCATCCGCGGCAACCATGACGCGGAGTTTCATTGGCCCGCGGTCCAGGCGGCGCTCAAGGCCCATCTCGCGGACCGCGCCGGCCTCGAGGGACCGCCCCGCCGGCGCTTCGAGCGGCGCATCGAGTTCCATCCCTGGTTCTATCTCGAGCCCGGCTTCTTCTACGCCGAGCATGGCAACGCCCATGACCATTACTCGCTGCAGAGCGATTTCTTCGACGCGGCCGGGGTGCAGGCGAAGCGGGAGATCGATCTGCCGCTCAGCTCGAAGGTGCTCCGCTACTTCGCGAACAAGTACACGGAGCAGACCGACCTCGACGAGTGCGACACCTGGGGCGTGGTCGAATACATCGACTGGGTGCTCAAGGCCGGCAATCCGCTGCGCGTTGCGGCCGACTATTTCGTGATGGTCTTCCGCGTCACCTATCCGATCCTGGTCCAGTGGCTGAAGGTCTGGCGCCGTTTCGCGCGGGCAGCCGATGAGGCCATCGAGAAAGTCGACGACGGGGAGGCCGCTCACGTGCGCAAGCTTCTCGGCCGCGCCTCGCGCAACGAGGCGGAGGTGAAGAAGCTCCTCGCCATCGTCTCGCGGCCCGCCGAGCAGAGCCTCTTCGACTCGATGCAGCTTTTCTATCTGGACCGCATGCTGCTCGCCCTCGTCTGCCTGTTCGGCTCCTGGGCGGCGATCGCGGCGGCGCACGGAGCGGTGGCGAAGATCGCCACGGCGGTGGTCGGTGGCATCATCTTCGCCGGCCTCAACGCAGTCCTCGGGCGGCAGCGCCGCACCGACGCGCACCCCATGCTGCAGCAAGCGGCCTTGCGCATCGTGCAGCTTCTCGACGTCCGCTACGTCGTGATGGGCCACAGCCACCGGCCGGTCGACGTGCAGGTCGGTCGCGGCCAGTACTTGAACCTCGGCTCCTGGCTCAACGCGCGCGAAGGCTTCCCGCACGTGATGGTCGCCGACGGCGTCGCAGAGCTGCGCTACTGGAAGAACGGCGGCTCGGTGAAGCGCGAGCTCCTTCCGGCCCGCGAGCAGCAGGCCGCGCCGCAGCCGGGGCTCGCGGTCCAGATCTAGCCCACGATTTGCTCCAGTTTGCGTCCGCTCCTGTTGATCCCGCGTTGACCATGGTCATGACCCTGGTCATAATGGCGGCATGGAGACGGTTTCCAAGAGCTCCTTGAAGGCCAGGATGCTCGAGTACTTCCGGAAGGTCGAAGAGACGGGCGAAGAGCTCGTCGTGACCGACAACAATCGGCCGGTCCTGCGGATCGTGCCCATCCGTCAGCGCATCCCCGCCGCGGAGATGTTCTCCGATGCGCGCGGGAAGGTCGTCTACCACGACGACGTCCTCGCCCCCACGACCGACGAGTGGTCCGAGAGTTGATCGTCCTCGACACGCACGCGTTGCTCTGGTGGGCGCTCGATCCGGAGCAGCTCTCCGTGCGAGCAGGCGCGACATTGCGCGAGATGGAGCAAGCCGGCGGTTACGCGAGCTCGATCTCGATGTGGGAGCTAGGGATCAAGGTCAAGCGACGGAAGTTGACCTTGCCGATGACGGTCGAGGAGTTTGCCCGACGAATCGAACGCGGAGGGGTCGTCGAAGTCGTCCCCGTCGATACCGACGTCTGGTTGCGAAGTCTGAGCCTCGACTGGAAGCATCGGGATCCCGCCGATCGAGTCGTCGTCGCGACGGCGCTCATCAAGAAGGTGCCCGTCCTCAGCAAGGATCGGGCAATCCGGGCGTGTCGCGAGGTCGCGACCGTCTGGTAGCGGCCTCGCTGGAGGTTTCCCTAAGGGTTCGTGGCGCAGGCAGGTGGGTACGCCGTCGCGCGCATTCACTCTTGAACGGCGGCGCGGTACCCTTCCCGAGCAGGGGCTGGTGGGGGAACACCATGACAATCCGCGTTGGATCGTTGCCGGCTGCTCCGATCGCCGTCCTCCTCGTCGGTTGCGCGTGCGCTCGCGTAAACGTCGAGACGAGCAAACGCCGGGGCTACGAAAAGAAGCTGGATCGAACGATCGTCGCATTCATCGGGATGGAGAGGTTCGGCGACAGCTACCAGCAGATGCTGCACGAGCGCACCATCGCCGAATTCGCGAAACGGGGCGTCGCCGTGGCCTTCGCCACGTTCGATCGCCTGTCGCTCGACGAGACGCCCTCCTTCGACGCGCAGGCGAAGGAGTTCAGGGCGTCGACGGCGCTGATCGTGTACCGGACGGAGGGCACCATCGATTCGCTGAGCGGGCAAATCGTCAACGCGGAGTTCGACGCGCAGCTGTTCGATCTCGCCTTGCAGAAGCGCGTCTGGCGCGCGGCAATTCGCTACGGCTCGGGCGGAGGGTTGTAAGAGTCACTAAATCGTACACAGAGGGGTCGTGCGCGCGTCTTCCGTCGTGGCTACTGCGGCTTTGCTTTGCGCTCTCGTGGTCGCGGCGTGCGGCCCGACGGATCTGAGCGGTAGCGGCTCGGGCGGGGGCACCGTCGATGCCGGCTCCGGCCACGGTGGGACCACGGGCGGAGGCGGCACCACCGGCGGCGGCGGGACCACGGGTGGAGGCGGCACCACCGGCGGCGGTGGCACCACGGGCGGTGGCGGCACGACCGGCGGCGGCGGCTCCACGGGCGGTGGCAGCGGCGTGGACCCCAGCTGCCAGGGCCTGGTTCCGAGTGCGCTACCCATCCCGATCCTCCACATCGAGCAATACTCGGTCGCTGCGCAGGCCGGGTTCTGCAACAGCATGCCTAGCGCGAACGGCAACGGCGCAGTCGCCGTACCGATTCTCGTCGGCGGAGATCATCCGGCCTGGAGGATCCTCTCCTCGTCGGGAAGCACGCTCGGCCAGATCAACTTCTTCCGGGGCGACCTCTTCGCGACCCTTGCCGGGTTCACCGGCTACAGCGGAGATCCCGCCCGGCAGACGGTGGTGGTGGAAACGCTGAACGATGCCGGCAAGGTGGCGGGCTCGACACAGATCGTCGGCGAGGGCGTTTTCGCCCCCGACCCGAACGGAGGCCTGTTCGTGGTCGGGCATTTCAGCCACGACTTCTCGACTCCGCCGCCGAAGACCCGTGTCGCCTTCAAGATGAGCGCGAACGGCAGCCTCCGCTACGGACCGGTCCCGTTCCCGAGCGAGGCGGCGATCTTCGGCCAGGGCGTGGACGTGAACGGACGCGCGGTCGTCATCCTCGGCGGCGGCTCGGGCCGGATCGATGCCGTCTGGCTGGACGAGAACGGAAAGGCATCCTCCGTTTTCAACGTCCTCCAGGGCTTCCAGCCCGGACCTGACACCTGGTTCGAGACTTCGCCCCTGCTCGGCGGCGGGCTCGCGCTCCGGCGGATGGACGCCGCGACCCGCAGCCCGTTCGACGCGGGAAGGTCGAGCGAGTGGCTGGCAATCCTCCCGTCGGGTCAGGCCCGGACCGATCCGCTTCCCGACTGGCTCGCGCAGCGTCCCAACACCAACCTGGAACTCGCGCGGAGCCGCTCCGCCTACGCCTTTCTTCCCTGGGAGGGCGACGAGGTGCTTTGCGATCAGAAGATCGAGATCGTCTCCATCTCCGGAGCATCGTGCGGGAAGCTCGACTTCCCCATCGACGGCAAGTCCTGCCGGACGCGGGAGTTGCGCCTCGGATCCGACGGCACCGTTCTGCAGAAGATGCCCGGCGATCGCGAGCAGGGCCAACTCGTGAATGGCAACGTCTTCACCTGCACGCTGCGCTACTGGCCAGCGGCGCTGAAGTGAGACGCCGTCTTCACTCGATGGCTTCGACGATCCCTTCGAACAATCTGCGGCCGTCCTCGCCGCCGAGCACCGCTTCGGCCAGCCGCTCCGGATGCGGCATCATGCCGAGGACGTTGCCGCGCGCGTTGGTGATTCCCGCGATGTCGGCGAGCGAGCCGTTCGGATTCGCGCCGCGGGTCCCGCGGACGCCTCGCGCGTCGGAGTAGCGGAAGACCACCTGGCCTTCGCCTTCGAGACGGCGCAGCCCCTCGTCGTCGATGAAGTAGTTCCCGTCGCCGTGTCCGATGGGAATGCGGATCACCTCGCCGCGCGCGTACTTGCGCGTCCAGGGCGTCATCGCGTTCTCCACCTTGAGGTGCACGTCGCGGCAGACGTACTTGAGGGATTCGTTGCGCCGCATCGCTCCGGGCAAGAGCCCCGACTCGAGCAGGATCTGGAAGCCGTTGCAGAGCCCGAGGACATGCCCGCCGCGCTGCGCGAAGCGGCGCACCTCCTCCATCACGGGCGAGAAGCGGGCGATGGCGCCGACGCGGAGATAGTCGCCGTAGGCGAAGCCGCCGGGGAGGACGACGACGTCGGCGCCGCGCAGGTCGCGGTCCTTGTGCCAGATGTAACGCGCGGCGCGGCCGAGGACGTGCTTCGCGACATGGTAGACGTCGTGATCGCAGTTCGAACCGGGGAAGATCACCACCGCGAACAGCATCAGGCCGGCTCCTCGATGCGGTATTCCTCGATGACCAGGTTGGCGAGAAGCTTCTCGCACATCTGCGCGAGGCGCTCGCGGGCCTTCTTCGGATCGCCCTCCCCAAGCTCCATCTCGATGAGCTTGCCGAGCCGTACCTCCTTCACCTCGTCGAACCCGAGCGAGACGAGAGCGCGCGAAACCGCCTGCCCCTGGGGGTCGAGGACCGATTTTTTCAGCATGATGACGACGCGCGCTTTCATGGGGGCCGGACAATAAGAGGCAACCGCCGGCCTTTCAAGCACGTGGTACGATCCCGGCGATGCTCGAGCTCGTGGCCGCTGGCGCGGCGCTGATCGGCCGGGCGCTCCTGCAGGGAGAGGATGCGGCGATTCTCGCCGTTTCCGAGGACGATCTCCGGGCCGCGGAAGCCGAGCCGCACCTTGCGAAAAGCGCCCGCCGGGTGCTCGAGCTCAAGCGGGAGCCGGAGGCCACCGCCGCCGCCCTGCGCGCAGCGGGAAGCGGCCTGCTCGCCTTCGCCGCGGTGGCCTGCGCCATCTGGGTGAACGGCGTCCTCGCCCGCGCCGGCATCGCCCGGGCCTCGATGTCGAGCGCCACCCTGCAACTCGTCGCGGGGGTGTTCGCCGGGGTGGTGGCTCTGGTGCTCGATCTGGCGCCGCGCTCGCTCGCGGCCACGAGACCCTTGCGCTGGAGCCTCGCGCTCTCCGCCCCGGGCTGGTTCCTCTGTCGCATCCTCAAGTGGCCGCTGCAGCTCTTGCTCCGCGCGTTCGACGCGATGCTTCTGGGATCGGGAGCCACCGCGCGCTACACGCCGCCGCCTCCTCCGCTCGAGCAGATCGAGCGCATCCTCACCGGCGAGGGCCGGACGGGCGAGAAGGCCGCTCCTCCGCCGGAGCTGGTCCACGGTCTCTTCGCATTCGCCGAGCGCACCGGCAAGGAAGTGATGGTCCCGCGCACCAACGTGGTCGGCGTGCCCGTCGACGCCACGGTCGACGACGTGCTCGCGCTCCTCGCCGAGGAGGGCCATACCCGCATGCCGGTGTACGAGGACGATCTCGACCACATCAAGGGAGTCCTGCACACCAAGGACGTGATCCCGCTCCTCGCCAATCCCAGCCTCATCGTGCTGCAGGACCTCATCCGCCCCGCCGTCTGGGTACCGTGGAGCAAGCGCGTCGACGAGATCCTCCGCGAGATGCAGCAGAAGCGGAGCCACATCGTCATGGTCGCCGACGAGTACGGCGGCTTCGCCGGCATCGTCACGCTGGAGGACATCCTCGAGCAGATCGTCGGAGAGCTGGGCGAGGAGCGCCGGCCCGCGGAATCGCCCATCCCTCCGCTGGGCCCGGATGGCACCACACAGGTGCGCGCCGAAACGCGCATCGAGGACCTCAACGACGCTCTCGGCGTCAACCTTCCGCGCGACGGCGGCTTCGAGACGCTGGCGGGTCTGCTCAATTCCGCCGCCGGCGCGATCCCGCAGACGGGCGACCGGTTCTACGTCGGCGGGCTCGAGCTGACGGTGCTCCAGCGCGACGACCGCAGGGTGCGGATGGTGCGGATCGCGCGGGCGGCTCCGACCCAGCCGCCGCAGGTAGCGTAGCGGCGTCAGCGCAGGCGCAAGACGTACGCGTCGAGCAGGACTTCGGGCAGATCCAGATCGCCCTTCGGATCGCGCTCGTATCCGCGTCCCATGTAGAGCCTCGCCACGCCCTTGTTGCCGCGCCGGACGTGCAGGCAGATGAACCGGGCCCCCGAGTCGCGCGCCAGCTGCTCTGCCCCGTCGAGCAAGGGCGCCGAGAGCCCGCGGCCGTGCACGGCGGGATCGAAGGCGAGATGGCGCAAGTCCCACGCCTCGGGCAGCCACGCCTCGCTGCGCGGCGAGCCGGGAGCCCAGAGCGCGACCGTCCCGACCACCTTTCCGTCCAGCTCGAGGACGAGAACTGTCGATTCCTTGCGCTTGGAAGCGACATCCCGGAGCTCCGCCTTGCGCCGATCGGTGAGAACCACCTCCGGCATCTTCTGTGCGTACCGGGTGAGATATCCCGAAACGAGGATCTCCCCGACGGCAGCGTCATCCTCGGCCTGCGCTTCGCGGACGACCATGCTCATCCCCGCACGGCCTGGCGCTCGCAGATGACTCGCCGCGCGGAAGTGGCGAAGCCGAGCGAATGGTAGAGCGCGCGGGCCGCGTGGTTCGATTCCGCCACCGAGAGCATGGCGTGCGAGGTGTCGCGGATCGCCTCGACGAGGAGAGCGCGCCCGATGCCGGAGCGGCGGAGGCGCGGCAAGACCGCCACCTCCTCGATGGCCAGCGCGCGTCCGAGAAACGCACCGGTCAGGTACCCCACGGGACGGCGACCGCTCTCTGCGACGAGCGCGAGCTGACCCTCCGCGAAGAACCGGGAGACTTCCTCGGGCCGGCTGGTGAACGCCTCCGGCTTGCCCGCCCAGGCCTCGCGAGAAAGCGCTTCGAGCATCGACGCATCGGCCTTCGAGGCCTTGCGCACGCGGATCGATCGGGCAGTGCGCTCCTCGATGGGCCGGGCCGACCAGAGCATGGAGAGGAGGACCGATCTGTCCTCGAACCCGAGCGAGCGCAAGAAGGCACGGCCTTCGCGTGAGTCTTCATGGACCCGCGCACGCAGGACGGCACGCTCGGCGAGGATCGCCCCACAAAGCGCGCTGCCGATGCCGCCGCGCCGTCTCGGCGGCGACACCGCCGCGTAGATGTCGAGCCAGGGTGGCGCCGACGTAGAGCCACCCTCGCGCAACACCGCGAAGGCGATTCCGCAGACCTCATCCGCTCCTTCCGGCGCGACCCGCCATAGATCGAGCCGGGCGCGCTGGCCCGAAGCGAGCGCCGCGAGGCTGTGCGAAAACGGCTCGATGGCCGGGTCGATGGAGCGCGCGCGCTCGCAGAAGCGCACCGCCGCGGCAAGGTCGCTTTGCGCGAAGGGCCTGACCCCGCCTGTCACGTTCGCTGCGGCAGGCCGAGAGCGACCAGCTCGGCGATGTCCATGGCCTGCATCCGCTCTCCCCGCCCCGTCTCGCTGATCCCGTCCTTGATCATCGTCAGGCAGAAGGGGCAGCTCGTCGCCACCGTGCCCTGCTCGCCGATGGTCCGCGCCGCCTCCTCGATGCGGTTCTGGTTGATGCGCTGCCCGATGGTCTCCTCGAGCCACATGCGCCCGCCGCCCGCGCCGCAGCAGAACGTCTCCGTGCGGTTGCGCTCCATCTCCTTGACGCGAATGCCGAGCGAGATGAGCGCCTGCCGGGGCGCCTCGCTGATCCCGTTGTGCCGCGCGAGGTAGCAGCTGTCGTGGAAGGTGACCGGCTCGCTCAGCTCGACCTGGCCCGGCCGGAGCTTTCCCTCCGAGACGAGCTGGGCAATGACCTCGCTGTGGTGCAGCACTTTGAAGTGCCCGTCGAACTGCGGGTACTCGTTGGCAAGCGTATTGAAACAATGCGGGCACTGCGTGATGATCTTCTTGAACCCGTAGCGCTTGAGCGTGTCGACGTTCTGCTGCGCGAGCGCCTGGAAGAGGTACTCGTTTCCGAGGCGGCGCGCGGAGTCGCCGTTGCAGGTCTCCTCCTCGCCGAGGATGCAGAAGGAGACGCGCGCTTCCTTGAGAATCTGCACGATCGCCCGCGAGACCTTCTTCTGCCGCTCGTCGAAGCTTCCGGCGCAGCCGACGAAGAACAGCCACTCGAACTCGCGGGCCGCGTGCGCCACGTTCGCCGCCAGCGGGACGTCGAGGTCCGCGCACCATTCCGCGCGGCGATTCGATCCCATCCCCCAGGGGTTCCCCTGCCCCTCCATGCCCTTGAAGACCCGCGCCGCTTCCTCGGGAAACCGCGACTCCATCAGGACGAGATGCCGCCGCATGTCCACGATACGGGGAATCTGCTCGATGAAGACCGGGCACGCCTGCTCGCACCAGCCGCAGGTGGTGCAGGCCCAGATCGTCTCGTCGGGCAGGATTCCTCCCTCGCCGACGAGCGGCGGAAGCTTCTCGTAGAGCTCCGCCGGAATTTGCAGTCCCTGGGCGAAGGCGCCCTCGCTCCCGGTCGCCGGATCGCTGTGGGCTGCAGCGGGTTCCTCCGCACCATGCCCATCGTCCGCGTGCCCATCCGCAGCGTGCGCGCCGTGCCCGTTCGCCGGGGCAGGCATCGGTTTGATCCGGTTCAAGTGCTGCGCAAGCACCGCGAGCGGGAGCGGGAATGCCGCCGCCGCCTGCTGCGCGTGATGGCGGATGGCGCGGTTCACTTCCTTGTGCGTGAGCGGCTTTCCCGTATCGTAGGTCGGGCAGTACGTCTGGCAGCGCCCGCACTCGGTGCAGGAGTAGGTGTCGAGGATCTCCTTCCAGGAGAGATCGGTGAGCTTCGCCACGCCAAACTTCTCGGTGTGCTCGAGGTCCAGCTTGGAAAGCTGCCCCATCGGCGTCAGCCGCTGGAAGAAGACGGTGGGAAGCCCGGTGATGATGTGGAAGTGCTTCCCGATCGGCAGGAAGTTGAGGAAGGCCATCACGATGGCGATGTGGAGGAGCACGCCTGCCGTCATGAGCGTGGTCGCGGCGCCCGGCGACATCCCGTAGAGGAACCACTCCGCGACGCGCCCCGAGACGGGCAAGTACCAGGGAACTTCGCCCGCGCTCTTCGCCAGCGCCGCCGCGTCGATGAGGACGTCGGTCCAGAGCACGCCGAGGATCATGAAGAGGATGAAGACGCCCTCCCAGCTGAGGGTCATCCGCTCCTTCTTCTGGATCACCCGGAAGTAGAGGAAGGCGGCGCAACCGAGGGATCCGAGAACGTCGATGACGTCCTTCGTGAGCAGGTACACCTGTCCGAGCCGCGCTTCGTGGGTGAGGAAGGGAAGGTGGAAGTTCGCGTCGTACGCGAGGCCGAACGAGGTCAGCGTCCCGAGCTGCGCGACGATGAAAGCGACGAAGATCCAGATGTGCGCCATCCCGGCGGGCCGCTCCGGCTTCGCCGGCATGCGCTTCTGCGCGAAGCCGTACTCGAGCAGCTTTTCGGTGCGCGTCGCCGGCTCGTCCCAGCGGACGTCGGGCCGCGCGAAGAGCAGCGGCCGGATCCGGTAGGAGATGGTCCAGAGGAAGACCGTGAGGCCGGCGAGGATGAGTACGGTCGCGAGGAGCGGAGCCATGAGAGGGCGCAGCATAGCGACGCCCGCCCTGGGGCACCAGCGACGGCCCTAGTGGATGGTGCGAACCGGCGGACCGTTGCGGCGCTCGCGCAGGTACTTGTCGATGACGTGCCGGTACTCGGAAGCATCCCGGCAACCCTGCATCAGCCATTCGTCGCCGATGACCAGCGCGGGAACGCCGCGGATCCCGAGCGACTCGGCCTCCTCGGCGGAATCGTTCACCGACTGCTCGAGCGAAGTCTCGTCGAGCGCCTCGACGAAGCTGTGCAGATCGAGGCCGACCCGTGAAGCGAGCTCCAGCTGCACGTCGCGGCGGGAGATGTTGATTCCCTCGATGAAGGCGGCGCGGCGCATGGCGCGCAGGAGCTCGCGCTCCATCACGGGGCCGTGCACGAGCAGCGCGGCCTCGAGGGCCACCAGCGGCGGCAGGCTCGACGAGGGAGGATCCTCGCCGATCCACAGGTCGGGCTTCACGCCCTGGCCCTCGCTCTCCTTCGCGATCCGCCGGTAGTGGCGCGCGAGGATCTGGCGCTCCTTCTTGCCGGGAATTTGCGCTTCGGGACGGAGCGGGTAGGGGCGAAGGCTCCACTTCAGCTCGTTTCCGTACTCCTCGCGCAGCGACTCGAGCCGCGCGTCGGCGACGTAGCACCAGGAGCAGAGGACGTCGTGATACAGCGTGAGCTCGACGGGCGCCGGCTCCTCCGGAGGGCGAATGCGGAGCGCGGCGTCCCTGGCAAGGCGAATCGCCATGAGTGAAGTGTCGCCGGTCGGTGCACGTCGCTGCAAGCGCTTTTCGTCGAGGAATCTCGAGCCCCTACAGAGCGGGCGAGCGAGCGTCGCCCCCGGGCAGGACCGGGTCAGCGCAATTTGAAGACGAAGGGCCGGTCGACCCGGATCCGCACCTGACGTCCGTTGGCCACGGCAGGCGTAAAGCGACAGTGGGCAAGCCAATCGCGAACTGCCTCGACGAGGACCGGCGGCGCATCGCTGTTGCGGAGTTGGACCTGACTGACTGAGCCATCGCGCTCTACGACGTAATGCATCACGACCGCACCGGTTATCCCCATGATGCGGGCCTGCTCCGGCATCGTCGGCGCCGGAGGATCGCAGAGCGGCCGCGGGCGGCTTACGCCAGGCTGCCCGACATCGACGATCTCGATCTCCCGGTGGTCAGGGGAAGTGCTGCAGTCCGACCCGATGCAGTCGCCACCTATCTCGGAGCTCGCGCCAGGGGCACCTATCTGACCATCGCCTTGCCCTTCGTCCCCGGAAGTGAGCTCCGGCGGCTCGGCCTCGGGCTCCGATTGGATATCCGGTTCCGGCTGGGGAGGAGGCTGGACGTCCGTGACCTCCACCGGCCGCGTCCGTGGCCGGTGTCTGTTCTTCCGAGTCTGATCTCGAGTGGAATCGCCTTTCGGCCCCGGTTTCGCCGGCTCGCGCCACCGCGGGGGATCGATGATGACCACGGGTGGCTCGAGCTCCGGCTGCTTCCGCAGCAAGACGAGCGCGGCGACCAACAACGCCGCATGCGCCAGCGCCGCCAGTGCGAACGAAACCGCACGACCGCCCCGCCGTACCTCGGCTCGCTCGAACATGGTTCCCCTCGCGGATGCGCCCGCTCTTCTCGAGAACGCGCGAGCGACGCGTCCGATCTGACGCTGCCACGCGGGCGCTCTGTGGGTAAAGGCCCGCGCCGCTCAAATGCCGCGTACGCGTCGCGGCCGCATCGCCAGCCGCGCGGCGTGATCGGCGATGGCGCCGGCGATGTCGAGCCGCGTGGCCAGCTCCAATCCCTCGAAGCCCGGGCTGGAATTGACCTCCAGCACCTTGGGACCGCTCTTCGCCTCCAGCAGATCCACGCCCGCGACGTCGAGGCCGAGAACGCGCGCGGCCCGCACCGCCGCCTGGGCGTACGCGGGAGGCAGATCGATCGGCGTCCCTTCCGCTCCCCGGTGGATGTTGCTGCGGAACTCGCCCTGCTTGGCCTCCCGCCGCATCGCCCCGACCACCTGATCGCCCACTACCAGCGCGCGGACGTCGCGGCCGCGCGATTCGGCGATGAACTCCTGCAGCAGGATCTCCTGCCCGAGGTCCCACATGGTGGAGAGGATGCTCTCCACCTCCGCCGCGCTGTGCGCGATCATCACGCCGACGCCCTGCGTCCCCTGGATGAGCTTGAGGATGGCCGGGAGGCCGCCGACCTGCTCCACCAGGGCGGCCA
>VBKL01000143.1 GCA_005879805.1 Deltaproteobacteria bacterium | reverse complement strand
ATCCTCCGCACCAAGGTCTCCGTGTTCGTCGACTTGTGGAAGAAAGGCGAGATCCTCAAGCGCCAGGCCGCGCTCTTGCGCGTCCAGGAAGTGCGCGAGGCTGAGCGGCGCAGCGAGATCCGCTTCCGCGTACTGACCGATTCCATGCCGCAGTGCGTCTGGTCGGCACGGAAGAACGGCGAGATCACCTATTGCAACCGCGTCTGGCGTGAGTATGCCGGCAGAAGAAGGTGGAGGAGGCGCACGCGGCGCTGCTCATCCGGGAGCAGGAGGCCCGGGCGACGGCGGAAATCGCCAACCGGACCAAGGACGAGTTCCTCGCCACCGTTTCTCACGAGCTGCGCACGCCGCTCAACGCCATCCTCGGGTGGACCCGCATCCTACGGACCGGAGCCACCCCGGGGGGCGAGAAGCTCGACCGCGCCCTGGAGACCATCGAGCGCAATGCCCGTGCGCAGGCGCAGCTGGTCGAGGACATCCTCGACGTCTCGCGCATCATCGCCGGCAAGCTTCGCGTGCAGGTCCGCGAGATGGACCTCGTCGCGGTGATCCAGGCGGCCGTCGAGGCGGTCCGGCCGGCGTCGCAGGCGAAGGGGCTGGAGATCGAATTGCGGCTTCCGCCCTCGCTTCCGTATCACGGCGATCCCGATCGCTTGCAGCAGGTGTTCTGGAACCTGCTCTCGAATGCCATCAAGTTCACGCTGCAGGGCAAGGTCATCATCGAGGCGAGCCGCGAAGGCGGCGAGGCGGTGGTGACGATGACCGACACGGGCATCGGCATCAGCAGCGACTTCGTGCCGCTCGTCTTCGATCGCTTCCGCCAGGCGGACAGCTCGATCACCCGCGCGAGCGGGGGTTTGGGGCTCGGCCTCGCCATCGTCCGGCATCTCGTCGAGGTGCACGGAGGCACGGTCAAGGCGGAGAGCGAAGGAGAAGGAAAGGGCTCGCGGTTCACCGTGCGGCTTCCCTGCAAGGAAGTGCGCGCCGAGTCCGCCGATCCGGCCGCCGGCGAAGCCGCGCGCGCGCCGGCCCGGGTGCGCGGTCTGGAAGGCACCCGCGTCCTGGTCGTCGACGACGAGGCGGATTCGCGCGAGCTGGCGGTCGAGGTCCTCGGCTCCTTCGGCGCCGAGGTGATCACCGCCGGCTCCGCCGACGAGGCGATCGCCGCCATCGCCGAGCGAGCCTTCGACGTGCTCGTCAGCGACATCGGGCTTCCCGCCGAAGACGGCTACGCGCTCATCCGCCGCGTGCGCAGCGAACCGAACGGCCGCGACGTGCCGGCGCTGGCCCTCACCGGCTACGCGAGCCCGACCGACAGCCAGCGTGCGCTCGAGGCCGGCTACCAGCGGCACATCTCGAAGCCGGTCGAGCCGGACGAGCTCATCGCCACCGTGACGGAGATGGCGCACCAGAAGGCCGCTCCGGACGGCGACGCCGTTCCGCGAGCTTGACGGAGAGCGGGTGTGAAGCTCGGGCGCATCGAGGTGCCGGCTCCGGCGGCCGGCGCGCGGACCCTGATCCTGCTCCACGGCTTCGGCGCCGACGAGCGCGACCTGTTGCCGCTCGCCCGGGAGCTCGATCCCTCCTTCCGCGTGGTCTCGCTCGCGGCGCCGATCGCGCTCGAGCAGGGAGGGCGGGCCTGGTACCGGCTCCAGGAAGGACCGCAGGGCATCTCCTTCGACCCTCGCGAAGTCCTCGAGGCGGGCAACATTGCCCTCGAAGCCATCGAGGACATCGCGCGTGAAAACCCGGATCCGATTCTCTGCGGCTTCAGCCAGGGCGGCGGAATGGCGCTCGCCGCCGTTCTCGAGCGCCCAGGCCTGGTTGGCACCGTGCTCGCCCTGTCTCCGGTCCCGCCGCGTCGTGAAGGAGACGGGAAGGGGCTGCGCGTCTTCCTCGGCCACGGAACGTTCGATCCCCTGATCCCCGTGCAGGTTGCCCACGCGACCCGCGACCTGCTCACCAAACTCCGTGCATCGGTCACCTATCGCGAATATCCGATGGGCCACATGATCTGTGCCGAGGAGCTCGAGGACGCGCGAAATTTCCTCGCGCACCGGGAGTAGGACTCTTCTTCTCAAAGGAGGCTGGCCGTGCTCGTCCGGGTCATCGCCCTCGCCGCCGCTCTCTGTGCCCTCCCGGCCCGCGCGGCCGATCCCGAGATCAAGTTCGAGAAGTACCGGCTGCAGAACGGGCTCACCGTCATCCTCAGCGAGGATCGGCGGCTCCCGCAGGTGTCGGTGAACGTCTGGTACCACGTCGGCGCCGCCAACCAGACGCCCGGGCGGAGCGGATTCGCGCACCTCTTCGAGCACCTGATGTTCTCGAGCACCAAGCACGCCAAGGATCCCGACCAGATCCTGGAATCCATCGGGGGCTCCAATAACGGATCGACCAACTTCGACCGCACCAACTACTACGAGACCGTCCCCTCCAACGAGCTTCCCACGGCGCTGTGGCAGGAGAGCGAGCGGATGGGTTTCATGCTGCCCACCCTGGACCAGGAGAAGCTGCGCATCCAGCGCGACGTAGTGAGCAACGAGCGCCGGCAACGCTACGAGAACTCGCCTTATGGCCTCGCCTTCATCCGCACCTGCGATCTGCTCTACCCGCAGCCCCACCCGTACTACGACTGCGTGATCGGCAACATCGCCGAGATCCAGGCCGCTTCGCTCGACGACGTGCGGCAGTTCCTCCTCCAGTATTACGGCCCGAACAACGCCTCGCTCACCCTGGTCGGCGACTTCGATTCGAACACCGCGCGGCAACTCATCGACAAGTATTTCGGACCGATCCCGCGAGGTCCGGACGTTCCCAAGCCCGAAGTGAAGCAGCCTCTGCTCAATTCCGTCGTCCGCGAAAAGGTCGAGGACAAGCTCGCACAGCTTCCGCGCTTCGAATTCATCTGGAACGGTCTCAAGCAATACGACGACGAGGAAGCGCCCGGCGACGTGCTCGCCGACGTGCTGGGGAGCGGCCGCACCTCGCGGCTGTACCAGTCGTTGGTGCTCAAGGCGCAGGTGGCGAGCAACGTGGACGCGTCCGACAATACCGAGTCGCTGGGAGGCTGGATCTCGATCGGCGCGACGGCGAGGCCCGGTCACACTCCCGAGGAGCTGAAGACGCTCATCCAGGTAGCGATCGACGACGTGAAGCAGAATGGCGTCACCCCCGGGGAAGTCGAGCGGGCCAAGCGGAAGATCCTCGCTGGACGCGTCCGGGGTCTGGAGCGGGCCGCCGCTCGCGCCGACCTGCTCAACGAGTACGAAGCGTTCCTCGGCAATCCCGGCTATCTGCCGCGCGACATCGCCCGCTACCGGGCGGTGACACCGCAGTCGGTGCAGGCGTTCGCGAAGAAATGGTTGCCGGAGGACCGGCGCATCGAGATGGAAGTGGTCCCCGCGAGCGCCGGAAGAAGGAGGCGTCGCGATGAGGCGCGCAAACGTCGCCTTGCTCTGTGCCGCGCTCCTCGCTTGCGCGGGCACCGAGACCCGCAAGGCCTCGACCGGAGCGGATGCCGGAACGCTGGCCGCTTCCGACGCCGGCGCTCCGGCCGCCGATGCGGGCACGGGCGCGCTCGACGGCGGCAGCGCAGCCGCTGCAATGCCCGCGCGATCCGCAATCGCCGACCGCCAGACCCCCGACGCGCCGTTCCGCGCGCAGAAGCCGGCGCCTCTTCCGGTACAGCCCCAGTTCGACGCGCCCGTTCCCTTCGATCGCAAGCTCCCGAATGGAGCGCGCCTGCTGGTGCGCGAGAACCACACGCTGCCCCTCGTCGCAATCGACGTTGTTTTCGCCCGCGGGATCGACGCCGAGCCGCACGGCAAGGCGGGCCTCGCGAGCTTCGTTTCGAGCATGCTGACCGAGGGTACGAAGAAGCGCACCACCACCCAGCTCGCACAGGAGCTGGAGGACGAGGCGATCTCGCTCAGCGCAGGCTCGGGAGCGGAGTCGAGCCGGATCCATCTCAACTTCCTCAAGGAGTCGCTCCCCAAGGCGCTCGAGATCTTCGCCGACGTGCTGCAGAACCCGGCCTTCCGGCCCGAGGACCTCGAGCGGGTGCGCGGCCTGAAGATCGCCGGTCTCACGCAGAAGCTCGCCATCCCCGGCGCGGTCGCCTCCGACGAAGCGGCGCGCCTCCTCTACGGCGACCAGCATCCCTTCGGTCAGCCCTCGGGCGGCACCATCGAGACGGTGCGCGGAATCACCGGCGACGACCTGCGCAAGTTCCACGACACCTGGTACCGCCCCAACAACGCCCTCATCTCCGTCTCCGGCGACATCACGGTGCGAGAGATCGAGGCAGCCCTGCAGAAGAATCTCTCCCGCTGGAAGCCCGGCCCGTCGCCGAAGATCTCGCTTCCCGCGTTTCCGGAGATGGACAAGCGAGGCATCTCCGCGCTCGACAAGCCGGGAACGACGCAGTCCCACGTTCGCGTCGTCGGTCATCTGTTTCCCGCGAATCACCCCGATCGGATTCCGATGCTGGTCGGCAACGAGGTGCTCGGCGGGCTCTTCACCAGCCGCTTGAACCTCAACCTCCGCGAGCAGCACGGGTACAGCTACGGGGTCGGCTCTTCCGCCTCGCTGAGCCGGTCGTTCGGCACCTTCATCGCAGCGGGCGACATCATCGCCCAGCACACCGCGGACGCGGTCCACGAGTACGAGTCGGAGCTCACTCGTTTCGCCGACCAGGGCGTCGAGGATGCCGAGCTGCAGAAAGCGCAGCAGTCGCTCATCCGCGGGCTTCCTTCGGCGCTGGAGACCAACGACGCCACGGCTTCGGCGCTGGCGAACGCCGTCTTCAACGGGCTTCCGCTCGATTATTACCGGCGTGTCCCGGAGCTCATCGCGAAGGTTACGCGGGCGGATGTCGCGCGGGTGGCGAAAGAGTGGATTCGCCCCGATCGCTTCGCGGTGGTGATCGTCGGGCCCGTCGCTCCCGCGAAGGACGCCCTGGTGGCGCTTGCGCTCGGCGATGTGCAGCTGCGGCCCGCTCCCGGCGCCGTGCCCGGACCCGAGCCTCGCCCGGCGCCGCCCGGATCGCGTGGACCGACTGCGGGGACTTCGCCGGTGCCCGATGCCACGACGGGAAAGCCGGAAGGAGCGTCTCCCGTGCCGTCGCAACCTCCGGCATCGACCCCGCCCCCGCCCTCGCAGCCGTCTGCGCCGGCGAACCAGCCTGCAAGTGCGCCCACCGAGGGAACGGCTCCTTCGAACCAGCCACCGCCGCCGGCAGAGAAGCGCTAGGCTCCGCGTAGGGCGCCGCGCCGTCCTCGTCTTTGAACACTTACGCGGCGACGCGGCGCCGTACTAGACCAGGACCAGGTCAGTTCGACTATCTCTCGCCTGGGGCAATGACGGTCAGCCGCGGGAAGTACGTCCGGTACGTACGCGCGTCGCGCGTCAAGAGCTCATAGCCCGCCACCAGAGCATGGGCGCCGATGTAGAAGTCCGGGAGCGGTACCGGTCGGCTTCCCCCACGGCGCTTGTATGCGAGGAAGCTCTTGCCAGCGAGGAACGCGGCCTCGTAGGGGAGGGGGTCGCGACGGTACACGTCGGGCGGAAGGACGGTCTCCAGATCTTCGACCCGCGCGTACCCCACGGAGACCTCGGCGAACACGATCGGGTTGATGACGAGGACCGAGCTGTCGGCGGCGCGAGCCAATGCTTCCGACGACCATTCCGACCACTCCGGATTTTCGGTCGCCACGTCCAGGATGACGTTGCTGTCGACCAGCACCGCCATCACTTGTTCCGGGTGAGCGCCAGGATCTCGTCCGTGCTCATGCGAAGTGTCGCGCTCCCGCGCGCCGCGCAGGACGTAATCGGTGAGCGCTTCGTGGACAGGCCGCAGATCTACAGGCAGGCCCTCGAGGTCGCGGCCCTTGCGGGCGAGGAACTCCCGGAGGAGCGGATCCGCCTCGCGCGCGTAGCCGACGAGCGCCGCAGGAGGCGGAGCGCCCGTCACGTCACCTCGGCGGCCGGCTTCTGCGAGACGAGCTTCGCCAGGATCTCCTGGGCGCGGTGGAGCTTGATCTCGCCTGCGGCGATGAGCGCCCGCGCCACTTCCTCGACCGCGGTCCCGCGGGCGCCGGCGCTGAGGGCGACCGAGCGCGCGTGCAGCGCCATGTGGCCCTTCTGGATCCCGATAGCGGCCATTGCGGCAGGCCCAGGCGTGGGCGCCGGCCTCGATGGCCCGCCAGTCGTTGCCGGTGGCGAGGGCGACCGCGTCGACGCCGTTCATGACGCCCTTGTTGTGGGTGCAAGCGCGGTACGGATCGGCGTCGGCGAAACGGCTCGCCTCGGCGATGCCGTGGGCGACCTCCGCCCCGGAGAAGCCGAAGTCGGTGAGCGCCTCGAAAGGGATGCGGCAGCTGGCGCGGGCCAGGCGGCGGTCGGCGAGGTTGGAGAGGATGCGCAGCCGGACCCGTCCAGAGGTCAGCCGCTCGACGAGCGGAGCGACGCCCTCGCACATGGTGTTGATGAGGTTGGCCCCCATCGCGTCCTGGGTGTCGACGAGCAGGTGGAGGATGAGGTGCGTTTCCTCGCCGATCTTGATCAGGCGCACTTCCAGGCCCTTCGCGCCGCCGCCGCGCGCCTTCATTTGCGGGTGGAGGGCGTTGGCCTCCGCGAGGATGGCGTCCTTCTCGCGGTAGAGGGCCTGTTGCGCTGCCTCAGGATCGGTGAGGCCGCTCACCTGCACCTGGCCGATCATCAGCGGCTCGTCGGCGTCGGCGGTGAAGCCGCCTCCTTCGCGGGCGATCTTGGCGGCGAGGCTCACGGCGGCGATGACCGAGGGTTCCTCGACCGCCATGGGGACGATGACATCCTCGCCGTTGACGAGGAAGTTGAGCCCGATGCCTACGGGGAGCCCGAGCACGCCGACGGCGTTCTCGATCATCGCGTCGGCGTTGGGCAGGGGAAGGGTGCTGGTCTCGCCGAGCCCACCGAGATCGCCGGAGCCGACGTCCAGTTCCGAGGCGAGACGCCTCAGCCGCTCGGCGATCTTCATCTTGTAGAAGCCCGGGAGCCTGCTCGTCCCCATGCGCGAATCTCCTTGGCCTTGCGAGCGCGCGTAGGATGCACCGGCCGCGGATTCGTCGCTCGCCTAATCGACCAAAACGCTCACTGCACACTACTGTCGCGGCCGTCTAAGCGGCCCGAGGAGTGTGCGGACCCCATGTGAAGGGGCAGTGAGCGGGCGGGGAAGTTTGCGCGAAGGGGCCGGCCCTCGAACGCCGGAAAAAGGGCCCGGCTAGCGCAGGGGCGAGCGCATAGCGGACCCGGCTAGCGGCGGTCCAGCACCTTGCGCTCGGGTTCCGGTGCCATCGGCCCGTCGGCGCGCGCGGTCTGCTGTGTGGCCCTACGCAGGCCGAAGAAGATGGCGCGCGACCCCCGTCGAACGTACAGCCGCACGACGGCGGCACGGTTCTCGGCGAGCGTCCGCCGGAACTCGGCGCGGTCGCGGACGGAATGCCCGTCGATCTCGAGGATCATGTCGCCTTCGCGCAGGCCCACCCGATAGGCGTCTCCGCGCAGATCGACGGCGGTGATGCGGACTCCGGCCCGCTCGCCGCCGGCGGCCGGTCCCAAGTCCTCGACACCGAACCCGAACGGCTCGAGATCCTTGCGCACGAGCGGCGCCGCGACCTTCGGTTCCGGGCCATCGCCAGGCTTTCCCACGAGCCCGACGCGCACCTCGCGGAGGTGCCCGCCCCGCCAGACCCCCAGGCGGGCGATGCGGCCCGGGCCGGCGTTGGCGGCGAGCCAGCGCAGCCGGTAGCTCTCGGTTACAGGCTCTCCCTCGAAGGAAACGACGACGTCGCCCGGCCGCAATCCCGCGCGCTCGGCGGGGCCGCCCTCCACCACGTCGGTCACCAGGACGCCCTTGCCGTTCGGCACTCCGAACGACTCCGCCAGGTCGGGTCCGAGCTGGTCCTGGACGGTGATCCCCATCCAGCTTCGCGTCACGCGGCCCTTCTCGAGCTGGGGGAGGACTTCTTTCAGCATGTTGATGGGGATGGCGAAGCCGATGCCTTGGCCGGACGGATTCACGGCCGCGTTGATGCCGATGACCGCGCCGCGGGCGTCGAGGAGCGGCCCGCCGGAGTTGCCGGGATTGATGGCCGCGTCGGTCTGGATGAAGTCGTAGTAGCCGGGCTTGCCGGCGGGGTTCACGTCGCGGCGTCCCTTGTAGGAGATGATCCCGGTCGTGACCGAGCGGGAGAGGCCGAACGGGTTGCCGATGGCGACCACCCACTCGCCGACCTCCAACCCTTCGCTGTCGCCGAGCTGGATGACGGGGAAGTTGCCTCCGCCTTCGACGCGCACCAGCGCCAGATCGGTGGCGTCGTCCTTGCCGACGAGGACGCCGCGGTAGGGCCGCTCGTCCTCGCCCACCTGCACCGCGACGTCGGTGGCGCCTTCGACGACGTGCCAGTTGGTCACCACCAGGCCGTCCGAGCGGATGAAGAAGCCGGTGCCGATGCCGCGCACGGGTTGCTCGCGTTCGCCGCCGCCCGTGCCGTACATGCGCTCGAGGAAGTCGTGGAACGGGTCGATGGAACCCATCCGCGCCGTGACGGCGACGATACCGACGACGGCCGGCATCGACGACTTCACCAGCCCCGCGATCGACGCCGGAGGTGCCGTCGGCCGGGGAGACGAGACGGGCGCATCGGTCCAGGGGCGGGCAGAAGGCGCCGCGGCGGCGCTTGCTGCGAGAAGAGCGACGAAAGCGATCATTTCCACCTCTGCCGGGCGGGCGGTCGCCTGGCTTCGGCCAACGTGGGGATCGCTCCCGCGCGCCGCAACGTCGCAAACTGGACGCGCTACCTGGCGAGAGTCGCGAAGAGCCGTTCCGCGCTGGGATTCGCCGCCCGCGGCGCGCGCTTGCCGTCGAGAAGGACGCGGAACTCGTACTCGACGGAGGGCTGCCCGGGTGTCGAGCAACGCACATCGACGTCGCCGAGCAGCATCGAGACGACCTTGCCGTCGCAGTTCGGATCGCCCTGGCCCAGCTTGACGATCGCGTCGAAGACGGTCGGCCCGCCCGGTTCGGCGCGATGCGCCAGGGCGATGCCGATGCCCTTCTTCACGTCCGACTGATCGAATCTTCCCTGCAGGAAGGCGAGGGCGGCCGCGAGAGCGATCACCATCGCGACCGCGATCGGCAGCCTTTCGCGCGGAATTCCGAGGAAGCCTCCCACGCGCAGGTTCCTAGCACGGCCGGCCCTTCGATCAGGGCGAGTCGGTGCGCGTCTCCGAGACGAGCCGGTCGAGGGCCTTGCGGTCCCGGTCGGAGAGCCGCTCCTTGGGCGTTTCCGGCCGGACCCGCTCGCGGCGAACGGGCGCGGGAAGCATCGCGTGCTGCCGATGGGTCTCCGCTGGCGCGCCGAAAAACCTTCTCGCGCCGCGCTGGTACAGCGTCATCCCGTGAAAGGGGACGAGGAACACGGCGACGAGGGCTCCGATGAGAAGAATCACGAACGCCTTGCCCATGCGGTTACCGTCGCATGCTCCCGGTCCTCGGGCCACTTTTGAACTTCGCCGAGGTCCGCTTGACGGCGCCTCGCGCCCTCCGCATGGTACCTGCGCTTTGCGAGAGACGAGCGACAGGGTGATCTGGGGAGCAGTGGCGCTGGCGGCCGCCGCGGTGATCGTGCTCGCAATCGCGCACCACCGGACGCCTTCGGAAAGCGCCACGACCTTCGCTTCGGTCGCGCCCTCCCTGACGCTGCCTCTCGTGGACGGGTCGGGGAAGGCTTCCATCACCAAGGGCCGGGTCACCGTGGTGGATTTCTGGGCCACCTGGTGCGCTCCCTGCCGTGTTTCCATGCCGCGGGTGCAGAGCGTCTGGAAGGAGTATCGACCCAAGGGCGTCGACCTCTACTCGGTGGACACCGACGATCCGGGCGCAGGCCGCGAGGCCGAGGTGCGCGAGTTCCTGCAAGAGAACAAGCTCGAGTTCCCGGTCGTGCTCGACGACGGTTCCGCGACCAGCGCCTTCTCGGTGGCGGGCCTGCCTACCATGGTGGTCGTCGGCCGCGATGGAAACGTACTCTGGAACCACATCGGAGCGCTCACCGCGGGCGGCGAGCGGCAACTGCGCGACGTGCTCGACCGCGCCCTCGCTACGACGGCCGCGAACTGACCGATCCGCTTCCTCAGGGAACGCTGGCCCGTCGCGACGACGATTTACCGTAGCTCACCCGGTAGATCGCGCCGTTGTGCTCGTCCGCGACGAGGAGCGCGCCGTCGGGCATCTGGAAAAGGTAGGTAGGCCTTCCCCAGAACTTGTTGGCGCCGCTGTCGAGAAAACCGGTCATGAACGGCGTCACCTTGGGGTTCTTGCCATCGGGATCGACCTTCACGCTCGCCACGTCGAATCCGAATAGCTGCGTCTTGTTCCACGAGCCCTTGCGCGCGACGAGGATGGTCCCCCGGTACGCGGGTGGGAACATCTTCCCCGTGTAGAAGATCATCCCCAGGGCGGCGGCGTGCGGGCCGAGCAACGCGACCGGCATCGTGACGCCCTTGCACGGGTTGTCCTTCTTGATGTCGCGGTCGGGGATCCCCTGCGCGTGGCAATAAGGGAAACCGAAATCGAGCCCCGTCTTCGAGACGCGATTGAGCTCGTCCTCGGGGCCGTCTTCGCCCATCCAATCGCGCCCGTTGTCAGCGAACCACAGCTCCTTCGTCTTCGGGTGCCAGTCGAAGCCGATGGTGTTGCGAATGCCGCGCGCGATCACTTCCATGTTGGAGCCGTCCGCGTCGTAGCGGCGGATCTGTCCATACTCGGGCGGGTACTCGCAGATGTTGCAGGGCGCGCCGAACGGTATGTACAGCTTTCCGTCCGGGCCGAAGGCCAGGTACTTCCAGTTGTGGTGCTGCTGGGGCGGGAAGCGGAACTTTTCCGTGATGTCGACCGGCTCGACGTCCGGGTTGTCCTCGATGTGGTCGAAGCGCAGGAACTTGTCGATCGCGGCCACGTAGAGCGACCCGTTCCGGAACGCGACCCCGGCTGGCTGGGTCAGCTTCTCCACCACCGTGCGGACGGTGCGGTGATCGCCGTGATCGGTGATTTCGTAGACCCGGCCCGCGGCGCGGGTACCGACGTAGAACTTGCCCTTGTCCCCGCACGCCATCTGGCGGGCCCCGGGGAGACCGTGCGCCCAGAGCTCGACCTTGAATCCCTTCGGAAGCGCAATCTTGTCGAGCGGGATGTCGCTCGGCGGGGTGACGGCGCTCTTGACGGGGAAGGGCGCTTGCTTCGAATCCGCGTCCTCGGGACTCTGCCCCTGTTTCCAGATGGGGGGCTTCTGCTGGGAAGGCTGCTGCTGGGCTTGCTGCTGCGGGGCCTGCTCTTTCTGTGCGGGTGGTTGCTGCTGCTGCGCGAGCGCCGCGAGTACCGCGACTGCAAGGGATGCGTTCATCCGGAGGCCTCCGGGACGGTCCGTCCCATCGCGTGGTAACCCTTGTCGACGTAGATGGTCGTGCCGGTGATGCCGCTCCCGAGCGGCGAGCAGAGGAAGGCAGCGGTGTGGCCCACCTCCTCCGCGGTCAGCTCGTCGGTGAGCGGCGAATTCTGCGAGTAGTACTTCACCATCTCTTCGATCATTCCGATCGCGGACGCGGCCCGCGAGGCGAGCGGTCCCGCGCTGATGGTGTTGACGCGGATACCCCACTTGCGCCCGGCCTCATAGGCGAGGGTGCGCGTATCGCTCTCCAGCGCCGCCTTCGCCGACGACATGCCTCCGCCGTACTTCGGGACCACGCGCTCACTCGCGAGATAGGTGAGCGAGGCGACCGAGCCGCCCCGGTTCATGAGCGGACCCAGCCGGCGCACGAGACCGACCAGCGAATAGGCGCTCACGCTGACGGCGGCGAGGTAGCCCTTGCGGCTGGTCTCGAGGAGCGGGTTCTTCACCTCGGGCCCGTTGGCGAGCGAGTGCACGAGGATGTCGAGAGGTTTGGCGCCGAAGTCCTTCTTCAGGGACTCGACCAGGCCGGCGATGGAGAAGTCGCCCCTCTCGGTGTAGCGCTTGTTGGTGCGGATGTCCTCGGGCGCGTCCTCGAGGGTGTCGAAGGCTGCGTCGAGCGGGTAGATGCGCTCGAACTCGAGCATCCCGCCGCGGGCGAGCTTGCGCGACTCGTCGATCTTCCCCCGCCGCAGCAGGTTCTCGAAGATGTTGAGGGCGGGCGGCCAGGTCCCGACGCAGACCTTGGCGCCGGCCTCGGCGAGCGCTTTGGCGATGGCGAATCCGTACCCCGCATCGTCGGCGACTCCGGCGACGAGGGCACGCTTTCCGGTCAAATCGATCGGCAGCATCGCGCCCTTTTCGCGCGCGCCGCCGCAGGATGCAAGCGCGTGCGAAAACAGTTCCAACCGTCATTGCGTCGACCGGAAGATTTTGGGGGGTCCAGGGGGGAGCGAGCTCCACCCTGGTGGAGGCGCCGGCGGCGCCGGATCGAAGAGCGTCACAATCGGAGGTACAGGCGCCAAATCAAGGCGGCAATGCGATCATTCTGTCCGCCACTGTCCGACCGGTGCGGGTGGAGGCGGGATCTCCTCGTCTCGAGTGCGGCCGAGCCCGAGCGACTCGGCGGCGATCCCCACCAGCTTCACCAGCTCCGGATCGCGCCAGCCCTTCTTCGCCTCGCTGTGCAGGAACTCGATCGCTCCCTGCCGGGTACGGGCGCGGTGGTATGGGCGGTCGGTGGTGATAGCGTCGTAGATGTCGGAGAGCTGCAGGATCTGCGGAGGGACGGGGAAGGCGGACCCCTTGATGCCGTCCGGATACCCGGACCCGTCGAGCTTCTCGTGGTGCCAGCGGATGATGGGGAGGAGGTGCCGCAAGGTCTTGAGTGGCTCGCAGATGCGCTCCCCGATGAGCGGGTGCTTGTTCATCACCACCCGCTCTTTCGTGGTGAGGATGCCCGCCTTGTTGATGATCTCGTTCGGGATCCCGATCTTGCCGATGTCGTGGAGCACGCCGCCCTGGCGGAGGGCTTCGCGCGCATCGTCGGCCAGACCGGCCAGGCGGCCCACCTCGTCGGCGAGCGCTCCGACCCGCTCGGTGTGCCCCTCGGTGTAGGCGTCCTTCGCCTCGACCGCGTTGGCGAGGGCGAAGATGACCTGCGTCGCGTCCTCGAGCCGCTCGGTGGCCGCGCGGCCGCGCAGGACGGAGCGGACCCGGGCGCGGAGCTCCTGGGCACGGGGCGGCCAAGGCACGAGATGGTCGGCGCCGGCATCGAGCGCCGCCACCGAGGCCGTCTCGTCCTCGCTGGTGAAGGCGAGGACCGGCGTCATCCGGGTGGCCGCGGCTCCCTTGATTCGGCGGCAAATCGAGATGCCGTCGGTCCCGGCGCGGAGATCGAGCAGCGCCGCGTCGGGGCGCGAGGCAAGCAGCGCCTGGGCGGCGTCGGCGACGGCTTGCGCCTGCACCACCGGCCAGAGATTGGAAAGCGCCCTGCCGACCTCGGAGCGGAACGACTCGTCTCCGGCGACGAGCAAGCGGGTCTCTCGGGGGGTCATGTGAGCGGAAACTCTAGCACGCGGCCCCGCGCGCCGCGGTCGGATTCGCCTTTGCCCAGGAGGCGTTACGTATCCGTACGGGTACCGCCGTCAGCTACCCAGTCCCACCCAGGACGACCCGTCCGGGTAGTGTTCCCGCTTCCAGATGGGAGCGTCTTTCTTGAGCTCCTCGATGGCCATGCGGCAGGCGTCGAACGCCTCCGCGCGATGTGGGGCGGCGGCGGCGATGACGACCGAGAGGGCGCCGGGCTCGAGCTTGCCCACGCGGTGGTGGATGGCGATGCGCGTGCCGGTCCATCTGCTCGCAGCCTCTTCCGCGATGCGCGCGAAGACCTTCAAGGCCATCTCCGGATACGCCTCGTAGTCGAGGCGGACGACGCTCTTGCCGCGGGCGTTGTCGCGTACGGTGCCGACGAAGGTGACGACCGCGCCGGCATCGGTCCCTTCCACGTCGCGGACGGCGGCGGCTACCTCCAGCGGTTCCGGCGAGATGCGATGGGGCCCGGCCCCTCCCGACACCGGCGGAATGAGAGCGACTTCCGATCCCTCGCGGAGCTTGCGGTCGGCGGCGGCGAACTCCTGGTCGACCGCGAGGCGCAGCTTGTCCGCGACCGCCCGTAGCGCGGGATGCGCCGCGCAGGCCGCTTCGCGGGCGTCGGCCGCGGTGGCGCCGTCGGGCAATTCGACGACCTCGCTGCCCTTGCCGGTCCGCTCGCGCGCTCTTGCGGGACTCTTCCCTCAAGCCCGAGAGCATCGTCGAGGAGTTGCGCTGCGCGCAGAGCGCACAGCCGTGTACCCCCGAACAGGTGGTCCGGGCTCGCGAAATTCTCGGCCACGTCGCCGCCGAGGAGACCGCCACTTCCGCCGGGCTCGAGCCAGAAGGGTCCGCTTCCGTAGCGCAAGTCGCGAAGGAGGTGGCGGGCTTACCGGAATCGCTCGCTTTCGCGCTCGTCCATGCCGCGAGCGAACGACACAAATCGCACTTGCTCGCGGAGATCGCGGCCGTCGCTCCCAAGCCGGTGGCGAAGGAAGCGAAGCGCGAGCTGCAGCGGCTCAAGCAGAAGGGCATCCAGGTCGAGGAAGTCCGCTCGCGCGCCGAGCCGGTGATGAAGCCGGTACCGGAGGCGGAAGCGCCGCCCTGCCTCGTCAGCTCCATCGACGCCTACGGCGAGCGCGCCATCTGGTGGACGCGCGCCAGCAAAGGCGGCGTCGAGGTGGTGCAGGCCGTCGTCTCCGACGTCAAAGGGGTGCTCGGCGTCGATGCGCTCTCCTTGCCTCGCCGATCCTTCCGCGAGTTCCTGCGGCGGCTCCCTCGGGGCGGCATGGTGACCACCGCGGCGGTCCCCAAGGACTGGGCGCGACATCTCATCGCCGCCGCCGAGGAGGAGGGCGTGCGCAACGGGTTCTCGCCGCCCCCTGCCTACGTGGAGGCGCTGCGCATCCTCGGGCCGGCGCCGCTCACGCCGCCTCGTCCGCCGGCCGAAGAGATCGATCTGCCCGCCGATCAGGAAGCGGCGCTGGCGCAGACCGGTGGGAGCCTCTATGGCGATCCGCTCTTCGCCGCCTGGATCCCGGAAGAGGAGGACCTGCGCGCGTTCGCGCTCAAGCTGGACGAGATCGCCGTCAGCCGGCTGTACCTCGACGACGGGCAGAAGCGGCAGGCGATGTACGCGGCCGCCGAGGACGCTGCCGCCACCTACTTCACCCCGCAGCGACGGACGCGATATGCGCGGCGCTTGTCGGAAATGGCCCACGTGCTGCGCTCCGAGAGGCGGATGGAGCTCGCCCGCGTCGCCCTCGCGGTCTCGCGGGTGCTTCCCGGCGACGATGGCGCTCGCAACGCCTTCGCGCGCGGCCTCTTCGTCCATGCGCTCGAGCAGCGGTTCGCTCGCGGGCGCGAAGCGCCGCCGCCGGCAAGCTCAGCCCTCGTGCGCCCGCCCTGACCGTCCATGCCCGAGCACCAGAACCCGTTTCCCACCACGGACGCGATCATCGAGGGCGGCGACGGCCGGATCGTCCTCATCCTCCGCAAGAACATTCCCCACGGCTGGGCGATCCCCGGCGGCTTCGTCGATTACGGCGAAGAGGTCGGACGCGCCTGCGTCCGCGAGGCGAAGGAGGAGACGGGCCTCGACGTCGATCTGGTCGAGCAGCTCTTCACCTACTCGGACCCGAAGCGCGATGCCCGGAAGCACACCATCTCCACCGTCTACTGGTGCAAGGTGCGCGGCGGGAAGCTGCAGGCCGCCGACGACGCCAAGGACGCGCGCTGGTTCGGCGAAGCGGAGGTGCCGTGGCCGGAGCTGTGCTTCGACCACGGCGAGATCCTGCGGGACTACTTCCGCTACCGGAAGACCGGCGAGCGGAGGAAGATCTAGCGCTGCTCGGTAGGAGCCGGGACCGGGAGCGATTCCGGACGGGCGAGCAGCCGTACGCGAGAGTCGGTCTCCTGCCACTTGTTGTAGAGGTCCACGGCGGAGGCGCGTAGATCCGCGGCCCGCTTGCGCTCCTGCGCCTCGCTCGATTGGAGCTGGGCGACGCGCGAGTCGACCTCGCCCGCGTTGGCGCTCTCGGCCTGCGGAACGTTGGCGGTTCGCATGGCTCGCAGCTTGGCCTGCTCGGTCATCGCCTCGGCGGTCTTGAGATGCGACTGCGCGAGCCGGTTCTCGGCCTGGGCCACCTGCAGCATCCGCTCGAGATACTGCCGTTTCAGGTCCGCGGCCTGGATGCGCTGCTGGGAGGCGCGGATGTCCTCGTCCACCTTGGCCATCTGGTCGCGGCTCGCGTACTCCTTCTTGAGGAGGTCGCGTTCCGCCTGCGAGCGCTTGAGCTGGGCGTCCGCCACCGAGCGCTCGGTGCCGGCCACGTCGAGGCGCGCCTTGGCATCCGCCTCGTTGGCGCGGGCGCGGGCGAGGGCGTCGCGGGCACGGCCTTCCTCGACCCGGGCGTCGTCGACCGGCTGCATCTGATCTTCGTTCAGCCGCGAAAGACCGGAATCGTCGACCTTGGCCGTCGGCTTCTCCGAGCTGTGCGAGCAGGCCGTCGCGGCGAGGATCGATGCGAAAAACCCCAGGATGCGCGCCTTCATGCCGTCCTCCCGTAAGTGATGATCCGGAGAAACCTAGGTCTTGCCCGATCGATTTGCTGCGCTCGTGATGGGACCTGTGCTCTACACTGCCGGCCCGTGATTTCCGTAATCGTGACCGTCGTCGGCCTGGGCCTGCTCATCGCGGCCCACGAAGCGGGCCACCTCGCGCTTGCCCGTCTCCTCGGGATGCGGGTGGAGACGTTCTCCATCGGCTTCGGACCGCGTATCGCCGGCTTCCGGCGGGGCGAGACCGACTACCGGCTCAGCGCCTTCCCGCTCGGCGGATATTGCAAGATCGCCGGGTTCTCTCCCGACGATCCGGCCGCCCAGGATCCCAACGACTCCGGCTCCTACGTGAACAAACCCGCTTGGGCGCGATTCCTCGTCATCGCCGCCGGCCCAGGCGTGAACTACCTCGTCGCCTTCCTCATCATCGCCTTGCTCTATTCGACGCTGGGGTTCGCCGACCTCGCAACGACGCGCATCCAGGTCATCCCGGGCGGTCCGGCGGCGCAGGCCGGCCTGCAGACCGGCGATCGGATCGTCTCGGTGGATTCTGTCCCGATCAATTCCTTCGACGACCTGTTGCGCGAGTTGCATCGTTCGGGAGCGCCGGTCGAGCGCGTCATCGCCATCGAGCGGAACGGCACGCCGAAGGAAGTGCGCGTGCATCCCGACAACGGCTTCATCAAGGCGAATCGGGACCGGGTGCTCATCCACGTCCCGATCACCGAGGCGATGCCACGCGCCTTGAAAGACGTGTGGGCGATCAACGTCGCCACGCTCCAGGCGGTGGGCGGGTTGTTCCGCGGCCACGTGGAGACGCTCAGCGGTCCCATCGGGATCGTCAAGCAGGCCTCCGCCGAGGTGAAACGAGGCGTGGGCGAGTTCGCGATGGTGCTTGCCAGCCTCTCGGTGTCGCTCGCCGTCTTCAACTTCCTTCCCATCCCGGCCCTCGACGGCGGCCGCCTGGTCTTCCTCGGCATCGAGCTCGTCACCCGCCGCCGCGTGAACCAGAAGGCCGAGACCGTGGTGCACGTCATCGGCTTCCTCTTGCTCCTTTGTCTCTTCGTCGCGGTGACCGTCTTCAGCGACCTGGGGCTCGGGCGCTGGCTATCGCGCCGGAGCTGAGCGGTGCCGCGCAAAGCCGCAAAGCGCAAGCCGGAGCGCAAAGCGCGAATCGCGCTGGGCCCGGACGACGCGCAACTGGTCGAGCGGCTCGCCGAGCGGACGGGACTGCCGCCGCGCGAGATCCTCGAGCGGGCGCTCGCGGCCTATGCCACGGCGGTCGCCCCCGGGATGACCCTGGTCCCGTCCGCTGCCGGAAAGCCGCGGCGCGGTGCGCGACCGCGCGTGTTCGTCTCCGTCGAGGGACGTCCCGAAGTCGAGATCAAGCAGACGGAGTTCATCTTCGGGCGTGATCCTTCCTGCGACATCGCCCTCGACATAGCGCTGGTGTCGCCCCGGCACGCCCGGGTGCTCTTCCGGGACGGAGAGCCTGTTTTCGAGGACTTGCGCTCGCAGCGCGGGACTTATCAGCACGGGGAGCGCATCGACGTGAAGCAGATCCGCGACGGGGACGAGTTCGATCTCGGAGGTTTCGTACCCATCCGGTTCCGGATCGCGGGCAAGGCCTTGTAACCTTCGCTCCACCGCGCGGTTCTTTCGACACGGGAACGAAACATCGGAAGAAGATGCCTGTTGCCGGTCACATCACCGATCGACTGAACGCCTGGCTGGCTGGCTCGTTGCCGGAGGCGGAGGCGGCGGAGGTGCGCGCCCACCTCGCTTCCTGCCGCCGTGGCCCTGATCGTCGTTCCGCTGGTGCAGCGGTCCCAGCCTGGTCCGCGCGACGAGATGATCCTCGCGCAGCGGCTCGATCTGTTCGAAGACTTCGGCATCGTCCAGAACCAGGAGGCGCTCGAGGACTTCGAGGTGGTGGAGGTGCTCCACACCTTGCAGCCCGAGGGCAGGCCATGAGCCGCGTTCCGGGCCTCGCGCTTCTCGCCGCGATTGCGCTCGCGCCCGGCGTGACCCGCGCCCAGACGGCGCCGCCGCCGAGCGCCGAGGACCGCTTCCGCAACCTCCCGCCCGAGAAGCAGGAGGAGCTGCGCAAGCGCTTTCGCGAGTTGCAGCGGCTTCCTCCGGCGGAGCGCGAAAGGCTCCGCCAGAATCTCGATCGGCTCAATCGCATGCCGCCGGCGGACCGGACGCGGGTCGAGGACAACTTCCGCCGGTTCCGCGAGATGCCTCCCGAGGAGCGCGAGCAGATCCTCGAGCGCTGGCGCAAGTTCAAGGACCTTCCGCCGGAACGCCGCGCCCAGCTGCGCGAGCAGTTCCAGGGCGTCCTGCGCGCCGACCCGGCGCGCCGCAAGCAGATCCTGGAGAACATGCGGCGCTGGGAGCAGATGACTCCCGAAGAGCGCGACCAGGCCCGGGAGCGCTTCCGGCAGCGGCAGGAGGAGCGCCGGATGAAGAGGGAGGAGCGGCGCGAGAAGAAGGAGCAGCGCCGCGAAAAGCGTCTCGAGCGGCTCCACGGCCGGTGAGGACGCCCTTTGCTTCTCGCCTTCCTCGCCGCGCTCGCGTTGGCATCCGCCCAGGGCGAGAATCCGAAGCCTCGCCCCCGACCCTCGCAGCAGAAGCCACCGCCCGACCAGCCACAGAAGACGAAGCTTTCGGCCGAAGACGAGGCGCTGGTGAAGGACCTCGGGCTGGTGGAGAACGCCGACCTGCTCAGGGATCTCGATCTCTTCGAGGGCAAGGAGCAGGGGGAATCCGCGAAGACTCCGCAGGAGCGCCAGCAGTGAAGCGGTGTTCGCTGGACGGCTCGGCCGCGGCGGGCGTATATGGAGGATATGGCAAAACACCGCCGCACGACCGTCGTGATCGCCGCTGAGGACGAGCGAGCTCTGCGCATAGCCTCCCGCGCCGAGGGCGTGTCTCAGTCCGAGCTCATCCGTCGCGGAATCCGCACCGTGACGGCTGCTTATCGCGGTGCCCGCCCGCGGCCGAGAACAGGACTATTCAAGGCGACCAAGAAGGAGCGGGAAGATCTCCTGTACGGTCCGGACGAGTTCGGCGACGTGGACGCATGACCACGAGCGCGCTCCTGCTCGACACGAAAGCGTGGATTCTCGCCCTCGAAGGGAACGAGGAACAGTACGTGGAGGCGCTCGCCGCGGCGCGCCCGGCAATCATTCCGGGCTTGGTGCTTGCCGAAGTCGATTACTGGTTCCAATCACGCCGCAAGGTGATGCACGATCTGCTGCACGACATTGCCAGCGGCGCCTACGAGTACGAGCCGCCCACGGTCGAAGATCTGGAGAGGGCACGGCAAATCGATACCAAATTTTCCAAGAACGGGCTCGGGCTCGTCGATGCGAGCGTCGCGGCACTCGGCGAACGCCTCGGCGTGCACCGCGTGCTGACTACCGACAGCGACTTCGTATCGGTGCGCATCGGAAAACGGTGGAATGTGAGTTTCGAACTCGCCGTTCCCCTCCCTGTGCGACGCAGATAGTGGAAATCCTCCCCCGCGGGCGATCGACCACTCGAGGTGCCCGCGGCACGGTTTGGCGCAACCGGACCCAAACCGCGGCCGGCTGCGCCTGTCACGAGCCGTTGGCCTGCGGTCAGGAGAAGCGGAGGTGGTGCACCGCTTCCAGCTTCTGGCCGCGGTTGTTCGAGAAGACCACTTTGAGAGTGCCCTCGCGCTTCGGGCAGAGCGCGAAAGTGAGGAACGGGTCGTCGCTCAACGCCTCGGTGAACGCGAACTTGCAGACCCGCTCGCCGGCGTACTCGACCTCCATCTGCTCGAGGTAGAGCGGCTTCGACTCGAGATCGATCTTCCCCTCGCGGATTCTGCGGCCCCTCCGGTTGGGGTGCCTGATCTTGACCTGCGCGTGTACGACTTGACCGCGGCGTAGCCGGCCGTCCTTCACCAGCTCGGCGATGCGGATGGCGGGCGGGTGGACCTCCTCGGATGCGGAGCGTCCCACCGCCGGATCGGTCCCGCTGCAGCCGCTGCCGCCCTGGTCGACTTCGATGCTCCGCCGGCAAGACCAGCGCCCATGGCGGTTGCAGACCGCCGCCACCGTCAGCTCCGACTTGCCAGGTTCCACCCGGGCCTGGAAGGCGACATACACGCGGCCGCTCTCCGGCATGAGGTGAAAGACGCCTTTGCCGGGAACGCGATCGGCCGTGTCGGTCACCTCGATGGCCTCGATGTAGTGATCGGCCGTCATCGGATGGGCCATCTCCACCACCAGCGGGACCTTGGCCTTGTTGATGGTGAACCCGGGCGCATGCAGGACAGGCAGGTGCTCGCGCTCGAACGGCGTGAGGCGAGCCGGATCGCCCGCGAGCAGATGTTCGCCCGCGGGCGACGCCCGGGCGGGCCCGATGAAAAGCCCGCCCACGGCTGCCGTGGCCGCGCCGAGAAAACCTCTCCTGGAGATCTCCGAGGACGGCGCCCTGGTGCGCTGGCTCATGGACGCGCTCAATGCGTCCCCGGCTCGAGCTTGGAGCCTCGATTCGACCAGTAGATGTAGGCCTCGAGCGCCTTCATCGCGTCCGAGTCCGAATCGAGCTTCACGCCTTCGTTGGGCTTCTCGATGCACCAGTTGATCATGTCCCGCAGCGTCGAGAACTTGCCGATCTGCTCCTGGAACTTGGGGAACTCGTGCGGGTGGGTGTCGGAGGCGAAGGGATGGCACATCGCGCAGGACATCCCGGTCCTCGAGAGTTGCACGCCCATCGTCTTCTCGGTCTCGGCGTCTCCGTGGAAGAGCAGATCGCCTATCCGGACCTGCTCCAGGAACACTTCCTCGAACACTTTGAGCTGCTCGGGGGTGTGCTTTTCCTTATGGGCCGCCGCCTGCGAGGCGACCAAGAAGAGCACAGCGAGCGCGCCGCACGCGGAGATCCAATTTTTTCGGGTCAGTTTCATGGTTATTTCTCTGTCGTGCGGGCGCGACTGGCGTCCGCGGTATTGGGAGGGGTCTCGGCGTCCGCCAGCCGAGGATGCAGGACCTGGTTGCGGTTGTCCCCGCATCCCGAATCCGCCGTCGCGGTGGCGTAGATGTCCTTGCGCCACATCACGTACTCGTTGTCCACCTTGCTGGCGCTGTTCATCCCCAGCGCCGACCACCCGACGCCGTCGAAATAGTCGCCGGGGTCGACCCGCACCATGCACTTGGTGAGCTTGGGCACGCCCTTGGGGGCGTAGGGCCAAGGCCAGGACGTCGCGAGCATGCCGATGGAACGCATCTTGCCGATCTCGTGATAGAGCACCTGGTGCACGTGCCCGTGGACGCTCGTGACGTTGTCGTGGCGCTTGAGGATCTCGTTCACCTCGCGCCAATCGCGCACCCAGAAGTTCCAGGGCGCATAGTAGTCGAACAGCGGGTTGTGGCTGAAGATCACGACCGGCTTGTCCTTCGGCCAGCTCGACATCGTGCGATCGAGCCAGGCGAGCTGCTCCGGACCGACCGCCGCCCAGGCCCCGCCCACCGTCCCGTCGAGGGTAGCCATGTGGCCCATTCGCTCCTGCGGCGTCATCTTCTTGATCGTCCAGAAATCCTTGGCGTGGCTGATGGTGTCGAGGCCGATGAAGCGCACGCCCTTGTGATCGAAATACCAATAGGGCGCGCCGAACATCTTCTCCCAGGCCTTGCCCATGTCGAGGTACCAGTCGTGCTCCCCGGGGATGTAGACCTTCTTGGTCTTCACCTCTTTGAGCAGCTCGGCCCCGAGCTCGAGCTCGACAGGGTTGCCCAGCTGGCCAATGTCGCCGCCGATGATGAGAAAGTCCGCCGGCGGATTCATCGCCTGGACTTCCTTGAACGCGCGGATGGTCTTCTCGACGAAGCGCGTGTTGACCTCCCGCGGGTACATGTGCGTGTCGGAGATCCAGGCGAACCTGAAGGAAGTCTGCGCCGCCTGCGCCACTTCGATGGTGTTCAGAAAAGGGAACCAACCGGCAGCCGCGGCTCCTCCGACTCCTGCCAGCACCGATTTGTGCAGGAAGATACGGCGGCTGATGCCCAGCGATCGCGCTGGGCGCTCGCCTTTTGCCCCCAGTTCTTTTTGCATCGCCAGGCGCTCGCTCCGATTGTCAGTCTTATCCATGTGTTCTCTCTTTCCGATTTTGAGATCGTCCGCGGCGGATGCGACGAGGTCGCCGCGTCGCGAAATCACTTCTTCTTCAAGTCGACCGTGACTTGCGCGACCTTCTTGGCCTCGACCGTCACCGGGATTTCCGTTGCGCCCGCGTACTCCTGCCAGGCGACCAGCGTGTAGGAACCCGGCGGCACGTCGAGAAGGCTGAAGGTGCCGTTCTTGGCGGTGACGGTGTAGTAGGGATTGTCGGCGACGTAGACGTAGCCCCGCATCCAGCCGTGCGCGTCGCACTCGAAGCGAACCATTCCCTCGGTGTCGAGGTGCTTCTCGGCCTTCTGGCCCTTGATCGGCAGAGCGACGTTGAAGACGGTGCTCTTGCCCGAGAAGCTGTGGATGTTGTGCATGACCGGGTCCTCGTTGAGGGTGACGAGGCTCGTCCCCAACGGCAGCGCCTGTACGCGGGGCACGAACTCGCAACCCTTGTTGACGAGCTCGGGGTTCTTGGCAGGCTTTTCCCAGGCCTTGCCCTTGGTCAGCTTCTTCAAGTACACCACCGCATCCTGGACGCCCTTGTCGGAGCCGAGGGTAACCTCGGGCTCGTTGCGGATCTTGCCGCAGGTTTCGCGGTCCTTGGTGGGAATCACCTTCCGGGTCGGTACGAGCCCCTCGAACTCGACCTTGCCGCTGATGGTGCCACCCTCGGTTACGGTGGTCACCTGGTAGGCGGCGGCGGCGGGACCAGCCAGGAGGGCGGCGAGAGCGAGAGCAAAAAAAGATCTTGAGACAGGTTCTAGTCGCGGCATGTGTCGATCTCCCTCGAACATGGCAATGTTCGCGTAAACAACACTAATTATCGAAAGGATTACTGCTCCACTGGCGCCCCGAGGCCGTGAACGACGTCGTCTTGCTGGCCGGACGAGCCAGCCTTGACCCTGCTTTCCGCCCGCCACCCGATCATCCCGAAGCGCAATGCATAGGGCTCGAAGCCCAGCGCCACCAGGCCTCCGAGCGCCATCGATTCCATGTGCCCGGTCGAGCACACGAGCACGATCATCTTTCGACTCGCGTTGAGCCTCGACAGGTTCGCCTGGCGGAAGAGAGTCTGAAGCGGCATGTGGACCGCCCCGGGGACATGGCCCTTGGCGAAGTCTTCGGCCGAGCGGACGTCGACCACCAGGTATTTCATGGCGCCCTGGTCCAGGCTCTCCCACACCTCGGACGCCGGAATCACCCGGGCCCCACCTCCGGTCCGCTCGAAGAAATCAACCTCTTTTCTCCGACGACCATCTTCTGGGAGCGCGAATAGCGAAACACCATTCCGGCTGCGAACAACGCCATCGATAGACAGGCCACGTCTTGAAGAGAAGGTCGGAGCTCATCTGCCGCTTCCTCCGGCCGCCGTGCGCGCCGCACTCGCAGCGGCGAGAGCGGGACTGCACAAGAAGGCTTCGGCGGTGGCGAGGTCCGGGCCGAGGCTACCGCCCACGATCCGATGCGTACCGCTTGCAGAGTGGCAGAAGGTGCGGCGCTGGGCGCCATGCTCGAAGCGCGCTGTCCCATCGAAGAGGTGGCTGCCGAGCTCCGCTTCCGCGGCGGTGGCGGTGGCGGTGTCGGCGCCGCGCTCGGCGAGAGGCCTCAGGTCGGGCCCGCCGGCGGCGCAGCGACCATTGAACGTGGCGGCGGCCTGCGCGGAAAACTTCGCCTCGCTACCGCGCGCAGCGGGATCGCCTGCCGTTCGAAGGGCCTCCGCTGCATTGCCGCTCGAGCTGGCGACGATTGCTACCGTCCCAACGAGTACTTGCAGGTCGTGGCGAACACTTCGCGCGCGCGTCGAACGACGCGCCTTCCATACGGATGACATGCCTTCCCCCCCGAGAGGCAGTCATGCATTCAAGCCAAACCGATCAAATCGCCTTCAACCGCAAACGGCGCGGGCCCCCCGGCGGACAATCCGATCGAGCCTTCCTCGCACAGGCCAGACGGCCCCGCTCGCACGGGTCCGACCGACGACTGTCGAGGCTTTCTATCGTGATGTTCCCCCTTCCTGCGAAATCGAGAACAATTCGCAAATCTCCCGGCTCATGATGCGCGACTTCCCTTCATTCCCACGTTTGCGACACGCTTGATTATTTGTAATGTTCAAGAGCCTTGCGGTAACCTCTTCGGGCTTTTCTCGACTGTGCACCCCTCGCATTGCACAAGTCAAGCTTTCGCTAATTTTGAATACATGTTCAGGCGTGGGTGGCAGAATTGTGATCGCGGTCAAGTCGTCGCCGGCTCAAGCGAACTTTTTGAGGATTCGCTCGGCGGCGAGGGGCTCGTCGCGGCGTTGTGAAGGCACCCGCGATGAGGTAGATGGCGACCGCGGCGCGCTCGGGGCGGAGGCTCGCGCGCGCGTTCGCGCGACAGGTGACACGATCCGGGAACGCACTCAGGCTGGAGGTACTCGTGAGCGGCGAAGACAATTTGCAGCGGATGAAGACCCTCGACGACGCATGGAACGGCCAGAACTGGGAAGTCTTCCGCAAGCGGCACTCGGCGGACACCGCCGTCTTCTGGCCCGGGCAGCCCGACCCGACCCGGGGACGCGACGCGCATCAAAACGAGTCGGTAGGGTTCTTCAAATCGATCGAAAACCAGCTAGACAACAATCCGTACAAGATCATGATCGCCTCGGGCGACTATACCTGCACGGTCGCTGACTGGAAGGGCAGGATGATCGGTCCCTGGAAGGGCCTCGACGGCAAGGTCCACCAACCGACCAACAAGCGATTCGCCCTGGAGTTCTGCACCGTCGCGCGCTGGAAGAACGGCGAGATCGTCGAGGAGAGGCTCTTCTACGATCAGGTCGGGTTCCTCAGGCAGATCGGCGTGCTGTAAGCAACAATGGGAACTCCGGCGCCTCGGACGGTCAGATAGACACCGTCTCGATCATCGATCTCGAGGCGAAGCCGCCGCGGTTCGTCGATCAGGACAGGATCGGCTGCTCGTCACCGCATGTGCGATCTCGCCGTCGGTGCCAGCCGCAATTGCTGGACCTGCGCAGGCAGGCGGCGGAGGCGACCTTGCTCCGCGCTGTCGAACGACGTGAGCCAGACGACGACGTTTTCGCCGGTACGGACCGGGAGCGCCGGATAGCCGTTCTCGGCTGGCTCGGTTTCGAGGGTCGCAAGCGGCCGGCCACCAGCCTCGGTCAACATCGGCGCCACCTCGGGTTCGAGGGGACGGGGGCAGATGGTGGCGACGACCATCGTCGACGATTGCTCCGCGCGGGCCGCGGGAAAGCCGACTACCGGCGTCCGCGGCCTGAGCAGCAGAACGTCGTCGGAGTCGATCATCGTCGCGTTGGCAGCCTCGCGATGCGCTTTCCAGACCGGACCACCATAGAAGGCGGAGAGCGCTTCCACCCGGCTGGCCATGTCGGGGAACCCGCGGATCCAGACGAAGTGGTCCGGCCGATCGAGGTCGCGGAACTGCCCGAGGATGCGCATGCCGGCGGCTTCTTGCGGCTCGATCAGCGCACGCTCGAACAGCTCGATGAGGACCTCGCGCTTGCCCGGATGGAGCGTGTATTGCCTGAGCTCGACGACGTTCATGCGCGAGAGCCTGCAAGCTCTCTGGTAGGGTTGCCAGTACCACTTGGCCACCGATCGACCAGACCAGTCGCCGACCCGCGGGGACGCCGTCGCGTCCCTGTTCCTGCGCGTGGATGCGCGGGCCGCGAGGCCTCTCCACGAGCAGATCTTCGAGGGAGTGCGGGCACACATCCTCTCCGGCGCGCTGAAGAGCGGTGCCCGGCTTCCCTCCTCACGGCAGCTCGCCGTCGAGCTCGGCGTTGCCCGGACCACCGTTCTCCAGGCGCTCGCTGCGCTTTCCGCGGAAGGATACGTCGTGGCCCGGCGGGGTTCGGCGACGCGGGTCGCTTCGGCGCTCGCGATCCAGCCGGAAGGAGGCGCCGAGAAGCACCGGCCCGGCCGGCCACGGACGCCGCGGCTCTCGCGCGCGGCCCGCCTCCTGAGGACGATCCCCGGCGGTGCTCCCAGACTGGGGGCCGCGCCCCGCGCCTTCCGGCCCGGGGTTCCGGCGCTCGACCTGTTCCCGACGTCGTTGTGGGCCCGGATCGTCAATCGCTGCCACGTCCGGGCCAGCTCTTCGCTGCTCGAAGGCGGCGATCCGGCGGGCCACCGGCCGCTCCGGGAAGCGATCGCCGCACATCTGGCGCTGGGCCGCGGCGTTCGCTGCACGGCGGACCAGGTCTTCCTGACGGCGGGAACCCAGCACGGCTTCGAGGAAATCCTCCGCCTCGTCATCGATCCGGGCGATCCGGTGTGGATCGAGGAACCGGGTTACCTGGGGGCCCGGCGCGCCGCCCTGGCCGCCGGCGCGCGGCTCGTTCCGGTGCCGGTGGACGGAGAAGGCCTCGACGTCCGCGCAGGGATCGCACGGGAGCCCCGCGCCCGCGCCGTGCTGCTCGCGCCCTCGCACCAGTACCCGCTCGGCGTCACGATGAGCTTGCCTCGAAGGCTGGCGCTCTTGCGATGGGCCGCGCACGCGCGCGCGGTGGTGATCGAGGACGACTACGACAGCGAGTTCCGCCACCGGGGACGGCCGCTGACCGCGCTGCAAGGCCTCGACCAGGCAGGCTGCGTCGTCTACGTGGGGACTTTCAGCAAGACGATGTTTCCGGGGTTACGTCTGGGTTTCGTGGTGGCGCCGCCGCCTCTCGTCGACATCGTGGCTGCAACGAGTGCCTCGGCTGGCGGACCGGGTGCGGCCGTCAACCAGGCTGCGCTCGCCCGGTTCATCGCCGATGGTCACTTCGCGATCCATCTGCGCCGGATGCGCGCCGTCTACCGCGAACGGGGCGAAGCGCTCCTCGCCGCCCTCGCCGCCGAGTGCGGCGGGGTGCTGCAAGCCCAGCCTTGCGAGGCTGGAATGCAGATGTCGGCTCTGCTCACCAACTCGCTCGCAGACGCCGACGTGCAGGACGAGGCGGCCCGTCACGGCGTCGAGGTCGGTGCGCTCTCCGACTACTACCTCGGCCGCCCCCGGTCGGCGGGGCTGGTCTTCGGCTTTGGCGGAGTCCGTCCCACCGCGTTGCGGGCGGGCACGAAGCTCCTCGCCCAGACGATGGAGACGATGCAGCGAACCCGGCGCCTCAAGCGATCCGAGTGAACCTCATCACCCAGTTCTTTTCCCAGACCTTTCCGTCCAGCGAGAAGGACTGCTCCCAGCTCGCCGCATCGGGGGCGAGCCGCGTCCAGAGGAACTGCACCTTCACCGGGCGACCGTCGTCGTGGTCGTCGCCGTAGAACTCTCCGCGGTCCCCCTGGAAGCCGCCGAATACGGGGGGAAAGAGGGTGCCGCTCCGGCTGTCGACCCAGTAGATCGCCCAGCGGCGTTGCTCGAGGTCGAAGATCCGGACGCTCCATCCGGAGAACCCTTTGCTGGGAAAAGCCATCTCGTCGACGTTGACGATGCCCCCGAGGTGATCGGCGTGGCCGAAGTGCGTGCCAGGGAACTCGTCCCAGTCGTGGCTCTCCTTCCATCGCACCTTCAGGCGGCGGTTGGCGACCGACCAGATGCCTTTGAGGAAGTCGAAGTCGTGGACGTCGGCGCGAGGCGTGGGCATGACCATCTCCTGGCGTCATCCTCATCGGCGAGTGGTCTCGTCGCCAGTACCAGTTTGTGGGAGATGGACCAGACCAGTTCGGGCAAGGGAAGTTGCCGCGGCAGGATATGAACCGCGTCGCGGTGCTAGTCTCGCGGGCCGATGAACTTCCGCAAACCCTCGAAGAAGCTCGAGTACCTGATTACCGCCATCGCGGTCGTCCCGGCGCTCTATTGGACGTTCACCGAGAGCGGGCCGTTCCGCGCGATGATGGCGCTGGAGAAGGACCGGCTCGGCTTCTCCTCGGACCGGCTGACGGCCCTGTTGCTCGGCCTTGCCATCTATCTGCCGCTGCGGCTGGTCGTCGCCGTGCGGACGGACGATCGAGTGCGCGATCCAACTTCGCCGGAGCCGGTCCTGGCGAAGACCGAATCGGCACAGAAGAGCGCGCTGATTGCGTTCGGGGCCGCCGGGTGCCTCGCGGCGCTCGCCATTTTCACATACTTCCATAACGTTCCGCAGGGGCCGCCGGTGAAGGCTACGGCGGCGGACTTCGCCGCGGGGCGGGTTCACGACGGCGAGTATCTCGAGCTCGCAGCGGCGACGGCTGGCAATGCGCTCCGTCTCAAGCGGTCAGGCGACGAGCGGCTGTACATCCCGCTCGCGGAGGCGCCGGTCGTCGTCTCGATCGATGCCGGCGACAAGGACAAGGTTTGGGTCGACGACGTCGTCCACGTGCACGGCATCGTCTCTCGCGACGTAGGCAACCTCCTTCGCGACGATCTCCGGTCCGTCGGAATTCCCGTCGCAGACTCCGCATGGCTGGTCGTGCAGAAGAAGGACGTTGGCTTCGACCGGAACCTCATGCTGGCGATGATCGCGTTCGCGCTCGTGCTGGGGCCGTTCGCCTACAAGATGCGGCGGCGTGCGTACGCGGTAGCGACTCGAGAGTTGCCGCGCTGAACCGTAGACCAGGGCCGTGCTAGAAGTCAGCGCTACCGTGCCACAGTCGGGAGGCCACCGGACCCACTCCGAGGCGCGGCTCGATTGCGTCATCCAGGATTCACATACCAGTGCAAATCGGGAGCTCCGTTCGATTCTTGTTGCGCTGGCGCTGCTCGCGGCGTGCGCGGGTGCAAAGGAGGCCGGCCCGAAGCAGGCTGTCCCTGCGGAAGCCCCTGGCAAGGAATCCGTCCCGAAAGTCGCTGACAAGAAGGAGAAGGAGCCACAAGGCCCGCAGGACTATGCGAGTCTGTACTGGCCCGCCGCGAAGCCGTTCGTCAATTCACCGGTCGTCTCCGTCTCCGCAACGGGGCAGCGCACCGTCGAGCAATTCCAGTTTCCCGAAGCCGTCCGGAGCGCGTTCGAGGCGGCCGAGCGCGCATTTGGCGCGAGGAATTTTCCCGAGGGCGAGCGACGCTATCGAGAAGTCATCGAGGCGTGTCCGACTTGCTATCCCGCGCTGATCGGGCTCGGCGATTGCGAGCTGGGCCAGCGCAAGGCCCGCGACGCCATCGAACATTACCGAGAAGCCGAGCAGCTCAACCCGGACGATTTCCTCGCCTTCTTCTCGGAGGCGGACGCCATCGCGCGGCTGGGAAACTTCGGCGAGGCCCGCGAGCTGTTGACTCGAGCGCTCGTGTTGCGCCCGGCGAGGGCGACCGTCCTCATCTTGCTCCACCGCATCGAGGAGCGGATCGGCGCCATCGTCGACGACCACCCCCTGCGGCCCAAGACCGCGTTCATCCGCGATAACGAGCTCGTCACCGTCGCCCGCGAAGGAGACCCGGCCGCGATCTGGTGGGGCGTCTATGCGATGTGCAAGCGCATCCCTACCCCCGAGCAGGTCCCCGGCGAGGGAAGGACGGTCTCGCCGCAGCGTAGCTGGAATTCGCAGCAGGAGGAGGTCTGCCTGCGCAAGACGGCGAGCGCCTACGCCAAGGAGCGGAGCGCGAAGGGCTCCGATCCCGCCCTGGAGCGGTTCCTTGCGGCCGACGCGGCCGGGCTCGCGAAGGGATTCGTTCTTTACGAGGTGGCTTCGCGGCTCGACCCGCAGATCGTGCTCGAGGTTCCGCTCGAGCAGCGCAAGCTCGTCGATCGGTACGTGCGGACGATCGTCGTGCGCGATCGCGGCCACTAGCCGGCCATTCTCGCAACCGAGCCGTCGCGCCGCGAAGCGGGCTACCCCGCGACCCGCGCGCGAGACAGCACCTTCCCCAGATACTGCCCCGTATAGCTCTGCTTCACCCGCGCCACTTCCTCGGGAGTCCCGGTCGCCACCACATATCCGCCCAGATCGCCGCCTTCGGGGCCCATGTCGATGACGTAGTCGCCGCACTTGATGACGTCGAGGTTGTGCTCGATGACGAGCACGGTGTTTCCCGCGTCGACGAGGCGATTCAAGACCACGAGCAGCCGGCGGATGTCCTCGAAGTGCAAGCCGGTGGTCGGCTCGTCGAGGACGTAGAGGGTGCGGCCGGTATCGGTGCGGGCGAGCTCGCGCGAGAGCTTGATGCGCTGCGCTTCTCCTCCCGAGAGCGTCGGTGACGGCTGCCCGATCTTGATGTAGCCGAGGCCCACGTCCTCGAGCGTCTTCAAGATGCGGACGATCTCCTTGTGCACCGAGAAGTGCTCCATCGCCTCGCGGACCGACATGTCGAGCACTTCGGCGATGTTCTTGCCCTTGAAGGTCACGCGCAGCGTGGCGTCGTTGAAGCGCTTGCCGCGGCAGATCTCGCAAGGGACGTACACGTCGGCGAGGAAGTGCATCTCGACGACCTTCATGCCGTCGCCTTCGCACGCCTCGCACCGGCCACCCTTCACGTTGAAGCTGAAGCGGCCCGGCTCGTAGCCGTAGGCGCGCGCCTCCGGCGTGCGGGCGAAGACGTCGCGGATGCAGTCGAAGACCTTGGTGTAGGTCGCCGGGTTGGACCGCGGCGTGCGCCCGATCGGCTTCTGGTCGATGTCGATTACCTTGTCGAGCTGCTCGATGCCGGAAAGCGCCTTGTACGCGCCCGGCGCCTCGCGCGAACCGTACAGCGCCCGCGAAAGCGCGGGATAGAGGATGCGGTTCACCAGCGTCGACTTCCCCGCTCCCGACACGCCGGTGATGGCGACGAGGCAGCCGAGGGGGAACTCCACGTCCACGTCCTTGAGATTGTTCGCCGCGGCCCCGAGGAGGCGGAGCGTCTTGCCGCTCCCGCGCCGCCGCTGGGCCGGGACCTCGATGCGCCGCCGGCCGGAAAGATAAGCGCCAGTGACCGACCTCTGCGACTGCATCACCTCGCGCGGCGTGCCTTCCGCGACCACCTCGCCTCCCAGCTCGCCGGCTCCGGGCCCGAAGTCCACCAGCCAGTCGGCTTCCTCCATCGTCTCCTCATCGTGCTCGACGACGATGACGGAGTTGCCCAGATCGCGCAGCCGCTTGAGCGTCCCGAGGAGCCGGGCGTTGTCGCGCTGGTGGAGGCCGATCGACGGCTCGTCGAGGATGTAGATGACGCCGGTCAGCTCGCTGCCCATCTGCGAGGCGAGCCGGATGCGCTGCGACTCGCCGCCGGAGAGGCTCGGGCCGGGCCGATCGAGGGTGAGATACCCGAGCCCGACGTCGAGGAGGAAGCGGAGCCGGTTGCCGATCTCCTTCAAGAGCTCGGCGGCGACGACCTTGTCGTTCCCTTCCAGGAAGATTTCCTGCAGGAATGCCGTGGCGCCGTCGATGGTCATGCGCGAGACCTCGACGATGCTCTTGCCGGGAACGTCGCCGACATCGCCGATGGTGACCGCGCGGCTCTCCGGCCGCAGGCGCTCGCCCTTGCACGCCGAGCAGGGCTTGTCGCTGAAGTAGCGCAGGTAGTGCTTGCGCATGCTCTCGGAGGTGGTCTCCTTGAAACGGCGCATGAGCATCGGGATGATGCCCTCGAAGCTGGTCTTGTACGTTCCGCTCCGGCCGCCCTCGCTCCACTTGATGCTCATCGTCTGATCGCCCGAGCCTTGGAGCAGCATCTGCCGCGTTTCCTTCGGCAGCTCCTTCCAGGGCTTGTCGAGCGGGACCTTGAAGGACTGCGAGAGCGACTCGATCATCCGGAACGTCCAGCCGCCGCCGCGCTCGATGGCATGTGACCAGGGCTCGACCGCGCCTTCGCGGATGCTCTTCGAGGGATCGGGGATGACGAGGTCCGGATCCATCTCCGGCCGCGAGCCGAGCCCGTTGCACTCCTGGCACATGCCGAGCGGGTTGTTGAAAGAGAAGCTGTGGGGGGCGAGCTCAGGGAAGCTAATCCCGTCGACCGGACAGGAGAGGTTCTCGCTGTAGATGGAGAAGGTCTCGCCCGCGTGTGGAAGCTGGGTGACCGCCTGGAGGATGCCCTTGCCCTCGCGGAGGGCCGTTTCCACCGAGTCGATGAGCCGCCGGTCGGTTTCGCCGCCCTTGACGACCAGTCGGTCGACCACCACGGCGATGTCGTGCTTGCGCTTCTTATCGAGGTCGATGTCCTCGTCGAGCGAGCGGACGGCCCCGTCGATGCGGGCGCGGGCGAAGCCGCGCTTGCGCGCATCCTGGAGGATGTCTTTGTGCTCGCCCTTGCGGTGCTCGACGAGCGGGGCGAGCAGGGTGAGCTTCGTGCCCTCGGGGAGCTTGGCGAGCTCGTCGGCGATCTGCTGCGCGCTCTGCTTGCCCACCCGCCTGCCGCAGATGGTGCAGTGCTGCTTGCCGATGGCGGCGAAGAGCACGCGCAGGTAGTCGTGGATCTCGGTGATGGTCCCGACGGTCGATCGGGGGTTGTTCGAGGCGGCCTTCTGCTCGATGGAGATGGTCGGGGAGAGCCCGCGGATGACGTCGTAGTGCGGCTTCTCCATCTGGCCGAGGAATTGCCTGGCGTAGGCGGAGAGCGATTCGACGTACCGGCGCTGCCCTTCGGCGTAGAGCGTGTCGAAGGCGAGAGAGCTCTTTCCCGACCCCGACACGCCGGTGAAGACGACCAGCTTCTTCTTGGGTATCTCGAGCGTGATGCCCTTGAGGTTGTGCTCGCGGGCACCCTTGACGAGGATGTATTCCGGCTCCATCGGCTCCCGTGGATCGCTGACCAGCGTGTTCGAGGCGGCCGGGCAGGATAAGGGGTGGAGCCGGGCTTCTCAACTGCGAACTTCCGGACTGCTCCTACCCCTCCCGGTACCTGCCCGGAGGGCGGCCTGGCGGCGCCATTGCCGCGCCGCGACGAAGGCCAGCACGGCGAGCGACAGCCAGCCCGGCCAGTCGCCCGCGAGCTCGTAAGGTGTCGCTCCCGACAGCATCGGGACCTCGCGGATCGAGACCCCGCGGATATCCTTGGGAATCGCCTGCACGATGCGCCCGCTCGCGTCCACGAAGGCGCTGATGCCGGTGGAGGTCGCGCGCAAGAGCCAGCGGCGGTGCTCGATGGTGCGGACCGCCGCCAGCGTTAGATGCTGGATCTGCTCGTGCCAGGCCCCGTACCAGGAGTCGTTGGTCAGATTGACGAGCGCGTGGGCGCGGCCGTCGCCGTGGTCGCGCATGATATCCCGGACGATCCCGGGAAGGATGTCCTCGTAGCAGATGAAGGTCGCGAACCGGTACCCCCTGGCGTGGAGCGGGGCCGTGGTCGTTCCCCGCGTCAGGTGGGCGGCGAGCGGCGACCATTCGTAGAGGAAGGGGAACCAGTCGCCGAACGGAATGTACTCGCCGAAGGCGAGAAGAGCGATCTTGTCGAAATGGTCGCCGATCTTCCCTTCGGGCGAGACGACGATGGCGCTGTTCCAGCGCTCCTTGTCGGACCCGGCGCGCTCGACGCCGGCGATGAGCCAGACCGGAATGCCGTTCGAGATCTCGCGGCCGTCCTGGCCGTCGCGGACGGCGCGCACGTTGTAGCCGACCTCCGGCCAGATGACGATCTCGGCGCCGCGCGCGCTCAATTCGGCGGTCTGGGTGGTGAGCGCCGCCGACAGCAGCAGGACGCCGCCCAGCTCCGCGATCTGCACGAGCTGGATCGCCGGCAGGAGCGCGACGCCGGTGTAGCTCTGGAAGAGGAGCGGATAGACGAATTCGGTGGCGACGAGGCAGAGCGGGAGCAGCACCGCCAGGGGCCAGGCGGTTGCGATCCAGGCCTTGCGGAAGAGCCAGGAGAAGACGGCGAGGAGTGCGCCCTGCGCCGCACAGACCACCAGGTAGCCGACGAAGGCGAGCCAGGTCGGGAAGAACGCGAAGGTGCTGAGCAGATGGACGATCCAGGCGTACCCACCGAGATGTGTGACGAAGCCGAAGACGAAGCCGCGGCGGAGGGCCTGTTTGCCGGTCGCGTCGCGCAGCGCGAAGACCTGGGGCACGAAACAGACGAAGGCGAGCGGCCAGATCCCGAATCCGATCCAGGAGACGAAGTAGAGGACGCCCGAGAGCGCCGGAAGTATCAACGAGCGGAGGAGCCGCATGCGGAACCGCGCCTCATACCACGGCGTGCTAAGAGCCGGACGTGGCGGTCCTCCTCAACCAGTCCTCGAGCTTGCGGTTCCGGATCGAGCTCGTGCGGCGGATCTCCGACGGAATCACCTCGCCCGCCTCGCTCGCCATGGAGGCGTACGTCGAGCGCTACCGCCACGAGCCGCAGCTCGGCTTCGCGCCCCTCCTCGCGGTCCCCAAAGCGACGCTGCTCGATCTCGACCTCATCCAATTCCTGGAGTCGCTCGAGGAGATGCTCGAGGCGGTGCACGGGGGCGACGCCGCGCGCACCGCGTCGCTGGAGGCGAGCATCGAGCCGACTGTCGCCATCCGCATCGGAGGCGGACCGGAAGCTTTCCAGGTGGAGATAGGGATCGATCTCCTCAACGTTCTCGAGCCGGTGGCGGGCGTCGAGGGTGCGCGAGGCGCCGACCTGGCCCTCTTCCAGTTCTTCGCCAACGGCAGGGCGGTCCTCGCTTTCTGCCAGGGTCTCTTGCAGGAGTTCGCACGATTCCCGACCGATCCCGCCAAGGTGGCGAAAGGGACGCCGGGGTAAGGCGCACCGGGTCTTTGTTCGGTACCGCTCAAGTTTTCCCGGTCCGTGCCGTTAGGACGGGTATGGATCCACGCCAGCAGAGAGGCGCCGAGGCGCGCCAGGACGTCCGGGAGGCGATGTCCGCCCTCGGCCGTGCCCTGCGGCGGGTATCGCTGCATCGCCATGCCCGGGAGACG
>VBKL01000142.1 GCA_005879805.1 Deltaproteobacteria bacterium | reverse complement strand
CGGCCGGGAAGATCGTCGCGATGGACGTCGTCGGCGACCCGGCGCGCCTCGGTCAACTCGAGGTCGCGGTGCTCGATCGCTGATTCTTGTTCCGCGCGACCCGCGACGTTGTCTCCTCCATACGCGGGGTGACCGGGGGTCGCATGGTCGACCGGACCGAAGCTGCCGTCGTGTGCGAAAGGTGCAAGCACCAGATCCGCTGGAGCGGCTGGCAGCTCTTCAACGTGGTGGTGGAGGACTTCCCGTACTCCTCCTCCGTCGCCGAGAAGCGCGAAGGCCACTGCGCCTGCAAGGGCAAGGCGTACATCCAGTCGAGACCGCCGCCCACGGTGATCGGCTCGATGAAACGGAAGCGGCGGTGAGTCAGGGCCGCATCCAGACGTCGAAGGCGTGCTGCGTGTCGAGGTACTCGCGGACCCGTGCGATCTTCCCGTCCTGGAACACGATCGCGAAGTGGTACTGCTGCCGGTAACGGCGTCCGTTCTTCAGATCGCCGCTCGATTCCACCTCGACGGCGACGGTGTCGCCCTCCGCGACCGAGCCCAGCACCGTCATCTGCAAGCCGCTCTCGAGCTGGGAAAGCATGCGGTTGAAAAGCCGGCCGATGCGTTCCTTGCCGTAGTCGCCCGCGGCGGGCGAAAGCTCCTTCTTTCCCGGGATCCGCCAGACCACGTCGTCGGTCATCAGCGAGAGGACGCCCGGGATGTCGCTCCGGGAGAAGCGCGCGAACAGCTCGGCGGCAATCTCCTTGTTGCCCATCACCGTCCTCCAGGCGCCGCGTTCGCCGCTGTGCGCGCCGGATGGAGGAGCAGCTTCTGCAGATGGCCCACGGCGCGCCCGGAGAGAAGGTCCCGGAGGTGGCGTTGGGATCGACCTTGTTGCCGATCACCGGCCGGATGGAATGGTCGAACGGCACGTCGATGCTGAAGGCGCGCTGGAAGGTCCCGTCGCTATCGAACACCTGGATGCGGCGGTTGAAGCGATCGGCGACGTAGATGTTCCCCTTCGCGTCGGCGGCGATGCTGTGCGGCGTGTTGAACTCGCCCGGCTTGTCACCGCGCTCGCCCCACGACTTCACCCAGTTGCCGTTCTTGTCCACCTTGGCGACGCGGGAGTTGATGTAGCCGTCGCTGATGAAGATGTCGCCCTGGGGGTTCCAGGTGACGTCGGTGACCTGCCGGAAGCGGCCGTCCTCGGCGGGGAGCGGGGGCTTCGGGTGCTTGAGGGGCGCGGTGTCCTCGTCGGAGGCCTCGAGCTTGCGGCCGATCACCAGCGCGACGCGGCCTTCGTGGTTGAACTTGATGACCAGGTCGGAGCCCTTGTCCGCGACCCAGACATTGTCCTCCTTGTCGACGCGGACGGTGTGGGCGAACGACCAGCCGTAGAGGTTCTTGCCGATCTCGCGGACGAACTTGCCGTCCTGATCGAACTCGAGAAGCTGCGCGGCGGCGGCCGCGTAGGCGGGCCCGTTGGTGTTGCCGCGGTGGAAGACGAAGATGTGCCCTTTCGAGTTGACCGCGACGCCAGCGACCTCGCCCAGGTAGAGATCCTTGGGGAGCTGGAGGACGTTGGGAGGCGAGTCGAAGGGAATCGCGGGAACGGCCTCCGGAGCTTGCGCGAGAACGGGCTGGCAGAGGAGTGCGAGGACTGCGAACGCCCAACGGCTCATCGGTGCCTCCTGGCGGGTCGGGCAGGTGATACTTCGAAACGAAGGTCTCGTCATGCTTCTCTGCCTCGATGTGCACTACGGCGACCGCGGGGCTACGGCGACCTGCGTGGGCTTCGCGAAGTGGACGGATGCGGAGTCTGTCTTCGAATTCGTGGTGCGCTCGTCCGCGACGGTCGAGCCCTACGAGCCCGGGCAATTCTACAAACGGGAACTGCCGCATCTGCTCGCCGCGCGCGACCGGGTGCCGCGCGGCACGGACGTCGAAGCGGTGGTCGTCGACGCGCACGTCTGGCTAGCTCCCGGGAAGCCCGGCCTCGGCGCGCATCTGTACGAGGCGCTCGAACGGAGCGTCCCGGTCGTCGGAGTCGCGAAGTCGGAATTCCACGGGAGTCACGCGATTCCGGTTGTGCGAGGATCGAGCCGGCATCCGCTTTTCGTGACGGCGGCGGGGATGGATCCGGAGCGGGCGGCGAGACTTGTGCGCGAGATGCACGGCCCGTACCGCCTTCCCACGTTGCTCAAGCGCGCGGATAGCCTTGCACGTGGGGAGGAATGATGGCTGGCTACTCGGGGACGCCGCTCGCGACGAAACTCGGCATCAAGCCGGGACACGAGGTCGCGCTCTTCCGCCCGCCGCCGGATTTCGAGAAGACCCTCGGTGAGCTGCCCGAGAACGTCCATGTGCAGGTGGGGCTGGCTGGCAAGACGCCCCTCGACGTCATCGTGGCATTTTTCTCGAAGCGCGCGGAGCTGGAACGGCAGCTCGCCTCGCTTCGGCGGCGGATGGCTCCCGCATGTGGTCTCTGGATCGGGTGGCCGAAGAAGGCATCCGGCGTCCCGACCGACATGACCGAGAACGTCGTTCGCGAAATCGCTCTTCCCACGGGGCTCGTCGACAACAAGGTCTGCGCCATCGACGAGACGTGGTCGGGCTTGCGCCTCGTCATCCGCCTGGAAAACCGGAGTTGACTAACCGCCGCCCTTCGCCCACGTGTCCCGTAGCGGCACGATGAGGTTGAACACGGGCGCGCCCGGCTTCGAGTCCTTCGCGTCGGCGACGTAGTAGCCCTTGCGCTCGAATTGCCAGCGCTCCATCGGCTGTGCCTCCGCCACCGCTGGCTCGATGCGCGCACCGTCGAGGATTTCCAGCGAGTGCGGGTTGAGCTGGGTGCGGAAATCCGCCTCACCGGCGCCCGGATTCGGGACCCTGAAGAGGCGATCATAGAGGCGCAACGTCGCGGGCTTCGAGAGCGGCGCCGACACCCAGTGGACCGCGCCCCCGACCTTGCGGCCGTCCTTCGGGTTTCCGGAGCGGGTATCGGGATCGATGGTGGCGCGAAGCTCGGTCACCTCGCCGCGCGAATCCTTGGTCACGCTGTTGCACCGCAAGACGTACGCGTGCCGCAGACGCACTTCCTTCCCCGGGGAGAGCCGCTTGAACCCCTTGCCCGGAACCTCCATGAAATCGTCGCGCTCGATGAACAGCTCGCGGGTGAAGGGAAGCTTGCGCGAACCGGCGGAGGGATCGTCGGCCAGGAACGGCGCCTCGATCTCGTCGACCTTGCCGTCTTCCCAGTTCTCCACCACCACCTTGAGCGGCCGGTGCACGCAGAGCGCCCGCTTCACCGAGACGTTGAGCAATTCACGGAGCGTGTTCTCGAGCAGCTCCACCTCGACGGTGCTGTCCGCCTTCGCCACCCCGATCCGGTCGCAGAAGAGGCGGAGCGCCTCCGGCGTGTACCCGCGCCGCCGGAGGCCCGCGATGGTCGGCATGCGCGGGTCGTCCCAGCCGGACACGAGCCCTTCGGCGACGAGGGCGCCGAGGTGCCGCTTGCTCAGCATCGTATAGGTGATGTTCAGGCGCGCGAACTCGATCTGGCGCGGCCTGTGCGGCACCTCGATCTGCTCGAGGTACCAGTCGTAGAGCGGGCGGTGGGCCTCGAACTCGAGGGTGCAGAGCGAGTGGGTAATGCCCTCGATGGCGTCGGACTCCCCGTGGGCCCAGTCGTAGGTCGGGTAGATGCACCACTCGTCGCCGGTGCGGTCGTGGTGCTCGCGACGGATCCGGTACATCACCGGATCGCGCAGGTTCAAGTTGGGCGAGGCCATGTCGATCTTCGCCCGCAGCGTGCGCGAGCCGTCGGGGAACTCGCCTTTGCGCATGCGGCGCAAGAGATCGAGGTTCTCCTCGGGCGAGCGGTCGCGGAAGGGCGAGGGCGCTCCGGGCGTGGTCAGCGTGCCGCGCGTTCGCCGCACCTCGTCCGCGCTCTGGTCGTCGACGAAGGCCTTGCCCTCGCGCACGAGCTTCTCCGCCCACTCGTAGAGGCGGGGGAAGTAGTCGGCGGCGTGGTACTCGTGCCCGTTCCAGTCGAACCCGAGCCAGCGGACGTCCGCCTTGATGGCGTCGACGTACTCCTGCTCTTCCTTGGCCGGGTTGGTGTCGTCCATCCGCAGGTGGCAGCGGCCCTTGTAGTCGCGGGCGATGCCGAAGTTCAGGCAGATGGACTTGGCGTGACCGATGTGGAGGTACCCGTTCGGCTCGGGCGGGAAGCGGGTGACCACTTCCGAATGCTTTGCCGAGGCGAGATCCTCGTCGATGATCTGCCGGATGAAGTTGCTCGGAGCGCGACTCTCCTCGATCACTGGCCGTCCTCGGAGTGAGTGGCTGGGGCGGTAGGAATCGAACCTACAAATGGCAGGGTCAGAGCCTGCTGCCTTACCGTTTGGCGACGCCCCAACAGAAGGTCGCAATGGCGGCGCATTAGACCCATGGTGAGAGCGACGGTCAAGCGGATCCGGTCGGGTTTTCAACCTCGCTCGGCAACCAGTAGAAGGCGGCGATCGCCGAGCTGGAACGGCCGCCCGTCGAGCGAGCCCGACGCCGAGACGACGCGGAATCCCTCCCCGGCGAGGATCCGGCGTAGCTCTGCGACGGTATAGATCCCGTAGCTGATTTCCGCGGTCTGGCGCTCGGCACCCTTTTCCAGCACGCAGGACTGGAGGAGACGGCCGGCCTCGGCGTCGTAGGAGTTGCGCACGCTGTAGGAGATCCCGCCGGCCTCGAGGCGGCGGTCCGGGCCGAGGTGGGGGAGCAAGGACTCGGCTGCGCAGCCCGTGTCGATGGCCCAGCGACCGCCCGGCCGGATGGCGTGGAACACGTTCCGGACGAACGATTTCGTGTCCTCATGCGACAGGTAGCCGAAGCTGTTGCCGAAGCAGTACGCGCCGTCGTAGGGAGCGCCGGGCGGAGCGCTGCGCATGTCGCCCACCAGGAAGTCCGCTTCGATCCCGAGCTCGCCGGCCTCGCGGCGCGCCGACTCGATCGCCTCCGGCGCGATGTCGATCCCGGTCACGCGATAGCCGCGGCGGACGAGGGCGAGCGCATGACGGCCGAAGCCTGCGGGGAGATCGAGCAGGCGCGCCCGCGGCGCTACCCCGAGATGCTTCACGAGGAAGTCGGCCTCCTCGGCCGTGGCCGAGGCCGGCACCGCGGCCCGCCAGAAGTCGAGCGCGAGCGGCGTGAAGAAGGATTCGTACCACTGCGAGGCCATCGATCGCGCCAGGGTACCGCAAGCAAGTTCATCTGTGACCCTGCCCCGGCTCGAGCCAGCGCCAGCCGCGTCGCAGGACTTTATGGTCGCGATCGAAGACGGCGAATACGATGATGAGCTCGCCCTCGGCGCTCGCGATCTCTTCCGGGTAGGGCGGCGGGCGGCGTCCGTTGTCGGGCACGACCGGGAACTCGCTTGCGGACGGCCCCGCCGGCTCCCACGCCGATCCGCCATCCGGAGAGCGGAGCAACTCGAACGGCTGCTGCGGAGGCAGATTCTTTCCGGGATATCCCGGGCCGAGAGAGATCTCGCCTGCGGCGTCGCTCGATGAAAGGGCGGCCTCGGCGAGGCGCGACCATTGCGCTTCGCTCGGGACCCAGGCGTAGAGCGCGTTGCCGCCGGACGAGGCCACGCCCGAGAGCGGCCGGGACTCGTTGTAGCGGGAGAGCAGCCGCACCGGATCGAGGTAGGCGAGAGTGGCTTCGGCGCTTCCCTCGCGGGCGCGAGGCTGTGCCCTCTGCGGCGCACTGCCACCGCCGGGCCGGCCACCGCGGCCGCGCATCCTTCCGCCGCCGCCGCCGCGACCGCCTCCGGGACCGCCGCCGCCTCCCGGACCGCGAGAACGCGCAGGCGCGGCGCTCACCGGCGGATCGAGCCAGGCTGCGCGCTGCCTGTCGATGGGCGCGCGCAGGGCGACGAGCTTCTCCGCGTCGCGGGCGGAGACTCGCGTCCAGGAGATGCCACCGTCGGTGGAGCGGAAGAGCGGGGCGGTGGCGAGCGGACCGAGCAGCAGGCGCTCCCGCCCCGGGTATGCGAAGGCTGCGCGAAAAGCGTTCACGTCGACGCGCAGCCCACCCATCTGGTGCCGCACCGCCTCGGCAAGCGCGGGCTTCTGGAGGGCAAGCGTCGCGGCCTCGAGCACCGGAGAGGCCGCGAGCGCGTAGACGACTCCTCGTCGCGCGACGAGCCAGGCGTCGAGAGCGAGACCCGAACGCTGCCATTCGATCCCGCCGTCCGTGCTGACCAGCACCGCCGAAGGGCCGGCGCCGAGCGAGAAGCGCTGCGGCCGCGGGTCCTGCGAGTCCACCAGCGCAAGCGCCGCCAGCCCGAGATCGGAAGTGCCGTCGAGCGCCGAGCCGATGCGCCGGGCGATGTCGATGCCATCCTCGATGCCGTGCAGGGAGATCACGACGCGGCCCGGATCGGCCGGGTCCGCCGCGATGCTCCGGACGCGAACCCGGTTGTCCTCGGCGATGCCGTCCACCCGGATGGGCCTGCGCGAAAAGGTGCGGCCTCCGTCTTCGGACGAATAGAGGTACCGGCCGCTCGCGACGAGCAGGGAACGGCCGGCGAATGCCGCGGTGTCGACTGCGACGGCGGGCTCGCCCGGGGCTGCGAGCGGGCACGGAGTCCAGCTCGCTCCGGCGTCTTCGGAGCGGAGGAACGCGCGCTGGGTGCGGGCGAAGATCCGCCGCGCATCCGCCGGATCGAAGATCGCGTCGCGGAAGAGGCGCGCGCCGCTTCCGTCGCTCGCGGGAACCACTTCTTCCGCGTCGAGGAGATCGATCTCGGCGAACGACCAGGTGAGACCGCCGTCGGTGGTGGCGAATACGCCTCCTCGCGGCCCGGTGGCGGTGACCAGCATGACGCGCGAATCGACGGGACTGACGAACACCCGCTCGATCTCCACGTCTTCGTGCACCGAGGTGAAGATTCCGAGGCGCGCGTACTCGAGCTTGAGAGGGAGCGGCGATGCGCCCGGTCCTGCGGGCGGCGCGGGAAGCGCGTGCACGCTGGCACAGCCGGCGATTGCGGCGGCTGCGCAAACGCCCGTCAGTCGGAGCGGAAAATGCAGACACTTCGGCCGGGGCATATGGTCTGAGACGCGGATCGCCGCTGCCGATTCAGCGGGGATGCTTCGTCGTCTCCGGACCGCCGGCTTCCTCCACCACGGGGCGCACGCACAGGCTGCCGCCGGCCATTTCCCTGGCGCGCTCCTGCAGCTGGCGAACCGTCGTCTCCGGAGTGCCGTCGGGAAGCACCTCTAACGCCCGCTGCTCGACCTGACTCGCCTCCGCGCAGCGGCCGTTGGCGGCGAGGGCAGCGGCGAGAACGTCGAGCGCGCGCGGATCGGTGGCCGCCAGGCGCTGGGCTCGCCGCGCGCGATCGAGACCTTCCGGGAAACGACCTCCCGCCAGCGAATCGAAGGCTCCGAGCCGCAGCGCGTCCGGGTCCTCCTGCGAAAGCTCGAGGGCGCGCTCGATGGCGAGATGGCGCTCGCCCCCCGACGGGAGCCGCTCCGCGAGCAGCAAGGCGGCGCGCGCGTCGTAGGGATGGAGCCGGACGGCGGTGCGCGCCCGCTCGATGTGATCGGCCAGCGGCCGCTCGGTGATCTCGAAATCGACCGCCAGCGCTTCCGGCTCTCCGGGGTCCGCGGCGAGGGCGAGGGCGACTTCCTTGCGGGCGGGGCGGAGCCAACCAGGCATCATCTTCGAGGCCAGGAGCCGGGCGCGCAGAGCGTGGGTCTCCGCGCTGGAAAGGTGCCGGACCGCGATCTTCACCTCGGGCTCGGCGACCGAGAAGAAACGCTGCAGATACTTCCCGCCGTTCAGGTACGCATGGACGCCTTCGCCGATGCGCTGCTCGCTCATCCCGGGATAGCTCTGCGCGAAGGCGGCGACCGGATCCATGCGCGCTTGCAGTCGCCCGAGGAACGCTTCCGTCTCGGCGGGATGGGTATTGGCGAGGTAGTGGAAGAGGAGCCAGGAATGCGTCTCGAACGCCCAGGCGCGGCCCGGGTTCCCGCTCATGTACTGCGGCCCCATCTTCAGCACTGCATCCCAGTGGGACACCGGGTTGCGCGCGGAGAACTCGAGGCGCCGCTGGTCCAGCTCGCCGACGACCCATTGCCCCCGGGAGCGGTCGTAGCGCGTCGTCTCCAGGTAGCAGGCGACTCCTTCCGCGAACCAGCGCGGCTGCCGCGGGATGGCGAGAAAGAGGAGATGGTGGCCAAGCTCGTGCCGCAAGACCACGGATCCCGCTGGATCGTCGCCGGAAAGCGCGATCATGCGGTGACCGGTCGCGGACTGCGCGAAGAAGCCCAGCGTGCGCGGAGGGGCAAATTCGCCCATCTCCTCGATGTCGGCGAGAGCGACGACCTCGAGCGGAGCTCCGGCGTCCAGGTCTGGGGAGAAGAGCGAGACGAGGAAGGCGTTGCGGACCCGCTCCAGCTCCACGACCGCTTTTCGGGCCTCGGCTTCCGGCAGGTCGGTGCGCAGGCGGAAGTGCTCGCTACGCACCTCGAGGAAGGCGAGGCTTCCATCAGGAAGCCGCTGCCGATGCGAGCAAGCCGCACAAAGGAGCGCGAGCAGTAGTACCCGGCGGAACATGCTTCTCCTTTCTACGGCTTCGACCGGGGGCACCGGAAACGAATCCGCGGTGGGAGCGGGTCGTCTGTCCGGATTTCGCACTCTTGCGCCGCCTTCCCGTGAATGGGAGGAACGGTGCATGCCCCTCAAGACGGCCCTCGTCGCCGCGCCTCTCTTGCTCCTCATCGCCGGGTTGGGAATGGCCATCTCCCTGCGCCGCAGGCGGGAAGGCATCGGGCCGGGCATGGCCGGCGACGCGACCTTCATCCGGCTCCAGCGCGCCCATGGAAACGCGGTCGAGCACTCTCCCATCCTGCTCCTCGCGCTGCTCCTCCTGGAGCTTCTCGGGGCGCGCCCTTCCGCGTTGATTGCGTTCGGTGTGGCGATCATCGTTGCGCGCGCGGCGCATGCGGTTGGGATCCTCCAGCGTCCCCGGCATCCGCTGCACGCGCTCGGAGCGGCGCTCACCTACGGGCTCGAGGTGGCGATGGCGGTGTCCCTCGTCCTCACCGTGATGAAGCGATCGAGGTTCTGAGGTCGCGCCTGCGGTCTCGCACGGCCGACGGAGTGGCGCCGAACGCGCGCCGGAACGCGCTCGTGAAATGGCTGTGCGAGGAGAACCCCAGCTCGAAGGACAGACCGGCGAGGTCGGTGCGAGGTTCCAGCCGCTCCATCGCGGCGCGCAGGCGCAACTGGGTGAGATGGGCATGGATCGTGCTGCCCGTTTGCGCGCGGAAGATGCGGGCGAGATGGAAGCTCGAGCAGGCCGCGATGCGGGCGAGATCCGCGAGCGTGAGCCGATCGCCGAAGCGAGTCGCGATCGCCTCCTGCACCGCCGCCACCCGTTTGCGGCGCGATCGATCTAGGTGGCGTTCAGGCGCAGCCCCCTCGACGCGGAGCGCGGCGCGCACGGTCCTCTGCAGGACCAGCAAGGCTCCCTCCTCGACGCGGAGCGCATCGGGGGTCGCTGACGCCGCCTCCTCGAAGAGACTTCGCTGCCGCAGGTAGAGATCCGCGTCCACCGGCCCCTGGGCCAGCGGGAGCGGCCGATCTTCAGAGCGCGGGCCCCTGGCAGACGCCGCCGCGACCGCTTCCGCCACGTCCTCGCGCTCGAAGGCGAACCAGTCGCACCGATCGCCGTCCGGCGAGATGGCAGCGCGGCGGTATTCCTGGCCGCGGTTGTAGAGCATGGCGCGGGTGGGGTCGGAGACGATCGGTTTTCCGCCCGCGTGGGTGATCTCCACCGAGTTGCGGGGAAAGGCGAGGAGGAAGTTCTGGATGGGCCCGGAATCGCGAAAGAGCGGATGGGCCAGAGAGCAGCGGAACCGGCCCACCTGGACGCGGCCGGCGGCGAGGACCAGTTCCTCCTTGCCGACCACGTCCATCTCGCGCAGGGCTCGCATCTCCGAGGAATGACGGCTCAACGCAGCGTTTATTTGCCGTTGTACTCCGCGGCCCTTCTCGGGTACGTCCCGCAGGCCCATGCGCGAGCGGAAGCCCGACGTCATCACCGACCTCTGGTACAAGAGCGCCGTCATCTACAACTGCGATGTCCGCACGTATCTCGACGCCAACGGCGACGGCGTGGGCGACTTCCGCGGCCTTTCGCGACGCCTCGACTACCTGGCCGGCCTGGGGATCACCGCACTCTGGTTGATGCCCTTCTACCCCTCGCCGGACCGGGACGACGGCTATGACATCACCGACTACTACAACGTCGATTCCCGTTACGGGACGCTGGGCGACTTCGTGGAGTTCACCCGCGCCGCCCACCAGCGCGGGATCCGCGTCATCGCGGATCTGGTGGTGAACCACACCTCGGACCAGCACCCCTGGTTCAAGGAGGCGCGCTCCTCGAGGGGCTCGCGCCACCGCGACTGGTACGTCTGGTCGGCGAGGCGTCCGCGCGACTGGAACAAAGGGATGGTCTTTCCCGGCGTACAGAAGTCGACCTGGTCGCGCGATCCGCAGTCCGGCGAGTGGTACTTCCACCGCTTCTACGATTTCCAGCCCGACCTCAACACCTCGAACCCCGCGGTCCAGGCGGAAATCCGGCGCATCATCGGCTTCTGGCTTCAGCTCGGCGTCTCCGGCTTCCGCATGGACGCGGTTCCGTTCGTGATCGGGAAGAAGGGCGCCAACGTCAAACCGCACGAGCAGTACGACATGCTGCGCGATCTGCGCGCCTTTCTCAGCTGGCGGAGCGACGACGCCATCCTCCTCGCCGAGGCGAACGTCCGGCCGGCGACGGACATGGAGTACTTCGGCGAGTACGGCGAGCGGCTGCAGATGATGTTCAACTTCCAGGTCAACCAGTACCTCTTCTACGCGCTCGCCGCCGCCGACGCGCCCGCGCTGGCGAAGGCGATGGAGCGCACCAAGGCGAGGCCGCAGAGCGCGCAGTGGGGCGTGTTCCTGCGCAACAACGACGAGCTCGATCTCGGCCGGCTCACCGAAGAGCAGCGGGAGAAGGTCTTCGCCGAGTTCGGTCCCGACGAGTCGATGCAGCTCTACGATCGCGGCATCCGGCGCCGGCTGCCGCCGATGCTGAACGGAGATCAGGCCGGTGATCGACAAAGGCCCCTGGGGATACCAGAGCATCAATGCGGCCGAGCAGCGCCGCGATCCCGAGTCGATGCTCAACTGGACCGAGCGCATCATCCGCATGCGCAAGGAATGTCCGGAGATCGGGTGGGGCGATTTCCGCATCCTCGCGACCGGCCAGAAGAGCGTGCTCGGCGTGCGCTACGAGTGGCGCAACAACGCGGTGGTCATCCTGCACAATCTCGGCGACGCGCCCCTCGAGGTCACCGTACACGTCGAGGAGGACAAGCTCATCAATCTCTTCACCGACGCGCACAGCGAGCGAAAGGGCAAGGGCGCGCACAAGATCGAGCTCGAGCCTTACGGATACCGGTGGTATCGCGCGGGCGGGCTCGATTACCTCCTCAAGCGCCGGGAGTACTGATGGAGCGAATCGGTTATCGGCGCGGCGAGGATCCGAGGATGCTGCGCGAGCGGGAGTGGATCGTCACCAATGGCCTCGGCGGATATGCCTCGGGCACCATCGGCGGCGAACCTACGCGGCGGTTCCACGGGTTCTTGATCGCCGCGCTGCTGCCGCCGCGAGGGCGTGTCCTGGCGGTGAGCTCGCTCGGCGAATCGGCGTGCGGAGCGGATGAGCTCGACGAGATGCGGCTCGAAAACGGGCTGCCCGCCTTCCGCTACCGGACCGTCGAGCGGCGCATCCTCCTGCCCCACGGCAAGAACGTGAGCATCGTCCGCTATCGCGCCCGGGAGCCGATCACGTTGATCGTGCGCCCCGCCTTCCAGATCCGTCCCCACGAAGGCCGCGTCGACGAGGCGCCGCGCGAGTATCCGGTCGCCATCGACGGCCGCACCTGCGAGATCGATCGCGGCAGCTCGCTGCCGGTGCTCCTCGTCGCCTCGCACGGCGAGTGGCAGGCCGTTCCGCCGCGCACGCGCACCGTCCGCTACGCGGTCGAGGAGGAGCGCGGCTACGACTGCGAAGGTCCTCTGGTCTATCCGTGCGAGCTCACAATGCAGCTCGGCGCGGGCGAGGAGGCGACGCTCGTGCTTTCGACGGACGCGTGGGATCCCAAGCTCGATGCCGGCGCGCTTTGCCGCGAAGAAGAAGAGCGCCGCCGCACCCTCGCGACGGGACATAGCGGACGCGTGGCGGAGCTTTCGATAGCGGCCGATCAGTTCGTCATCCGCAAACTATCGAGTGAGGCCTCGGAGGACAGGACGGTCATCGCCGGCTACCACTGGTTCACCGACTGGGGGCGCGACACGATGATCAGCCTCGAAGGCCTGTGCCTCTGCACGGGCCGGCACGAGGTGGCGGGACGAATCCTCCGCACCTTCGCCCATCACGTGCGTGACGGATTGATTCCGAATCTGTTCCCGGAGGGCGAGTCGCAGGGCCTGTATCACACGGCCGACGCGACACTTTGGTTCTTCCACGCGGTCGATCGCTACACGACCGTCACCGGCGACCGGAAGCTGCTCGCCGATCTGCTGCCGATACTGCGAGGAATCATTCACGCGCACCTCGAGGGCACCAAGTTCGGCATCGGCGTCGACCCGGCGGACGGGCTGCTTCGCCAGGGCGCTGAGGGCTACCAGCTCACCTGGATGGACGCGAAGATGGGCGACTGGGTGGTGACTCCTCGGAGGGGGAAGGCCGTCGAGATCAACGCGCTCTTCTACAATGCGCTCCGGCTCTTCGATCGCTGGGCCCCGGGCGAAGGAATCGCCCGCGCCGCCGATCGCCTGCGCGAATCGTTCAATGCGCGGTTCGTAGCGTCGGGGAGGGATCACCTGCTCGACGTGGTCGATCCCGACGACGCCTCGCTGCGGCCGAACCAGCTTCTCGCCGTCGACGCCTGGCACAAAGCGTTTCCCGGCGACGACCTGCGACCGTTCCTCGCCGGCTTCGACCAGCACCTGGGCGATTTCGGCCTCGGGACCATCGCGGAGATCTTCGACGCCGACCCGCCGCACGAGGCGAAGGGCTGCATCGCGCAGGCCTGGAGCGTGGCGGAGTTGCTGCGCTGCTCGCTGCTCGAGTGATGGGCTACGCACGGAGCGCGATGGAAGCGGCGAGGCACGCGTCCTTGTGGTCCTTCGCCCAGGGGCGGCCTGCCGCGCGCCCGACCGCCGCGAGATGATCGTCTATTTCCGCGGCCGGGATTCCCAGGATCGCCGCCGCCCGCGCCGCAAGCTCCCTCGACCGGACCTCGGTGATGGGAATGCGCAGCGCCTTGCTCGCGCTCCGGATCGCCGAGCGGAACAGCTCTCCTTCCGCGGCGTGGATGAGCGAGTGGCTCTTCAAGATGGAGTCGAGCGACCGCGGCGGAGACTGCGAGCCGACGATGATGCTCCCCGCCACGACGCGGTAGCGCTTGGTCTCGATCTCCGCTACCGCCTGTTCCAGGGCGGCCTTCGCCTTGGCCGCGGACTCCTGTACCGATTCGCGGACGAGCCGTTCCGCGGCGCCCGGGTCGAGCTTCTGGGCAGCGTGATAGACGAAGCGTGGCCTGTGCGGATCGTTGCCCATCAACACGAGCCGCTGTCGATCGAGGATCACCGTGGACCCGTCCGGGCCCGAAGAGACCGCCACCATCGCCGCCCAGCCGGTGTGGACGGAGAACCCGAGAGCGGCACGGCCACGAGCCATGGCCGCGACCGTACCACCTACTTCAGCAAGGGACGTAGATCCTCGAGCTTATCGAACAGGTGCCAGATGTAATTGCCGGCGCCCTTCGTCCGGTGAGGATGCAAATCGGCGAGCTTCGGGTCGTTGCAATAGCCGTCGAAGGCCTCCTTCGAGGACCACTCGACGAGGATGAGCACGGTGCGCGGCCGGATGTCGCCTGCGGCGGCCTCGCGAAATTTGCCGAGAGCGACGACGCGCCCGCCGTGGGCGGCAACTTCCTTCGCCGATCGTTTCGAGTAGGCGAGGTACTCGTCCCTGCTGGCGATGTCGAAGAGGTTGAGCGCGTAGACCGGTCCGGACATGCACGGCCTCCAAGTCGGGTAGAATCCAGCGTCAATCTAACGGAGTCCCCGATGGAGATCCGGTTCGCCGTCTTCATCGCCGTGAGTCTCGACGGCTACATCGCGCGGCCCGACGGCAGCATCGACTTCCTCGCGCCCTTCCACGACGAAGAGCATGGCTACGGAGCGTTCTTCGCCGGCATCGACGCGCTGGTGATCGGCCGCGGCACCTACGACACGGTGCTCGGGTTCCCCGAGTGGCCCTACGGGAAGAAGCGGGTCATCGTCTGCACGACGAGGCCGCCGCCCGCGACCCACGGCGAGGAGATGTGGTCGGGACCGCCCCGCGAGCTCGCCGAGCGCCTCGACCGCGAAGGCCTGCGCCGTGTCTACCTCGACGGCGGCGTCCTGGTGCGGGGCTTCCTCCGCGAGGGTCTGGTGGACGAATTGACCATCAATATCATCCCCCTCATCCTCGGCGCTGGCCGCCCGCTCTTCACCAGCGGCCTTCCCGACATGTCGCTCCGCCTGCTCGAGGCGAAGAGCTTTTCCTCGGGCGTCGTCCAGCTGCGCTACGAGAAGCGGTGAGGAGTTGTGCGAGCGCTGACGACACTTCGCCATCCGGACACACCTTTGACAGAACCCTCGAATGAATGAGGAAGTCTCGAGGTGCTCCCTCTCGCGGTCGCGCTCCTCGTCGGCGCCAGCCTGAAGACGTCGCCGCCGCCCGCCTGGGTGGAGGAGGCCGACGTGCCCATTCCCGCCAAGGCGAATGGGTCGCCCGTGGAGCGCTTCCTCATCGATGCGCAGATGCACGTCCAGGGCGGGGAGCGGGTCCGCTTCCAGCGCCTGGTGAAGCGGCTCAACACCCCGGATGGCGTCGGGATGGCCGGCGAGATCATGGTCGAGTACGACCCCGAGTACGAGGCGGTGACGTTCCACCGGGTGCAGATCCGGCGCGGCGACCGGATCCTCGATGCCGCGAAGAAGGCCGACCTGCGCGTCCTGCAGCGCGAGTCCTCCCTCGAGCAGCGGCTCCTCGACGGCCGCCTGCAGGCGATGGTCATCCTGCAGGACGTGCGCCCCGGCGACGTCATCGACGTCGCCTGGTCGATCTCGGGCGACCCGCCGCAGCTCGCGGGGCATTTCGCCCAGGTGGTCAATCTGGGCAGCGAACGCGATGTGCAGAGGCTCCGCTACATCGTCACCGCCGACCGTGCGCTGCAATTGCGGCTTCGCCCGGGAGCGCCGGCGCCCGAAGAGCGCCTCGTCGACGGGCTCCATCAATATCGCTGGGATCGGCACGCGCCTCCGGCCGTCACCTGGGAGCCGGACGTCCCCTCCTGGTTCAACCCCGCGCCGGCGGCGGAGCTGACCGATTTCGAGTCCTGGAGCGCGGTGGCGAAGTGGGCGGACGCTCTCGTCCAGCCCGAGGCGCCCGGGTCGCCCGAGATCGCCCAGCTCGTCGCTCCGTGGCGCAACCTCCCCGAAGCCGAGCGGGCGCAGGCCGCGCTCCGATTCGTGCGCGAGGAGATCCGCTACCTCGGTCTCGAGAATGGCATCCACGGCCACCGCGCGCACCGTCCCGCGCAGGTGCTCGAGCGCCGCTTCGGAGACTGCAAGGACAAGGCGGTGCTGCTCGCCTCGTTGCTGCGCGAGATGGGGATCGAATCCGACGTCGCGCTGGTGAACCCCGAGCGCCGCGACAAGCTCGACGAGCGGCTTCCCAGCCCGTACGCCTTCGATCATGCCATCGCGCGCGCCGTCATCGGCGGCAAGGAACGGTGGCTCGACGCGACCATCACCAGCCAGCGCGGCGCCCTCGACGCGCTGCCCGTCGTCCCCTACGCGCGTGCCCTGGTCGCGGGTCCGGCGACGCAGGGGCTCGCGAAGCTGCCGCCGCCGCGCGACGACGCGACGCTCGTCGAGGAAGTCTTCCACGCCCGCGACTCCCAGGGCGACGCCTCGTTCACGGTGGAAACCACCTACCGCGGAGGCGGAGCGGACCAGGAGCGCTCGATGTGGCCGGGAAACACGCCCGCCGAGGCCGGTCGCCAGTTCCTCTCCTACTACACGGGGCGGCACACGGGCATCGAGCTTGCCGCTGCGCCTGCTTTTCGCGACGAGCCCGAGCAGGACCGCTTCCACGTCACCGAGTCGTACAAGATCCAGCGGTTCTGGTGGTCGCACGAGCACGACATCTCGTCGGATCAGGCGCTCCAGCTCTCGCCGCCGCGCCGCCTCGAGCGCACCCAGCCGTATGCGCTGCCCTATCCCTGGCACGTCATCCAGCGGACCCGGGTCGAGCTTCCCGGCGGAGACTGGAAGATCGAGCCCGTCGACCGCGAGGTGAAGGCGCCCGGCTTCGTCGCCAGGGTGAAGCTCAAGACGGTGACCGAGAAGGACGGACCCGTCTTCCTCCTCGAGACGGACGCGCGCACGACCGGGGACTCCATCGCGCCGGACGAAGTCGCCAGATTCGCCGAAGGCCTCCTGGAGTTGCACAACGTGGCGAACCGCACCCTGTACCTCGGCAGCGCGGCGCCGGTCGCCGGCGCGTCGGCCGTCTCGGGCGCCGCGGCGGGAAGCTGGGCGCTGGCGCTCGCGGGCGTGATGCTCGCCATTCTGTTCCTCGCCAACCGCTTCGGCGGAGTTGGCGGCGGCCCGGCGCGCGCGAAGCAGTTCTTCCGGCGAACGGTGCCGGCCCTTGGCGAGTCGCCGGCGACGCCGCTTGCAGCGCGCACGCCGGAGGATCTCAAGACGGCTGCCCGCGCGCGAAGGTGCGTTTGTGGCCGCAGCCATGCAGTGACCGTCCTCCGGGCGGGGCAGAGCTCGCTCCTGGCCGGTCAAACGGTGCATTCGGTCCGCCTCGAGTGCTACTGCGGCCAGATCGCCGTCCTCTACTTCGTCGAGTCGTAAAGCGGCAGACCCGATGCTAACGTCCGGGCGCGGAGGAGCTCTTCCCCATGCTCGACGTAAAAGGCGCCTTCAGCAGTTTCGCTGTCTCCGACATCGGCGCGGCGCGGAAGTTCTACGGGCAAACCCTGCGCCTCGACGTCTCGGACGTTCCCGGCATGAAATCTCCCGCGCGCCCGGCGGACCGACCATCGCCTGGTTCAAGGACCCTGCCGGGAACATCCTCGCGATCCTCGAGTCGAGGCGTTGACCATCCCTCGATGGTAGGCCGCGTCCTCGTTCCCGCCGGGGCCGTGCTCTGCTGCCTTCCCTTCGTCTCCACGGGGCTCGGGCTGCTGCTCGGCCTTGTCCTCGCCCTCGCCGCCGGCAATCCCTATCTGGCGAGGACCCGCAAGCTCACGCCGCAACTGCTTGCGCTATCGGTGGTCGGACTCGGCGCCGGAATGGACTTGCGGGTGGTGGCGCGCGTCGGCGCAGAGGGCGTCGTCTACACGGTGGCCGGCATCGCCGCGGCGCTCGCGATCGGCGCTCTGCTCACCCGGCTCCTCGGCGTCGGACGCATCGTCGGCACCCTCATCTCGGTGGGCACCGCCATCTGCGGCGGGAGCGCCATCGCGGCGGTGGTCCCGGTGCTACGCGCCAAGGATCACGAATCGACCGTGGCGCTGGCGACGGTCTTCCTCCTCAACGCCATCGCGCTCTTCGTCTTTCCGCCCATCGGCCACGCCCTCTCGCTCGACGACAATCAGTTCGGCCTCTGGGCGGCGCTGGCAATCCACGACACCAGCTCGGTGGTCGGCGCCGCCGTCGCCTGGGGCGGCAAGGCCGTCGAGATCGCCACCACCGTGAAGCTCGCCCGCGCCCTCTGGATCGTGCCGCTGACCATCGGCATCGCCTGGTGGCACGCGCGGACGAGCGGCGATGCGACGAGCGGCAAGGCGAAGCGGCCCTGGTTCATCGCCGGGTTCCTGCTCGCCGCCGCGCTCGCTACCTACGTTCCCGGCCTACAAGAATCGGGAGCGGCTCTGTCCCGCATCGCGCGGCAGGCACTCGTCGTCACGCTCTTCTTCCTCGGCGCGAATCTCACCCGCGCCTCGCTCGCCCCGGTCGGATTCCGGCCCCTGTTGCTCGGCGTAGTGCTCTGGGCGCTGGTCGCTTCCGTAAGCCTTGGAGCGGTCCTGCTGCGCGCCATTGCCTGAGGGTCGCGGGTGCAGAGGAAGGTCCGAGAGTGGAAGATGCCCCGCGTTGCGAGGAAGATGGGGCACGATGGTCGTACTCATCGCCGACGACGACCCCGTTTCCCGGCGCGCGTTGGAGGCGGCGCTGACCGGATGGGGCTACGACGTCGAGGTCGTCAACGACGGCCAGCAGGCGCTCGATGCGCTCCTCCGCGAGAGTGCGCCGGCGCGCCTGGCGGTGCTCGATTGGATGATGCCCGGCCTCGACGGCCCCGAAGTCTGCCGCATCGTGCGGGCCCGCTCGCAGGGTCCCTACGCCTGGCTCCTGCTCCTTACCGCGCGGAAGAAGGGGAGCGACCTCATCGCCGGCCTGGAAGCGGGCGCCGACGACTACATCAGGAAACCGTTCGATCCGGGCGAGCTGAAGGGCCGCCTCCGCGTCGGCGAGCGGATCCTCGCGCTGGAAGCCCAGCTGCTCGAGGCGCAGAAGGCGCTCCATGTCCTCGCCACTCGCGACGAGCTGACCGGATTGTACAACCGCAGGGCTGTGATGGAGCGCCTCGATGAGGAGATCGAGCGTGCCGCGCGAGACGGCGGAAAGCTGTGCGTCCTGCTCATGGACGTCGATCACTTCAAGCACCTGAACGATGACCGGGGGCACCTGGCCGGGGACGAGGTCCTCAGGAAAATCGCCGTTCGCCTCGAGCGCGTCGCCGGACCGGACGACGCCCTCGGGCGTTACGGCGGCGACGAGCTCATCGCCATCCTGCCCGGCCGCGATTCCGCCGCGGCGATCGCGCTCGCGGAAAAGATGCGCGAGGCCGCCGCCGCTCCCATTGCCACGCAAGCGGGCCCGCTCTCCATGACGGTGAGCATCGGCTGCGGGACCTGGTCGCCCGGCGAGGCCGCGACGGTGTTGATCGCGAACGCAGACGTGGCGCTGTACCGGGCGAAAGCGGCTGGACGCAACCGGGTAGAGGGGGCGCCCTAGGCCTTCTGCCACCCCGGCGCCGTCATTGCTGCGCCGACGTCTTCGCGCCCACCTTCGCGGACGAATCCGCTCCCGCGAATCCGCGCTTGCGCATGAGGGCGGCGATTCCCGGGTCACGCCCGCGAAAGGCGCGGTACGCATCCGCCGGATCCATCGTATTGCCCGCGCTGAAGATGTCGTCGTGCAGCCGCTTCGCAACCGTCTTGTCGTAAGGCCCGCTGCCCTCGAGGAACGCCTCCCACGCGTCCGCCGAAAGCGTGTCGGACCACAGGTAGCTGTAGTAGCCCGCCTCGTAGCCGTCGGCGAAGATGTGGTGGAATTGCGCCGTGCGGTGCCGCATGACGATCTCGCGCGGCATGCCCAGCTCCTCGAGCGTGTCCCGCTCGAACTTGCGCGGATCGCTCGTGGGCTCCTTGGCGAGATGGAGCTTCATGTCGACGAGCGCCGAGGAGAGGTACTCGACCGTCGAGAATCCCTGGTTGAAAGTCTCCGCCTTCTTGATCTTCTTCACCAGCGCGTCCGGGATCGGCTGCCCCGTCTGGTAATTGAGCGCGTACTTGTCGAGCACCTGGCGGGTCGATAGCCAATGCTCGAGCAGCTGGGAAGGGAACTCCACGTAGTCGCGCGGTACGTTGGTCCCCGCGAGCTGCGGGTAGGTCACGCTCGAGGTGAGGCCGTTCAGCGCGTGGCCGAACTCGTGGAAGAGCGTGGTGGCGTCGTCCCAGGAGATGAGGATCGGCTCGCCCGGCTTTCCCTTCACGAAGTTTGCGTTGTTGGAAACGATCACCGGCTCCCCGAGCAGCCGCGATTGCGATCGGTATTCGTTCATCCAGGCGCCGGAATTCTTGCCGGGACGCGCGTAGGGGTCGAAGTACCAGTAGCCGACGTGCTTTCCGCCCTGGTCCTGCACCTCCCAGACGCGCACGTCGGGCTGGTAGACCGCGATGTCGAGGGCGGGAACGAACTTGAAGCCGAACAGCTCGCCCGCGACGTAGAACATGCCCTCGCGGAGCTTCTCGAGCTGCAAGTAGGGCTTGGTGTCGTTCTCATCGAGGTCGTACTTCGCCTTGCGCACCTTCTCCGAATAGAAGCGGTAATCCCAAGGCTCGATCTTGATCTTCGCGCCTTCTTTCTCCGCGATGGCCTGCATGTCGGCGACTTCCTCGTGGACCCGCTTCACCGCCGGCTTCCACACCGCCTCCATCAGCTCGACGGTGCGCTCCGGCGTCTTCGCCATCTGGTCCTCGAGCTTCCAGTGCGCGTACGTCGGATAGCCGAGCAGGGTGGCCTTCTCCTTCCGGAGCTTCAGGATCTTCGCGATGGTGGCGTTGTTGTCGTGCTCGTCGCCGTTGTCGCCGCGCATGACGAACATCCGCCACACCTTCTCGCGCAGATCGCGCCGGGTGGAGAAGGTGAGGAAGGGATCGGTGCTCGAGCGGGTATTGACGATGGCCCACTGCCCCTGCTTGCCGCGGGAAGCCGCGGCAGCCGCGGCCTGCTCGCGCAGCGAGGGCGAGAGGCCGGCCAGGTCGGACTCCTTCTCGAGGAGCACCATCTCAGTGCCCTCTTCCGCGAGGAGGTTCTGGCTGAACTTGGTCGAGAGCGTCGCCAGCTCCTGGTTCAGATCGCCGAGCCGCTTCTTCGCCGCGTCGTCGAGCTTCGCGCCCTGCCGGACGAAGCCGGTGTAGTCGAGCCAGAGCAGACGCTGCTGCTCGGGTCTCAGGCTCATGCTCGCGCGCTTCTCGTAGACGGCAGCGATGCGCGCGAACAGCTTCGGGTTCTGCACGATCTTGTCCTGCAGGGCGGCGAGCTTCGGCGACAGCTCGCTCTGGATCTTCTGCATCTCGTCGTCGTTCATCGTCGCCGTGTAGATGCCGTAGACGGTGGTGGCGCGGGTGAGCGGCTGGCCGGCGCGCTCCATCGCAACGATGGTGTTGTCGAAGGACGGCGCCTCGGGGTTGCCGGCGATCTGATCGATCTCCTGCAACTCCAGCGTCATCCCTTCTTCGACGGCGCTCTTGATGTCCTGGACCTTGAACTTGCCGAAGGGCGGCTCGCCGCCGTTCGGGCCCTGCCAGG
>VBKL01000206.1 GCA_005879805.1 Deltaproteobacteria bacterium | reverse complement strand
GAGACGGTGGTCATCGTCAGCAAGGCGCCGTTGAAGACGGTCAGCGAGTTGGAAGTGGCCTGCGGGAAAGAAACGTTGGCGCCACTGTTCTGGTCGGTGCCGCCGCCGGTGACGATGAAAGAGGCTGGTCCACCGGCCTTGTCGATCGATTCGCTCCATACCCATGTTCCGACGGTCCTGCCGGGAACGATCTGGGCCGCGAACGGCACGGCGATGCGCGCGGTCTGGCCGGAGGTGGTTTGCAGCACGATCGTCGTGAAAGGCGCTGCTTTGATCGCGGTCGCCTCGCCCGAGTTGGTCATGACCAGGGTGAGCGTAACCTCCTGGCCGATGGTCACTTGCGCCGGCGACGCGGTAAGCGTCGCGTTGGTGAATTGCGCCGGCGTCTGCACCAGGATCTGCGACGGGGTGCTCTGCGGCGACTGCACGGCGGTGCCGCTGTTCGCGTCCGAGCCTGCCACGCCGAACGAGAGCGAGAACGATCCTGCGGCGGTCGCCGTCATCTTCCAGGTGAAGCTCGCCGAGGCGCTCGCGCCGATGTCTCTCGCCACGGGGGGCGGGTTGACCGTCGCCACTTGCGCGGTACCGGACTGCGAAACGATGGTGGGTAGCACTCCGAGCGCCGCCGCCTCGCCGCTGTTGGTAGCGAGGATGGTGACGCTGAAGGTCTGACCGACGTTGACTTTCGCGGGAATCGTCGGGCTCGCCGAAACGGAAAGCTGCGCCGGAGCCTGCACGACCATCTGCGGCCACCCGGCTGCCGACACCGGAATCGCCGTTCCGTCGTTGGCGTCGGCGCCGGTTCCGCCGGAGACGGTCGGCGAATCGAACCCGGGCTGCGCGGCCTGGTACGTCCAGGTGAAGGTGGCGGTGCCCATGGCGCCGAAGACGTCCTGCGGCAGTGGCGAGGAGACGAGCTGCAGGTCCGGTCCGACGGTGGGCGCCGGGAACGAGACTCCCATGGCGGTGGCCGTCCCGCTGTTCGTCACGACGAGCGAGAGCGAAACCGTCTGACCGACGCTCACGATCTGCTGCGCCGGAGGCTGGGCCACGGCGTCGAGCACCGGGCGCTCCTGAACGAGGACCTGGCCGGAACCGGCCGGACCATCGACCGGCCGGAGCGAGATCTCGTCGACTCCGGAAGCGCTGGCGGAGACCGAGATCGTGCCAGACTGCGTCGCGACCAGAGGGTAGGAGAAGAGACGCGATTGCCCGCCCGGAATGTCCTGGGGAGCAGGCGCCGCGCCGGACATCGTGGCCGCGCCGGTACCCGTGAGCTGCGGCACCGAGGGAGAAACCCCGAGGGCCGCCGCACCGCCGGTGTTGCGCACCTCGAGCCCTACGCTGAACGATTGGCCGTTGCTGACCTGTGCGGGCGCCGTCGGCGTGACGACGAGCTGCGCCGGCGGCAGATCGGAGGCGATCCAGCCGCGAGCGAGCGTTCCCGCCTGGCCGAGCGGGCTTTCGACGACGAGGGCATGCACGCCGTTGGCGAGGCCGCTCGGCACCACCGCGCGAAGCTCGGTGTCGCTCACCCGCACGACGTTCTGCAAGGGAACGCCGTCGAGCGTCGCGCTGTAGCCGTCGTCCACCCGGACGCCGCCGTGCGCGGAAAGGGACTGCACGGCGCGCGCGTAGAAGTGCTCGCCGGTGATGGTGATCGCGGTGTCCACCTCGCTGGGGCCGCCGGCCGGATCGACGTGGGAAGGGGCGGGCGCGAACGTCGCGGGCGCGCCCTTGTGGCAAGCCGCGGCGGCGACCGCGAGCAGCAGGGCCGAGGTCAGCTTAGAGGAGCTCAAAGTGGTTCCCCACGATCAAGGAGAGGGCACTGACGGATCCGCTCAGCGTGGAAAGGGCGGGGTCGCGATGGACCGACCAGCGCAGCTCGGCGAAGGGGACGGCGTGGACGAATCGGTGCTCGATGCCCAGCGAGAGGATCGCTCCGGGCACCACGGCGGACTCGCTGATGCGCGGCTGTCCGGTGAGCTGGAGCCGGCTCGACACCATCTGCAGCGACGGTCCGGCGCCGCCCCAGATGGTGGTGCGGAGGCCGAGCTTCGTGCGCACCGAGACCTGGGCGGAAAGGCCGAAGAAGTCGTCGCGGGCCTGCGCGGTTCCGAGCGTTCCGACGCTCTGCTTCTCGGATTTGAACGACCAGGCCGCCTCGGCCGTCAGCGCCAGCTCGGGACCGAAGCGGTCGCTGCGCACCGAAGCCGACAGCGCGGCGACGGGCGAAGTGAGCCGGGCGAAGTTGCTGGTCACGCCGATCGCGGGAGCGAGAGCGAGCCGCGAAAGCCGCGGCACCAGCGTCACGCGCCTCTGCGCGAAGGTGCCGGGCCAGTGCACCTCGAGCACCGTGTCGTCGCGATCCCACTTCGCCGGCGCGCGGTAGGCGGCGAGGTAGCTGCCGTCGGGAAGCGTCTCGATGCCCGCGACGCTGCCCTCCTCGGCGTAGGTGGCGGGCTTGGCGCCCGGCACCAGGTTGCCGAACCTGTCGGTCCGGCGGATGTGGATCTTCAGCTCGTCGCCGGTGCGGACCGCGAGCGCTTCCGCGTCCATCGCGGCGGCGGCCGGCTCGGCGGGGAGGAGCAGCACGGTCGCGGAAGCGCGCGGCGCTGGCTTTCCGCGCGGATGCGCGTAGAGCTCGATCGAGGTGCGCCCGCCGAACGAATTCGGCACGCGCAGGCGGAAGACGCCGGGTGCCGACTGGACGAGCGTTCCGAAGCCGTCGGGGCCCGAGACCTCGAGCTCGTCGGGAGAAGCATTGCCCGCGGAATCGCGAGCGCGGGCGCTGAGGACGATCTGGTTTCCGCTGCCTGCTACGATGCTGTCGCGATCGGCCTTCAGCTCAACCGCCGCGGCCGGGCCGGGGCCGACGCCGAGGTTCGCCTCCGCCACGAGGTCGGGCGATCCGGCGAGGGAGACGCGAAGCGGAACGCTTCCCGACGCTCCGGCGGGGACCGTCCACGTGGCCGTCGCCTCACCGGGGCCATTCCGCTCGAGTCCCGACAGCTTTCCACGGCCCGGCTTGAGCGCGAGCCGGAAGTGCGGGAGCGGCTTGCCGGTTTCGTCCACGGCGATGATCCGGACGCGGACCTTCTCGGTCCGGTCGGCGCGAATGCGATTCTCGAGGAGGACGACGTGCACCCGCAGCGCCTCGGGTACCGGCAGATCGATGGGCTTTCCCAGGTGCCGGACTTCGTGGACGCCGGGAGGCACCACCACCGGGACCTGCGCCTCTCCGTGCTCGTCGGCCTTCACCGGTCCGAAGCTGCGCTCGCCGATCTCGACCGAGATCTCGGCGCCCGGCCGCGTGTGCACGACGGCCATGCCCTGGCCCGAGAGCGGCAGCGTGATCCAGGCGACCTCTCCGCCCGCCGTGGCCGCGATCACCGCGACCTGCGGATAAGACTCGGACGGCGGCAGATAATCCGCGGCCCACACATCGGCGCCTTCGCGGCGCAGATTGGAGATGGTGCCCGCGCTGGCGGAGACATGAGGCTCGACCTGCGAGCGGACGTGCAGCACGGCGCGCACCGGCTCGTCGGAAAGCTCGAGCTGGCGCGGCTCCGCGTCGACGTGGAGCGCAGCCGCCATCGCGACGGCGAAAAGAGCAATCATCTACAGTGTCCCCCTCGAATCTTCTGAAATCACTGTAAGGAAGGGCCAAGAGGCGTGTAAACGGCGACGATGTAAGACATTTTCCCCGTGCCTCGCTGCGCAGGGGATGAATAGCTACACGGCGGCTGAAAAGATGCCCGTGCTGGAATACGCGCCGAGGTGGGTCGCTGTGGCATCGAAACAGACATGAGCAAGACGGCAGTGGTCGTGGGAGGCGGGTTCGGAGGCTTGTCGGCCGCGAGGGCGCTGGCGAAGAGCGAGGCCGTGCGCGTCGTCCTCATCGATCAGCGCAACCATCACCTCTTCCAGCCGCTGCTCTACCAGGTGGCTACCGCGGGCTTGAATCCGGCGGATATCGCCGTGCCCATCCGCTCGCAGTTCACCGGGAACGACAACGTCG
>VBKL01000182.1 GCA_005879805.1 Deltaproteobacteria bacterium | reverse complement strand
GGGACTGGAGGAAGTCGACTTCTTCGCCCGGGTAGTCGCGAGTCCGGGTGTCGCCCGCGGCGAGCCCGCCGATGGTGCCGCCGCGGGCGCGCAAGGGGACCGCGACCCCGCTCTTCGCGCCCGTGCTCTCGAGAACCAGCGAGCTCCGGAAGCGGGTCTCCTGCGAAACATCGGGAACGACGATGGGCCCGCCGGTCGAGCGCAACAGCGCCGCCAGCGTACCGGGGACGATCGGCAGGGCTTCGGCGCGAGGAAAAAATCCGTCCGCGGCAACGAGCTGGGCCGAGTCGCCGTCCATCCGGATCACTCCGGCGAAGGCCACGCCCAGGTGCGCGCGGATCGAGCGCAAGGCCTCGCCAAAGAGGTCGGAGATCGGAACTCCCGAGAGCGCAAGGACGCCCAGCCGCGCCACGTCGGCCTGCTGCCGCGAGCGGCGATCCAGCTCGCGGCTGACCGTCGATACCTCGTCGGGTCGGAAATCGTCCGGGACCATGCTTCTCTACCCATCGGCAGGAGCGCCCAGACCTTGAATGCGCCGCCTCCGGCGACGCGAGGCGTCAGGCGGCGCCGCGCTGGGTCTCCCGGCGGACCGGGACCCGCACCAGGAACTCGGTTCCCTGGCCCGGCTCGCTCTCCACGGCAAGGGTCCCGCCGAGGCTGGTGGCGACGCGCCAGACGATGGTGAGGCCCATGCCCATGCCGCGGCCGGGTCCTTTGGTGGTGAAGAAAGGTGTGAAGATGCGCTGCTTGTCCTCGGGCTTGATGCCATGCCCGTTGTCCTTGACGCGCAATTCCAGCATCCCGCTCTCGACGGCGCGTCCGGTGACGTCGACCCTGCCGGTCTCCTCGGGCGAGGCCTCGATGGCGTTCTGCACCAGATTGGTGAGGAGCTGGTTCATCTCCTCGGGGACGCACTCGATCGAGCAGTCTCCCTCGAAGCTCGTCTCTACCCGGACCTTGCGGCCAGTCGCCGGAAGAACGAGGTCGATCACCTCGCGCGCTGCCTGGCTCACGTCGTACGGGCGCAGCTCGCGCGTATAGCCGGCTCGGCTGTAGCTCCCCATCAACTCGACCGTGCCCGCGATGCGCTTGAGGCCCGACTCGGCCACCCCGAACAGATCGCGGACGCGCTTGTCCAGCTTCTGCATCTCCGCAGCGCTCATCTCTTTCTTGTCGAGAAGCGCCTGGGCATCGATGCGCACCCGGACGAGAGCGTTCTTCACGTAGTTGAGCGGATTGTTGATCTCGTGCGCGAGGCCGCCGGCGATGGTCTCGAGCGAGTCCATTCGCTGGGTGAGGAGGATGTCGGCGGTGGCGGCCTGCATCTTCACCAGGCCGCGGGCGGCGGAGAGCAGCTCGCGAGGCGAGAACGGCTTCGCCAGATACGCGTTGACCCCGCTGTCGATGCCTGCCACGCGGTCTTCGACGTCGCCGCGCGCGGTGAGCATGATGATGGGGATGTGCCGCGTGGCGGGATCCTCGCGGAGCTTGCGCACGAGTTCGAAGCCGTCCATGCCCGGCATCATGAGGTCGGTGACGATGAGACTGGGGAGCTCGCGCTTGGCGAGCTCGAGGCCGGCCAGACCGTCGGGCGCGGAGAGCATCTTGAACTGCGGCCGCAGGGCCATGCTGACGAGGCGGATGACGTCCGGGGTGTCCTCGACTACCAGGCAGCTGTGGGCGCGGCTGTCCTCGTCCGGGTCGCGGGCGATGACGCGGCGCTCGGTCGCCTCGACGATGTCGAGGAGGCGGAACTCTTCGCGGGACTGCATCTGGACGGCGAAGTCCTGGATGCCGCGATCCGCCTCGCGCGCGCCCGCGACCACCTCGCGGCGCTGCGACCTGCGGTCGAGCGCCTCCGGCCGGAAATGGTCCTTGTCCTTGATGAGCTCGACGATGAAACGGGCGCCCCGATCGCTCTCGGCGCGGATGTGGCCGCCGTGGAGCTCGACGATCTCCTTGGCGAGCGCGAGGCCGATGCCGGTGCCGCCGTGACGCCGCGTCTCGGATCCGTCGACCTGGAAGAAACGCTCGAAGAGGCGCTCCGACAGCTCGGACGGAAAGCCGGGGCCGTCGTCCTTCACCACCACCCAGGCGGTGCCCGCGAGATCGTGGAGGGAAACGCGCACGTGGCCGCCGCGGGCCGTGAACTTGAGGGCGTTGGAGAGCAGGTTGATGAAGACGCGCTCCATCTGCTCGAGGTCGCAGTAGACGAGGCACTGCTCGGCGTTGCTCGAGTAGGTGAGCTCGATGTCCTTGCGCCGGGCGAGCGGCTGGACCTGATCGACGAGGTATCGCAGGTAGGGCGCGAGGTCCTGCTCGCCGACCTTGAGGCGGAGCCGCGACTCCTCCAGCTTGGAGAGGTCGAGGAGGTCGCCGATCATCTTGAGCAGTTTCATGCCGCTCAGGAACATGCTCTCGAAGGTGGCCTTCTCGGCGGCGCCGTACTTCCCCACGTCACCGCCGAGGAGCATTTCCAGCGGGGTGAGGATCATCGCGAGGGGGGTCTTGAACTCGTGGGTGATGTTGGCGAAGAACTGCGACTTGTAGCGGTCGAGCTCTTTGAGGCGGGTATTGGCGGCTTCGAGGTTGGCCTTGGTCTGCTCGAGGGCGAAGCGGCCGCTGATCTGTTCGCGGTGGAGGCGGTAAAGCACCAGCTGACCGGTCGCCGTGACGATGGCCGTGGCGGACAGGAAGGTGAGGTTGGAAAGGCCCTGCGCGAGATGGTCACCACCGTGTACGAGCATGTTGGTAATTACGAATCCCAGGATCGACAGAAAATGCGTCGCGAGTACGATTCCCAGGGGGACGACGAACAGCAGACCGCTGCCAACCATGACGAGGATGAGGCCGACGTAATACGGCGAGGACAATCCGCCCATGAAGACTGTCATCACCGTGATTCCTGAGGCGCAAAGCACGGTGTATGCGGCGCAGGCGGCAGCGTGGTGACGGGCGAACGCGGGCGTCCGCGTGGCGCGCAAGAGCGCGATCGTCAGCAGTGCGACGATCGAGCGCGTCAGATAGAGGACCGGGAGGGCCTCCCGAGGCGAGAAGAGGAAATCGAGAATGCCGAAAGCCGGATAGAGGGCGAGTACGATCCACGCCCCCGTTCGCAAACCGCGGCTATTACGCTCGGCGACCCAGTTGCGCCAGCGCTCGATTTCAGTCGTCGGGGAGGTCATCCGCGAAGGATCTCGATGAACGGATTGATCCCGGTCTCTTCTTCGAGAAGGCGGATGGTCGCATCGGGGGCTGCGCGCCGACCGATCGCCATCAGCTCAGGGCGCGTCCGATAGATCAAATGCCAATCGAGGAGATGCTCCATTGCCCAACGGGCCGAGTTCTCCGGCACCATGTTGCCTACGTACAGACGGCCAGCGGGCGCGAGCCTGGCGAAGAGGCTCTTGGTGAGGACGACAGCCGTGGTCGGGGCAAGGTAGTCGTACAGGCCGCAGGAGAAAATCCCGTCGAACGGACCGAGTTCCGAGAAGATCTGGCGGTCGCGTAGCAGCCGCTTGATCGAGTCGTGGAGATACCGCAGGCGCACCTGCTTGGAGAAGCGCTTCTCGACGATCGGCTTGAGTCGGCTATACGCGTAGGTGAGAGCGCTCTTGTCCTGATCGAAGAGAACGACGTCCACCGGAACCTCGAATCCCTCAGCTTCGCTGAAGAGCTCAAAAAGCTCCTGAGCCGGGCCCGACGCAACGGAGAGGATCGGCAACGGCTGGTCGCTTTCTCCTCGCGACTCGATCAGCTGCTTGAGCTCCCGCTTCACCATGTCCTTACGACGGCACACGGCCTGCGGAGTCCGGCAGCGGATCGTTGCATAGTTGAGCGCCTTGGCGAACAGCGAAACGCCCTCGAACGGCCGCTCATAAAAGAACCGCATTACTTCGTAATCGCCGGGATACCCGAAAGGCTTGAACTTCGCGCGGTGCATCCAGGGCGCCTTGAGGAAGAACTCCTCGAGATGACGCTGGGTGTAAGCCTGCATGCGGGGGACGTAGTCGGCCGGCGCGCCTCGCGAGGCCGCGTCGATGCTCTCGATATAGTGGTAAACCTCACGCGTGAAATCACCGCCGACCCAATTGACGAGCGCCTCGTGCGCGGCGGACTGCGACTCCGCGTGTACGACGTTGAAGGAAAGACGGCGTTCAAGATCGTCGAACTTTCGCTCTGAGTCCTCGAGATACAGCCCGAAGTCCGCGACCAGCGCCTTATAGCGGTCCATTCCTTCGAAGCTCCAGGAGTGATCCGCGACTTTGACGGTGTTCTTCGGCTCGGCGCTGAACCGGTGCAGGTCGCGAACCTGCAACACGGCATCCATGTTG
>VBKL01000141.1 GCA_005879805.1 Deltaproteobacteria bacterium | reverse complement strand
CCAGGCGCTGGAGACGGCGCGCGAGAACGAGGTCCCTATCGAGTGGAACGCGCAGGCTCGTTCGCCGGCCTTCGATTATGACGACGACGACGAGACGCCGCCCGTCAGGCACCAGGTCTGGTTCCTCGACGCCCCGGCTGCGGCCGCGCAACTCGAGGCGGTGCGAGGGCTGAGGCTTCGCGGCACCGCGGTCTGGCGGCTCGGCGCCGAGGACCCGAAGCTCTTCGATCTCTTCGCGCGCCCGCCCGCCCCCCGCGTCTTCGACGAAGCGGCCGCGCGCGAGCGCCTCGACGGGACCATCCCCAATGCTCCCGACGACGTGCAGCTTTCCGGCGACGGCGAGCTGATCTCGCTCAAGGCCGCACCGCAACCCGGCCGCCGGAAGGTGACCTGGGACCCCGGCGGCACCGTGCAGCGCGAGGACTACTTGCAGTACCCCTCGGGTTGGATCCTCGAGCGCAAGGGCGGAAAGCCGGCGGGCCGCGTCGCCATCACCTTCGACGACGGACCCGATCCCGTCTGGACGCCGCGCATCCTCGACCTGCTCAAGTCGCGCGGCGTGCACGCCGCCTTCTTCCTCATCGGCGAGAACGCGCAGGCTCGTCCCGACCTGGTGCGCCGCGAGTTCGCCGAGGGGCACGTCATCGGGAACCACACCTTCACCCATCCGGATCTCTCGCGCGTCTCGCCGCTCCGCTTCGAGGTCGAGTTGAAGGTGACCGAGAAGCTGCTCGAGTGGATCACCGGGCGCCAGCCGAAGCTCTTCCGGCCGCCGTACCATTCCGACGAGACGCTGGACGAGCCGGCCAACGCCCAGGTCATCGCGCGCGCCTCGGGGCTCGGCTATCTCACGCTCGGGCAGAACATCGATCCGGAAGACTTCGCGCAGACCGATCCGCAGCAGATCGCGACGCGCGTGCTTGCGCAGGCGAAGAACGGCAGCGTGATCCTGCTCCACGACGGCGGCGGCAGCCGGGCCGCGACCCTCGCAGCGCTGCCTTTGATCCTCGACGGACTCGCCCGGCAGGGCCTCCAGGTCGTTTCGCCCGAGGAAGTGACCGGGATGTCGCGCGAGGCGCTCCTGCCGCCCGCGCCCCGAGCTCCCATCTCCGCCCTCGTCGAGGGGGCGGACATGGTGGTCTTCGGTGTCCTCTCCGCTCTCGCGCGGGTGCTCGGGCCTGCTTTTGCCTTCGCCATCGCGCTCCTCGCCCTGCGGGCCTGCCTGCTGGCGGTGCTCGCACCGCTGCAGGCGAGGCGGTCGCGCCGGCGGGTATTCAAGCCGTACGGCGGGACGGTGACGGTAGTGGTCCCGGCTTACAACGAAGAGCAGGTCATCGCCCGCACGGTCGAGACGCTCCTGGCACAGCAGCCGCCGGTTCTCGAAGTGGTCTGCGTCGACGATGGCTCGAAGGATCGCACCCTGCAGGTCCTGCGCGAGCGCTTCGAGCACCATCCTCGCGTCCGCATCCTGGCGAAGCCAAACGGCGGGAAGTCGAGCGCCCTGAACCTCGGATTCGCGGAGGCGCGCGGCGACGTCGTCGTCGCGCTCGACAGCGATACCCTCTTCGCGCCCAGCACGGTCGCGCTCTTGACGGCACCGTTCGAAGACCTGCAGGTCGCCGCGGTCGCCGGCAACGCCAAGGTCGGGAACCGCGTCAACCGCATCACCCGCTGGCAGGCGCTCGAGTACGTGACCGCGCAGAACCTCGAGCGGCGCGCCTGGGACCTCGCCAGGGCCGTTCCGGTCGTCCCCGGCGCTGTCGGCGCCTGGAGGCGGACCGCCGTCCTCGAGGAGGGCGGATTCCACGAGGATACGCTCGCCGAGGATACCGACCTGACGCTGCGACTCATCGCCCGCGGCCATCACGTCGTCTACGCCGAGAACGCTCTCGCCTACACGGAAGCCCCGGAGACCGTCCGCTCCCTCCTCAAGCAGCGCTTCCGCTGGACCTACGGCGTCCTGCAGGCGTGCTGGAAGCACAAGAAGCGCCTCTTCCATCGCGGCGGCGGCGTCCTGGGATGGATCATCCTGCCCACCTTCGGCATCTACCAGTTCCTCGTCCCGCTGGTGGCGCCGGTCGTCGATCTACTGCTCGTCCTCTCGCTCGTACGCGGACGCGGGCTCGCTACCGCGGGGTATTACCTGCTCTTCTTCGCCCTCGATCTGGCGCTCTCGGCGGTGGCGGTGCTGCTCGAAGGGGAGGATCTGAAATTGCTTCTCGGCCTCTTCGTGCAGCGGATCTTGTACCGGCAGATCCTCTGGGTGGCCCTGGTGAAGTCGCTCTGGACGGCGCTCGCCGGATTCGCCGTGGGATGGGGAAAGCTGGCGCGGACCGGAACCGCACAAGTCGGGACGGCGCGCCGCGCATCGCCTTGAGCAGAGCGAAGGTCGTCGCTATACGAGCGTCATGCGGATCGCCCTCGGCCAGATCAACGCGACGGTAGGGGCTTTCGCCGAAAACTCCCGGGCAATCGTCGAACAGAGCGAGCGGGCGGCGTCGGCAGGCGCCGACCTGGCGGTGTTCCCCGAGCTGGCGCTGTGCGGGTATCCGCCCAAGGATCTCGTCACGCTGCGCGAGTTCGTGGAGCGACAGATCGCGGCGCTCGAGCAGCTTGCCCGGGCACCCGTCTTCTCGCGCGTTCCCGCGTTGGTGGGATTCGTCGAGCCTCATCCGGGCGAAGGCGCCGGTCTCTACAACGCCTGCGCGCTGCTCTCGGGCGGGAAGATCGCGGCCGTCGCCCGCAAGACGCTCCTCCCCAACTACGACGTCTTCGACGAGGCCCGGTACTTCGATCCCTCGCCGATGGTGACCGTCCTCGAAATCGGCGGGGTGAGCGTCGGCATTTCCATCTGCGAGGACCTCTGGAACGACAAGTTCTTCTGGCAGAAGCCCCGCTACCTGCGCGATCCCATCGAGGAGATCAGGGCGAAGGGCGCCCAGGTCCTCGTCAATCTCTCCGCCTCTCCCTACGCCCTCGGGAAACCGCAACGGCGGCGCGAGATGCTCTCGGCAGCGGCGCGGCGTCACGGAATGCCGATCGCGCTCTGCAATCTGGTCGGCGGGAACGATTCCATCGTCTTCGACGGGAACTCGATCGCCGTGTCGGCCGCCGGCGAAGTGGCGGTGCAGGCGACGGGCTTCGAGGAGGATTTCGCAATCGCGGATCTCACGCCACGCCCCGCGTCGAAGCCCGTATCCACGGCAGGCGCTCCGCTCGGCGAACAGCCTGCCGACACGTCGCAGAAGCCCACCTCCATCGTCAGCCCTGCCCTGGCGCCGTCCGGTCCTTCCGCGCTGGCCGTCGTCTCCGCGTACGAGCTCGATCTCTCTGACGCGGGCTGCGCCGAGCTCGCTTCCGCGCTGACCCTCGGAATCCGCGACTATGCGCGCAAGACCGGCTTCCGCTCCGTGGTACTGGGGCTTTCGGGTGGCATCGACTCGGCGCTGACGGCGGTACTCGCCGCGCGGGCGCTGGGGCCGGAAAACGTCACCGGCATCGCCATGCCTTCGCGCTACACGGCCGACATGAGCAACGAAGACGCCAGGATCCTGGCCGAGCGGCTGGGTATCCATTTCCACACCATCGCAATCGAGCCCATTTTCTCCGCCTACCTCGCGGCGCTAGAGCCCATCTTCCGCGGGCGCAAGCCCGACGTGACCGAAGAGAACCTGCAGGCCCGCATCCGCGGGATGCTGCTCATGGCGTTCTCCAACAAGACGGGCGCGCTGCTCCTCAGCACCGGCAACAAGAGCGAGCTCGCCACCGGCTTCTGCACGCTCTACGGCGACATGGCCGGCGGACTGGCGGCGATAGGCGATCTCTCCAAGACCGCGGTGTATGCGCTCTCGCGCTGGTTCAACCGGCAGGGCAAGGAAGTCATCCCGGCGCGGATCCTCGACCGTCCTCCCACCGCGGAGCTCCGCGAGAACCAGACCGATCAGGACACGCTTCCCCCTTACGACCAGCTCGACGGGGTCCTGCGCGGCCACGTCGAGGAGCACCTCGGCGTCGGCGAGCTGACCGCTCGCGGACTGTCATCCGACCTGGTCCGCCGGGTCCTCAAGCTCGTCGTGCGGAGCGAGTACAAGCGCAGACAGGCGGCCCCCGTCCTCCGCGTCACCGCGCGGGCTTTCGGGGAGGGCTGGCGATTCCCCATCGCGCACGGCTACCTCCACTGAATCTCGAAGCCGCGTGAAACTTTTCGGCCGCGTGGCGTGTTCCAAGGTCAGGAAGTAGGCTCTTGGTAGGGGCTGGACGGTCGCTCGGCGGCCTGCTCCAGGCTCGGGGAGCCCGGCGGTGAATTGCAATGCGCCTTCCGGCATCCAACGAAGCGGAGAAAAGGACATGCGAACGCAGCTAAATAGCCTGATCCTGGCCGCTTTCGCCGTTAGTACGCTCGGCGGCTGTATCGTGCAGCGCGAGGTTGTCCGCGAGGACCCGCAGGCGGCCCTCCCGACGCCTCCCCCTCCCCCGAGCGACGAGGCGGACGCACAGCCGTACGCCCCGGTCGCGGCGCCGGAGCCGGTTTCTGGAGAAGTGGACGAGCAAGTCTTCGTCGACCGCCTCTCCCCGTACGGTCGCTGGGAGTACGTCCCTGACTACGGCCGCGTCTGGGTACCTGCCGCGGCGGTAGGCTGGCGTCCCTACTGGGACGGCCACTGGGTGCTGACCGAGTGGGGCTGGACGTTCGTGTCCGACGATCCCTGGGGTTGGGCGACCTACCACTACGCGATTCGCGCCAGGTCGCGCCCATCGTACAGCGCGCGCAGCCTCTGCCGGCGCCGCGCGGCCGTCCCGCGCCGGGCGTCCACTTCGGGCCTCCCGTCGCCTCGGTGGCGGCGGCAACGGGTCAGCCGATCCGTCCGGTGAGAGCAGCCTCGGTGGTACCGCGGTCCGCCCCGGGAACGGCTCCTGCGACGGCTTCGACGCCTGGACGCTCGGGGGGAAACGCTCCGCCGGCGCGACCGGCCCCGTCGGAAGGGACGGCGCGGTCGCGCCCCTCCGCTGCTCCGTCGGCTCCGTCTTCGAATGCCCCCGCTCGAGCCGAGCCGGGCGGTTCCTCCGGATCATCGTCCGGCAGCGGCCGCGCCCAGCCATCGGCGCCTTCCAACGGGACGCCGCGCGCGGCTCCGGCTCATGGCGGTCCCAGTGGCAGCTATCGCTCGCGGACTTCCGAGGAGTCGGCACCGCGTGGCGCCTGGGTAACGCCGGCCCCTTCGGGTACTCCGCGCTATGGCGGCGGACCCGCGCCGAAGCCGTCGCCGGCCCGCGCGTCGTCTGCCCGGCGCGGCAATCGCTCTCGCTGATTTCCCTTCCGCGCAGTCCCCAAGGGGCTGAATGTCTCCTTCCCGCGCTCCTCGCCGCGGTGTAGAGAAAGCGGCCATGCGCCTGCGCGTCTGTGCGGCCGCGGCCCTCGCTTCGCTGTGCGTCGCGGGAGCCGGCTGCGACTCCGTGTCCTGCAACTCGATCACGCCGGCCGCCGGAAGCCTCTGCCTGCCAGGCGTCGTCCAGGCAAACCAAGGTAGCGCGATCGAGGTCCGGGAAGAGTGCGGACTGTGCTCTACCATCCCGAGTTGCGAGACCATCCTGCGGGACGGCGCCGTCTTCCTCACTCTCCATTCGCAGGTCTGCAGCGATGCCCCGCAGAACTGCGCGGCCCAGGACTGCCCCCAGCGGGTGGTGAAGTGCACGCTGCCGGCGCTCGCTTCCGGCACGTACCCGCTCGTCGTCACGGGCAACCAGAACTACGTGCTGAGCGTTCAGGAGGGCGGGCAGTCGAGTTGCAAGCTGCCCGCGATCACGCAGCAGTAACGCCACGGGCCGCGATGCCGAGCGTTCTCGAGGTCCAGAAGGTCGCGGTGATCGGCGCGGGCACGATGGGTACCGGCATCGCGCAGGTGGCCGCGCGGGCGGGCTACCGGACCGCGATCTACGACGCGGCAGAAGGCGCCGCACGGCGTTCGGTCGAGCGGATCGGTGAGGCCCTCTCCCGCGCCGTCGAGCGCGGCAAGTGTACGGTGCAGGATCGCGACGAAGCCCTCGCGCGGCTCTCCACGCCTGCGGATCTGGAAGGCGCGGCGGGCGATGCGGACCTCGTCATCGAAGCCGCGCCCGAGGATCTCGCGCTCAAGCGGGATCTGTTCGGGCGCCTGTCGAAGGCGGCGCGCGGAGACGCCATCCTCGCCTCCAACACCTCCTCGCTTCCCATCAGCGCCATCGCGGCCGCGGCCCGCCATCCCGCCCGCGTGATCGGACTCCACTTCTTCAATCCCGTGCCGGTGATGAAGCTCCTCGAAATCGTGCAGGGCGAGCGCACCGACCCGATGGTGGTGACCGCCTGCCGCGCGGTGGGAGGCCGCCTCGGCAAGGAAGTGGTGGTGGTCCGGGACGCCCCCGGCTTTGCCACCAGCCGCCTCGGCATCGCGCTCGCCCTGGAGGCGATGCGCATGGTCGAAGAGGGAGTGGCGAGCGTCGAGGAGATCGATCGGGCGATCGAGCTCGGCTATGGCCACCCGATGGGTCCCTTGAAGCTCACCGACCATGTCGGGCTCGACGTCCGGCTCGCCATCGCCGATCACTTGCTCGCGGAACTGGGCGAGCGCTTCCGGCCGCCGCAGATCCTCCGGCGCATGGTGCGGGCGGGAAAGCTAGGCAAGAAGACCGGCGAAGGATTCTACAAGTACTGACCGCGGCTGGTCAGGCTCGCGCCGGAGGAAGTAGCGCCACGAGCCACTCCGGGATCCACGAGGCGACGCGCCCATCGATGCGGTCGCGATTGCGCTGGTACCCAACCGCCGAGGCGATGATCGAAAGCCCGAGCAGCGTCAGCACGAACGGGAACAGCTTCGAGTGCTCGAAGACGACGAAGGCGAGGTGACCAAGGTAGAGGTTCACGCCGATCGCGCCGAACACGAGCAGCACGCGGCGGCGCAAGAGCACGCTCGCGACGATGAAGCCGGCGTTCAGGGCGCAGTACCCGAAGCGGGCGAGCTCGCTGTGGCTGTCCATCGAGGTGATGGCGCCCCAGAAAGCCGTCATCCCGAAGAGGTACAGCCAGAAGGCGTAGTCCTCCTCGGTGCGGTGATCGACCTGGAAAGCGATGAAGAGCATCGCGAGCCCGAAGACGATGGAGACCTGCCGCATCAAGTCACCGTTCCACGGCGAGGCGTGGAACAGCGCCGGAAGCACGTCCATCGACATGAACCAAAGCACGAACGCGATCGGCGCGACCAGGAAGGGGAACTTCACCTTCCGCAGCGCGAAGAGCCCGGCGAGCACCGTGGCCGCCTCCATGGCGAACCAGCCGCCCTTGATCCAGGGGAAGAACCCGCGATAGTTGCCCGGGTCCGCGTCCATCCACACTCCGGTCCACCGCTCGAGCCCGTAGACCACGAGCGGTGTCATGCACACCGCCACCGTGTAGAGGAGGCCGCCCGGGATCCGGGTCTCGCTCGTTGCGTACAGTGTCCTTCCGGCGAAGACGAAGCAGACCGCGTACAGCGCCGAGATGATGAAGATCCCCGCCCCGCCGAACGATTCCCAGCCGAGATTCATGAGCCAGCCCATCGCGGCGACCACGATGAGCGCCCCGAGGTAATAGGCGACGTTGATGCCGTTGAATCGTCCGTGCGAAGGCCCGCGCTCCCGCTCGCCCAGGAACGTCCACAGCTCGGCGGCTTGCTGTGGATCGACGATGCGCTGCCGCACTGCCTCGTCGAGATCCTCGCGCTCGATCTGCATGCCTCGAGGATCCGTATCCCGCCGGTGAGGCGTCAAGCTCCAACAGGCGCGGATCTCCCACCCGCACCCACCACCCACGCGAAGAGGATCACGTCGACGAGAGCAGCTCGGGAAGCCTGCGGGCGAACTCGCCCTTCGCGAGCACCTGGTCCGCGCCCGCTGCGCGAGCCGCCTCGATGATCTCCGTCTTCTCGTGGCCGACGTACCCGATGACGACCGTCGCCGGCTGCGCCGCCTTGACCGCGCGCACCGCCGCGATGGCGTCGAAATGGCGGGCGTCGAGATCGATGAGGAGCACGTCCGCTTTCTCTTTCGCGACGTAATCGGCGGGCGCCGTCCCCCGGGGAACCCAGGAGATCGGCTTCCCCTGCGCGGCGGCGTTGACCTTGGAAGAGAACATCAGGTCGTGGATGGCGGCGACGATCTTCATGCGCAGACTCCTCCCCCCGGCCGCGAACCGAACGGCAGCCCGAGGACGGTGGTCATCCTGCCATCCTCCAGCTCGACCTTGGTACCCGGCGCCATCAGCTCGCGGTGCACGTAGCCAAGGAGGACCGCGAAGCCGTCCATCTGCAAGGCGGAGGTGACCCGGCCGCGCTTGCCCTGCGCAGCCCGCTTCGGGTCGAGACGCATACCCACCGGCGGCGCGTTGCCCGGCACCTGCAGCCGGACGAGGTTCCACGACACCCTGCCCCGGAACGTGGCCATGGCGATGACCTCCTGGCCCACGTAGCACCCCTTTTCGAAGGAGATCTCGCGATCGAGGCCCGCTTCCACCGGAGTCGATTCTTCGTCCAGCTCCGTTCCCCAGGCTGGTAGACCGATGGCGACGCGATACGCCTCTACCGCGGCGGGATCCGCGGCAGGCAGCGCCGCGCGGAGCTCGGCGGCGCGCGATTCCGGCACGAGCAGCTCCAGCCCGAGCGGCCCGGGCACACCGGTCACCTCCGGCAACCGCCGCAGCGGCTCTTCTCCCGGGCAGAACAGGAGCCGCCGAAGGCCACCGGCAGGAGACATCTCGCAGTCCTCCATGATGAGGAGGCGGTCGAGATGCGCCTTCAGCGCGTCGATCCGCTCCGGCAGGGTCACGACGACGATCTCCTCCGGGAAGCGGAAGATGGTGCCCTCCGCGACCAGCTTTCCCTTGCCGTCGAGGAAGCTGCCCGCGACGCCGCCGCCAAGGGGCGCGGCGGAGATGTCCGCGGTCTGCATTCCTTGGATCCACTTCTCGCGTTCCGGCCCGATGACGCGAAGCGCCGCGGCGGGCCCGCCGTCGAGGAGCCCGTAGGGAGCGTCTGGCATGGGATCCGGCGCCGTCCCGTGCGAGGCCGTGTAGGATGTCCGTGTGACATCGGCCAGCGAGGGCGCCTGTGCAAGCGCCTGGCCGGGCGCAGCCGCCTGCGGATCCCGGTCTTCCGTGCTCTTGAAGGTGACGTTCGGACTCATGCGGTTAGACTCCGGTGCGGCCTACGGGGAGGCCTCATGAACGGGAAGCCGGACGAAAGTACGCTGAGCGCCGCCAACGACGACCTCCTGCTCACGCCCGAGCGGACGGCTCGCGTGGCGGCGTCGATCGACGACCCGTGCGACGAGGGCGGCTTCGACCAGTTCTGCCGCGACAAGAACGGGAAGCTCTGCCGCTTCCACGAGAAGTACTGCTACGCGCCCGACTACCCGTGCATCGACAGGCTTCGCCACTTCCTCGCGGTCAGCTTCCTCGAGGAGATCGCCGAACGCAGGGCCAAGGAACGCGGCAACGCCTAGCGGCAGCGTTCGGTCAGCGGATCGCATCCAGCGCCTCTCGCAACACGTCGTCGGGAAGGAGCGGAGCGACGCCTCCGCCTCCGACGATGTTCACCACTCGCCCGGCGGCGCCGCGCACCACGCTGCCGCCGTGGGACACCCCCGGAATCAGCGAGGCGTAAGTGCTGATGTCGAGATGCAACGGTCCCCGCACCGCGCCCTGTGGCTGTGCGACGAAGCGGTCGATGGCGGGCGCGTCGACGAGCTCCTGCACCACCCAGCTGCCGGGCTCCTCTCCGCGGGCGGCGCGCAGCGCGAGGCGGAACCCGTCGGGCTGGGCATCGCGACCGATGACGACGCTCTTGCCGCCGTAGTCGTGCGATCGCTTGAGGATGACGCCGTCGCCGTCGCCGAGCTCCGCGTCGGTGACCTCGTCGAGGAGCCGGGTCCACGGCACGAGCGATTGCGCGGCATCCTTCTCCTCCGCGGTCAGCGCGGTTGAAGAGCCTGCGGAGAGCGAGAGCTCGGCGAGCAGACCCTTCGTCTCGAGCCATCCGTCGACGCGGTTCCAGATGCAGTAGCGGACCGGATCGAGGAACGCCTGCGCGAGGAAGCTCTTCGGTTCGACGTAGCGGGCGAAGATGTGCCGGTAGATGGCGCCCTCGCCGTCGAGGACCACCTCGGTCGGCGTCACCGGGCGCGCATCGCAACCCCGCTCGCCGAACCTCACGGCGAGACCTTTCATCTCCGGTAGCTGCGGATCGCCTGCGCGATGGAGAAGCTGGACGCGCATCGGCGGCTTGCGCCCGTTCCCGCGCGCGGCCGCGAGAAACGACTCGACGACCCAGGCCGCGTTGCTCTGGACCTTGGCGAACAGGTCGCCCCGTCCGACAGCGGTCAAGAACCCCCGTGCGGCGGCGTCGGAATAGACGGGCATCGCCGGAATGGTGGCGTTGACCTCCAGCGCCCGCGGCCGCCCATCGGCTTTCACGAACCAGTCGACCCGGCCCAGCACCAGCTCCTCGGCCTCGTGAGATCGCAGGCGGAGCGCCTCGAGCTCGAGGGGCGAGAGATGCGAGAACAGCAGCCTCGCTTTCTCGGGGCGGCGGTCGATCAGCTCGCGGGCGACCTTCACCAGGGCCGACACGACGAGCTGCGAGGCGCGTCCGAGCGCCGCGAACTCCTCGCGGGGCAACGCGACCGGCGAGAGCACGAGCGGAATCGGATCCGTGCCGCGCAAGAGACCGGCATTGCCGGCCTCGCGCTGCGCCTCTTTCGCGAACGCATCGCGCCGGGACGCTGACATGGCGGCGATCCGCTCGTGTGCCGCGGCGTTTGCCGAGGTGAGCTCGAAGAGGTGCACGCGCAGATCCATGCCGCGAGACCATAACCGAGGGCGGGTCCGGACGCAGGGCGCCAGGACAGGCGGCTTCAGCTTTCGTCAGGCCGGCTGCGCTGCTTCGGCAGCTTCGGGCGTCGGGTCCGCCGGGACGAGCACAAGCTCGGTCACCTCAGGACGCGCACCGATGCGGATCATCGGCATCACGGTGCCGGCTCCCCGATTCACGTACAGAAAGCTGGTCCCCGCGCGGTAGAGGCCGGCGACGAACGGAGTGATGAACCGCGCGAGCGACAGCGACCGGTGCAGCCAGAGCATCGCCACCTGCCCGCCGTGCGTGTGCCCGGAAAGCTGCAGCTGGACGCCTGCCCGCTGCGCGACCGGCCAGGTGTTCGGCTGGTGGGAGAGCAGGACGGTGGCCGCTCCCTGCGGCCGCTCGCGAAGGGCGGCGGCGAGGTCGAAGCGTCCCGACCAGGGGTCGTCGACACCGCACAGCCACAGGTCGTCGCCGCCGCGTTGCAGGACGAGCCCTCGATTCCGCAGGACCTGGATGCCCTCGTTCTCCAGCGCTTTCTCGACGGCGTCGGCGCCCGCCCAGAAATCGTGGTTCCCGAGAATGGCGTAGGTGCCGTAGGGCGCCTTGACCGTGGCGATGGCCTCTGCGGCCTGGCGGGCGAAAGCGTGGGAGTTGTGAACGATGTCGCCGGTCACCACCAGCAAATCGGGCGAGAGACGTGCCGCGCGCCGTGCGATGCCGCGCAGCCGCTGGGCCGTGACGTGACGGCCCGAGTGGAGATCGGAAAGTTGCACGATGCGCGCTCCCCACCAGCCCCGCGGGAGCCCCGCGACGGGAACCTCGACGCGCTCCTTGCGGAGAACGCGGGCTCCGAAAAGCGTCCCATACGCGGCCAGCGCGAACGGCGCGAGCGCGAGCCACTCGGGCATCGCACCGGTGTCGGTGACGAGTCCGGCGATGGCCCAGAACAAGAGGACCGGCAGGTAGAAGATGCTGCCGAGCCAGAAAGCAGTCCAGGTCGTCTGCACCAGCGCCGCGACGATGCGCGGCAACCGCACCCGCCGCTTGCGCCGCAGGACCTCGAAGGCCATGGGCACGTTCAGCAGGAGGAGCACGCCGGGAACGGAGAACGAGAGCCAGCGGACGTCGTGGTCGCTCAGGTAGCGGCAGAGATCGGCCGCCGCCACCACCTGGGGAAGGAGCGTCAGCGCGAGCAGGGTGAGGTAGAACCGGGCGCGACGCATCTTCCTACGGTAACCGACGTCCGGGGCCCGTGCATTCCGCTCGGCAGGCCGGAAAAGCACCTCGGTAGGGGCAGGTACGCAAGGAAGCGGGCGGAAGCAGGGAGAGAGCACGGTCTCGACAAGGGCAGCGCATCCGTTCCGGCGTTTTCGGCGAGGCGCGCCGTGCGTAGGTTCCTGCCCGTGACGTGGCAACCCTGGCTCGGCGCGGTTCCCTCGAAGAGTGCGACCACCTTCCGGGTATGGGCTCCTCGCACCAACGCGCTGTCAGTGCGCGTCGTCGACGGCCCGACCGCCGCCCTGAAGGCAGACGGCGAGGGATATTTCTCGGCCACCGTCGAAGGCGTACGGCCGGGCGCGCGATACCTGTACCGGTTCCCCGACGGCCGCGAGCGCCCCGACCCCGCCTCCCTGGGGCAGCCCGACGGCGTCCACGGACCGAGCGAGGTCGTCGATCTGGCGGTCATCGCGCCCCGCTCGCGAGGACCCGGAACGGAGCTGCAAAGGCTCGTCTTCAGCGAGATCCATCTCGGCACTTTCACTCCGGCCGGGACCGCCGATTCGGCTGTCCGGCACCTGCGCGATCTTCGCGGGGCAGGCTTCACCGCGGTCGAGGTGATGCCCGTCGCCGCCTTTCCCGGGGCGAGGAACTGGGGCTACGACGGAGTCCTTCTCTTCGCGGCGCACGCTGCCTACGGAGGCGCCGCGGGGCTTTCCCGTTTCGTGGACGGCGCCCACGGGCAAGGGCTGAGCGCCTTCCTCGACGTCGTCTACAACCACTTCGGGCCCGAGGGGAACTACCTCGGCGAATTCGGCCCCTACCTCACCTCGCGTCACAAGACGCCCTGGGGCGACGCCGTCAACTACGACGGCGAGGACTCGGCGCCGGTGCGGCGCTACGTGATCGAGAGCGCCCTGCGCTGGGTGTCTTCCGCGGGCGGAGGCTTCGACGGCCTTCGCCTCGATGCCGTGCACGGTATCGTCGACGAATCGAAGGTCCACGTGCTGCGCGAGTTGCAGGAGGCGGTGCAGCGCGAGGCGAAGGAGACGGGCCGCACCATCCACGTCATCGCGGAGAGCGATCTCAACGAGGCGCGCCTCGTCGAGCCGATCGAGAAAGGCGGCTACGGGCTCGACGCCGCCTGGGCCGACGATTTCCACCACGCGCTCCACACCGCGCTCACCGGAGAGTCGAAGGGCTACTACCGGGATTTCGCGCCGCCGCTCGTCGACCCGATCGACGCGGTTGCCGTCGCGCTTCGCGAGGGCTGGTACTACTCGGGCCGCCATTCCGAGCACCGCGGCCGTCCGCACGGAACTCCCGCCTCTCATCTTCCCGGTCGCCGGTTCGTGGTCTGCGCGCAGAACCACGACCAGATCGGCAATCGCGCCCGCGGCGAGCGGCTGGTGGAGCTGACTTCGCCGGGCGGCCTGCGCGTCGCGGCGGCGCTGGTCGCGCTCTCTCCCTCCCTCCCGCTCTATTTCCAGGGCGAGGAATGGGCGGCGCCGGAGCCGTTCCTCTACTTCGTCTCCCACGGCGATCCCGCGCTCGTCGAAGCGGTGCGCAACGGCCGGCGCGAGGAATTCAAGTCGTTCGACGACTTCGGCGGCGAGGTCCCCGACCCGCAGTCCGAAGAGACCTTCGCGAAGAGCAAGATCGACTGGGAGCGGCGCTCGTCGCGCGAAGGGCAGGCCGCGTTGCACTGGCACACCGCGCTGCTCGGGCTGCGCCGCGAGCATCCGGCGTTGCAAGACGACCGCCGGGAAGCCCTCCAGGCCCGCGTCGAAGGCCGGGCGCTGATTCTACGCCGTTTCAACCAGGGGAAGTCCGTTCTTCTCGTCACCCTCTTCGCCGAGGAGCAGGCCGCGGTCGACCTGGGCGACGGAAGCTGGCGGATCCTCCTCGACTCCGGCGCACCCTCTTTCCGCGTGTCGGAGGACGCGCTCCCCGCGCGCCTCGAGGGAAACGTGCTTCGGCTTTGCGGTCGCCACGCCGTGGTGCTGGAGCAGACCGCATGATGCAGGCTCCGGATCGCGTCCGGGTGATTCCCTTCGGGACTTCCGCGGGGCGTCCGACGCTGAACCGGGGCGCCTCGGCGCTGGCCATCGCCACCGACGGAGCCTGGGTCCTCTGCGACTGCGGGGAAAACGCGCAGATCACCGCGCTCAAGGCCGGCCTCTCGCTTTCGCGGCTCGACGCCGTCCTCATCACGCACTTGCACGGCGATCACTTCAACGGCCTGCCCGGCCTCCTCGGCACCATGGGCCTCGAAGGCCGCGAGCGGCCCGTCGTCGTACTCGGGCCTCCCGGAATCGCGGGGGTGCTCGAGATGCTCGCCAAGGCCGGATCGATCGGGACCGGAGCCATGCCGGTGAAGATCATCGAGATCCACGAGGCCGGAAACCTCGCCTGGCCTCTCGGGACCGAGAGCTTCTTCCAGGTCGCCTTCCATCCCCTGGTGCACCGCGTGCCTACCTTTGGCTACCGCGTCTCGCTTCCCGAGCGCCCCGGGAGCCTCGACGCCGAAGCGGCGGTGGCCGCGGGCGTCCCGCGCGGGCCGATGATGGCCGACCTGAAAGCGGGACGGGTCATCGAGCTGCCTTCGGGAGAGCGGATCGAGCCGGGACGATTCGTGGGTCCCCGCCGCCGCGGGCCGATCGTGGCGTACGTCCTCGATTGTGTTCCTTGCGAGGGCGCCGTGGTGCTCGGATCGCTCGCCGACGTCATCGTGCACGAGTCGACCTACGAGCACGCCCGAGCGGACCTCGCCCACGAGCGCGGGCACACCACCTCCGTCGAGGCGGCCCGCATCGCCCGCGACGCGCGCGCAGCAAGGCTCTTGCTCACTCACTTCAGCCCCTCCGTCGAACCAGAGGCGCTCGCGGAAGAGGCCCGGGCGGTCCATCCCGGCGCCATGGCCGCCTCCGATCTCTCTCCGATCGAGGTAGGTCCGGTGGAGGTGGAACAGCCCCTCTCCGCCCCAACCACCCCGGCAGGTTGACCCCCACCCGGGCAGGTCCGGTACACCCCGCGCAACTCATCGAGGTGACTTGTACATGCGCGGGACTCTGAAGCTTTTTGCTGTTCTGGCACTTCTCTCCGGCTGCGCCCAGCAAGCGCGCAACCCCGTCGTCGGCAATGGAAGCTGCCGTTGCGGACCGGGTCAGCTCTGCGTTCGTGAAGTCTCGACGACCGACGCCCAGGGCATTACCTGCCGCGACGCGCACGCTGCCGGATGCACGGCTTTCGCCTCTGCCGAGAGCCAGTGCTGGCCGAGCGCCGACGTCGCCGGCCT
>VBKL01000140.1 GCA_005879805.1 Deltaproteobacteria bacterium | reverse complement strand
GGTACACGAAGTGAGGCGCCTGCGATTGGTGCCCGAGCATCGATCCGCTCGAGAGCGCATAGGCGAAGAGGCAGAAGACGAAGAGCGCGAGATCGACGCGGTAGGCGCTGGCGAAGTCGCGCCAGCTGGTTCCGCTCACGCCTTCCCCGGCGGTGCCGCATGACTGCTCTCGAACGCATTCCTGACCGCCGGAGCCCCGGTCGCCTCGCGAACCAGCTGGAGGGCGGCAAAGGCAGACATCATCCGGACCTGGCCGCGGTCGCCGCGGAAGTGCGACAGCTTGGTCCGCGTTTCCGAAGGTCCCGCGAGCGCGAACCAGACCGTTCCGACGGGCTTCTCGGGAGTGCCGCCATCCGGTCCGGCGATCCCCGTGATGGCGGGGCACCAGGTGGCTCCCGAGAGGCGGCGAGCGCCTTCGGCCATGGCGCGAGCGACCTCTTCGCTCACCGCTCCATGCGCGCGAAGCAACTCGTTGGGAACCCCGAGGATCTTTTCCTTGAGCTCATTCGAATAGGTGACGAAGCCGCCCGCGGTCCAGCGCGAGCTGCCGGACACTTCGGTGAGGAGCTGGCTCGCGAGGCCGCCCGTGCAGCTTTCGGCGCAGCACACCGTCTCACCGCGTTTCATGAGTTGCTCGCCGAGCGATTGGGCGAAGGTGGCGCCGTCCGCGCCGTCGCCGAGGGCTCCGAGCACCTCGCGACAGGCCGACTCGACGCGAGCGAGGTTCTCGGCCGCGGTGCGATCGTCGGGCGCCAGCGCGGCCAGCGAGAGATGGTTCTCGGGAAACTTGGTGCGGAATCCGAACCGGACCTCGGGATGCGCCTCGCGAATCGGCGCCACCATCTCGTCGAGGCGGCTCTCGGTGACGCCGAAGCAGTGGAGCACCCGCGTGCGCAGCGCCGCGTTGCCGGTGGCCCGAGCGAACCGGGGAAGGAGCAGCTCGTCGAAGATCCGGTAGTACTCGCGCGGAACGCCGGGCAAGAAGAAGAACGTGCAGCGATCGATGCGGAGCGCAAATGCGGGCGCGCTGCCTTCCGGATTGCCCAGCACCTCGGCGCCTTCGGGCAGGTAGGCCTGCCGCTCGTTGTTCTTGGGAATCGGCTCGCGGCGGCGCGCGGCCCACCGCTCCCGCATCCTCGCGAGCCAGGCTTCGTCGAGCCGCATCCGCACTCCGGCCGCCTGGGCGGCGCACTCGGCGGTGAGGTCGTCGGAAGTAGGGCCGAGGCCGCCCGAGACGATGCAGAAGTCGGCGCGGACGCTCGCCTCGAGCAGCGCCCGTCGGATGTCCTCGCCGCGATCGCCCACCACCACGGTGCGGCGAAGCTGGAATCCGAGCGGGTACAGGCGCGCCGCCGTCCAGGCGGTGTTCGTGTCTGCGATGGTGCCGCGCATCACCTCGTCGCCGGTGACGACGAACTCCACGATGGGAGGGGCGGAAGAGGCGGTCGCAGTCATGTCAGCCCGAAGCGCGATGCGGCGATCTGGATGCCCCAGGTTCCGGCCCAGGCCCAGACACCCGCGAATAGGTCGTCGAGTACCACGCCGGCGCCATTCTTCCAGCGCGGATCGCGGTCGAAGAACCGGGCCGGAGGAGGCTTGAGCACGTCGAAGAGGCGGAAGAGGACGAAGCCGGCGATCGCCGCGAGGGCGGTGCGGGGGACGAAGAGCATGGTCACGAGGTAACCGGCCACCTCGTCGATGACGATGTGCCCGGAGTCGGCGACGCCGAAGTACCGCCCTGCCCGGTCGGCGGCGGCGATCCCGGTCAAGGTCACGGCGATGGTGGCGAGGACATAGAGCCAGGGCGACACGTAGGTGAGGGCCCACCAGAGCGGCACGGCGGCGAGCGTTCCCGCGGTACCGGGAGCGATGGGCACGTAACCTGCGCCGAAGAAGGTCGCCCAGGTGAGCGCGATCTTCGGTGCGGGACCGCGGTCGCCTGGAAGACGCCTGGGCTTCTGGACCACCCGGGGTACCGCTCCCACGGAATTGCTGCCGGAAGGGAGGGGGGAAGACGGTGCCGGAGGAGTCCCGGCGGAGCCGGTCACGAGTCGTTCTCGCCGTCGTCGGCCGCGGCGGCGGCGGAAGCGCCCTCGAGGGCGACGTCGTCGTCCTCTTCGGCCGGCAGGAGAGGCTCCTCCACCTCGGCCTCGGCCGGAAGCGCACTGGCTCCGGCCCTCGCGGCGGCGCGGCGGCGGCGGCCGAATAGCGCCTCCTCCAGGATTCCCAGGGCAACGTAACAGGTGAAGTAGACGACGAGGACCAGCGAGGGGCGTCCGCGTAGCGCGATGACGACGCCAATGGCGATGACGACGACGAAGGCGATGAGCGTGCGCGGATTCAGGCCGGCATCCTTGAAGGTGCGGTACCGGATGGTCGAGACCATGAGAAACGCCAGCACCAGGACGAGCACGGCGATCGGCCACAGGCCGACTACGTCGGAGGCGGGCACGCCGCCTCGCTGGAGCGCGACGACGAGCGAGACGAGAGTGCCGGCGGCGAGCGGGATGGGCAGCCCCACGAAGAAGCGCTGCACGCCAGCCTCGGTGTGCGCCAGCACGTTGAAGCGCGCCAGCCGGATCGCGCCGCACGAGGCATAGACGCCGCTGATGATGATCCCCGTGGTGCCGAGCCCGTACAGCGCCCACTTGTAGACGAGTATGGCGGGGGCGACTCCAAAAGTGATCACGTCCGCGAGGCTGTCGAGCTCGACGCCGAAGTCGCTCTGCGTCTTGGTGAGCCGCGCGACGCGCCCGTCGAAGGCGTCGAAGAAGTTGCCGAAGAAGACGGCGACGGCGGCCCGATAGAAATTGTCGCCGGTGGCCTCGCCAGCCGAGAGCATGATCGAGTAGACGCCGCAAAAGATGCTGCTCACCGTGAACAGGTTGGGCAGTACGAACATCAATTTGCGCAGGTTGGGCCGGGGGCGGCGCTTTCGACCTTCGCCCATTTCGTGACGCTAGCACGCGCCCTCGGGGCCTGCCACGATCAGTTTGCTGGTCGGGAGAGCAGCCGGGCGGCAAAGCCTCAGGGGCAAGTGCCGCGGGCCGCCGCCGGCCCGAGGAAATCGTTGTTTCGGCGCAGATCGATCTCCCCGCCGCCACCGCAGGGCGCCTCCACCTCGGCGGTCCCGGAGTCGGCGAACCGGTTCCGGGAAACGAGGGCATGCGAGCGCTCGGAGACGGAAACGCCGGGTCCCTGATTGCCGGTGAATCGGTTGGCCTGGGCCTTCGCGGTGGAGCGGTCGAGCAGCACCAGCCCCGCGCGTCCGTTGGATGAGAACCGGTTCCCGACCAGATGCGCCTGCGACCTGACGAGCGTCGTCCCGCTACCGGCGTTCCCCTCGAAGCCGTTCCGCAAGAGAGTGAGGTTGGATTCCACCGCGTAGATGGCGTCGCCCAGGTCGCCCTGCCTGTCGAGGACCGCCCCGGAGAAGACGTTGTCGGTCGCGACGATGGTGGCGTTGGTGGCGTGCAATCCAATGGAGCCGGGCTCGCCGATGCGGTTCTTCTCCAGGCGGACGACGTCCGGCGTACCGGTCACGGCCACCCCTCCCTCGGTTCCACCGCGCGAGATGGTGGTACCGGAGATCGTTCCGTCGGACAGCACCAGGGCGACGCCCGCGACGGCCGTGTCGGAGATGTAAGCGTCGCGCAACTCCAAGCGGGCCTTGCGATAGGCGAGCACCCCGTACTCGGCGCGGGAGATGCGCGCGCCCTGGACGACCAGCCGCGATCCGGACGCGTAAAGGGCCGGCCCCCCGATTCCTTGGAAGCTGCCTCCGTCGACCATGGCCTCGCTGTCCTCGAGCGCCTGGAGGACGCTGACCGCGCTACCTGTCGCATCGAGACCGGCGAGGCTCGCCTTCGCTCCATGCAATTCGATGGCGCGCCGCCCGGCGTTCTGGAACACGGTGCCGCGTACCCGCAGCGTCCCGCCCTGCAGCACGATTCCTTTGCCGGCGGTGCCCGCGGCAATGGACGAGACGACGCCGCCTTGCACCTCCACGTCGGAACCGACAGCGGTGAGCGCAATCTGCGATTGGCCCCGGACCTGGACGCTGGTGAGCCGCAGCGAGGTACGCGCCACAGCGATGCCCACCGTGGACCCCTCGATGGCGAGCTCGCGCAGCTCGAGAACATTTCCGTCGCTAGCGATCACCGGCTCACCCGCGTCGATCGGAGCCGTCAGCCGCGTCTGGTTCGCGCCGGCGCCAGACAGGACGACCGGCCTCGGGACCACGAACGGTCCTTGGTATGTGCCGGGCTCGAGGCGCAAGAGCGCTCCCGAGGGCGCCCGCGAAAGGGCTTGCTGCAGGCCCGCGAAGGGACGACGCGCGGATCCGTCCGCATCGGGGCTCTCCGCGAGACTGGCGCTGACGAAGACTACGGCCGGAGCGATGCGGGCGGCCGCGACAGGGCCGCGCGAACCACGCTCGCACGCCGTCCAGGCGAGCAGGAGGGCGAATGCCAGCTGGGCATGAAGACGAGCCCTCCCTTTCATCGCTCAAGTATGGGGTGCACCGGCGGCTACGGCAAAGGGGAATCCGAGCGCCTCCTGGAGGCACAAAACGGCTGCCGGTATCGGAAGTTGCCTACTCGCGCCCCGGTGGAAGGGGCAGCGGCGGGCCGCGCTGGGCGGTACGCGACTCGCCCGTTCCGTGCCGGAGGAACAACTCTTCGACGGGCACCGAAGAAAGCTCGGCAGCCCGCGCGACGAGGTCCCCCGCCTGCACGAAATGTAGGTCTTCCCCGTCGAAGATCGCGACCAGCACGCCTTTACAGCCCGGAGGCCGCGCACCGATCGACTCCAGGTGGTAGACGAGCCGCGGCAGCACGTCGGTGGCGAAGCTCGAGAAGGTGGCGCGCGGGTCGAGGACCATCTCGTACGAGCGCGAGAGCGGGGTCCCGGGCTCCTCGCCGCGCGACCGCCGCGAAGGAGTCGCGCCCTCGAGAGCCGCCTCCCCGCGGGCCTTCGCGATCTCCGTATTCGCGTCGCGGGCCCGGACGGTGCGAAAGGCGGCGGACAAGAGCTCGCGCAGCTTGTCGTCCACGGCCGAAGCATAACGCATCCGGCGCAGCGGCACCGCAACGGAAACCTTTGGCGTTCCGGCTCGCCTCTGCTAATGGCTCGACGGCCCGTAGTACCCCGTTGGTGCGGTGATGGATCCGCTTCGCGATCTGCTCGCCCGCAAGCGAGCCGAGTTGCAGGATCGGTGGGAGCGACAGCTCCGCGCCGCGGCCGAGGGCGGCTTCCCTCTGGACGGAAGCACCGCGCAGATCTTGCCGCTGCTCCTCCAGTCGACGAGCGCTGCCCTCGAGCGGCGGTTCCGGGGCCCGAAGGCCGGCGCCGGTCCGGTGGAAGCGGCGGCCCGCAAGGCGGCGGTGCAGGCGAGCCTGCTTTTCGACTTCGTCTACGACGCCGCACTCGAAGACGCAGAGCTCTCCGACGACGAGAAGAGGCGCTTCGCCGACGCTCTCGCGCACGCCGCGGTCGAGGTCCAGGTGAAGAGCGTCCTCGAGGCAGACATGGAAGGCCGCCGACGCGCCGCGAATCGATATGCGCGCGTTGGGCACGCGCTGCGCAATTCGATGACCGTCGCGCAGCTCGCGCTCGACCTCTTGCGGCGCCGGGGAGAGGTCAAGGGCACGCGCGCCGCCACGCTGCTCGCCGACAGCATCTCCCGCCTTCGCGCGGGCCTGGAGAGCACGCTACTCGAGGAGCTCCTTGCGGGCGGCGGTCTGCGGCTTTCCCGCGTGAAGCTCGACCGCGTGCTCGCAGAGGCGAGCGACGAGACCGCGCCCGAGGCACAGGATCGGGGCGTCAATCTGCGCTTCGCGCCGGCGAGCAAGGTCGAGATGTCCGGCGACCCCCGCGTGCTGCGCACCGGCGTCCGCGCCTTCGTGCGGGCGGCGGTCGATCTCTCGCGCCGCGGAGCGACCATCCAGCTCGATTGCGCGCGAAGGCGCGAGGCGGCCCGCATCGCGGCGGTGATCGACCGCTGCCGTCGCAAGCCGGGCGGCGCCCTGAGCAGCATCGGCGCTCTCGGGCTCGTTCGCCGCGCCGCGCGCGTGCACGGTGGCGAGGTGCGGGTGAGGGGGCTACTCCGCGAAGGCTGCACGATGACGTTCGAGGTGCCCGTCGAGCCGCCCCCGCAGCCGTGACGCGGGCCAGTGCCACGACCGCCGCGTTTTGATCCACCGAGAACGCCGAGGCCTACGGCGAGACGGGCGCCCGAGGAGCGAGCAGCGCAGTCGTAGTGGACCTACGTCGAGCAGCGCAGTGACGAGGCCGTCCGTCGCAGACCAGGCATCGGCGTTCGCAGGTATCAAAACGCGGCGGTCGGGGCACTAAGTACCCTTCTTCAGCTCGGTGAGGATGAGCTTCGCGACCGCCTTGAGGGTGTCGTAGACGCCGTCGCCCTTCGGAGCCACCGCCTCGAAGTCGAGGACCTTGCGCGGATTGAGCAGGTTGCGCAGCTCTTCCATCGGCGCCGCGTTGGGCAGGTCGCGCTTGTTGTACTGGATGACGTACGGGATCTTGTCGAGGTTGTAGCCCTGCTCGCCGAGGTTGGTGCGCAGGTTCTCCACCGACTCGACGTTGGCTTCCATGCGCTCGATCTGGCTGTCGGCGACGAAGACCACTCCGTCCACGCCCTTCAAGATGAGCTTCCGGGAAGCGTCGTAGAAGACCTGGCCGGGAACGGTGTAGAGGTGGAAGCGGGTCTTGAATCCGCGGATCTCGCCGAGACTCAGGGGAAGGAAGTCGAAGAACAGGGTCCGCTCGGTCTCGGTGGCGAGCGAGATCATCTTCCCCTTCGCGTTTTGATTGGTATTTGCGTAGATATATTGCAAATTGGTCGTCTTCCCGCAGAGCCCGGGGCCGTAGTAGACGATTTTGCAGTTAATCTCGCGAGAGCTGTAATTGATGAAGGACACGGTCGGGCCTTACTCGCTGAAGAGGTTGTCGATGTCGTCGTCGGTGATCTCGGCGAAGGGCGAACCCGCGCCGGGAGCCGGGACCTTCTTCAGCAACGCATCGAAGATCTTGTTGAGCTCGTCGGATGCCTTCTTCACCCGCAGCCGCACCAATCCCAGAGAGCTCCGGCTGTCGAAGATGACCACCAGGATGACCCTGCCGCCGATCACCGAGATGTGCAGGTTGTCGCGCTCTCCCTCGTGGAAGAGGATGGAGAACTCCTTCTCCCCGATCAGCTTGGCGAGCCCGCCGGTAGCCGCGATGTTGCCCGCCGTGAGCGAGGCGAGCGAGGTGGTATCGAGGTCCTGGGTCGCCCCCACCGAGGCGATGAGCTGGCCGTTCTTGTCGACGAGGAAGACGATCTTCGCGTTGGCTTCCCGCGAAAGCCGCTCGCAGACCGCGCTGATCTGCTGGAACTCCTCGTCGTACATGACCATCTGCGGCTGCATTCGATGCGACCTCTTTCCCGGTCGGTAACCGGGGTCGACCGACGCTAACAGACGCCCATCACCCGAGCAAGGCTCGGAAAATTGTTGCGTCGAGCGTTCCGGTAGGAACTCGATCCACCTTCGCCTACACCTCGCGCCGGCCCGCCAGCGCGCGCGCGAGCGTGACGTGATCGGCGTACTCCAGATTGCCTCCCATCGGTACTCCCTGGGCGATCCTGGTTACTCGCACTCCGAGCGGCTTGACGAGCCGCGCGAGGTACAGCGCGGTCGCTTCGCCCTCCACCGTCGGGTCGGTCGCCACGATGACCTCCTGGACCGCGCCCCCCGAAAGTCTTTCCAATAGCTCCTTGAGCTTGAGCTGATCGGGTCCCACTCCGTCGAGCGGCGAGAGCGCACCATGGAGCACATGGTAGCGGCCGCGAAACTCGCGCGTCCGCTCGACGGCGAGGAGATCGGGCACCGACTCCACCACGCAGATGATCTTGTCGTCGCGCTGCGAATCGCGGCAGACGGCGCAGGGATCCTGCGCGGTGAGGTTGCAGCAGACGGAACAGAGCCGCACCTCGCGCTCCAGGGCGAGGAGCGCCTCGGCCAGCTCGCGTGCGTACTCGGGCGGCGCACCGAGGACATGGAAGGCGAGGCGCTGCGCGGTTTTTTCGCCGACGCCCGGAAGCTTTGCGAGGAGCAGGGTCAGCCGGCCGATCGGGTCGGCAGCTTTCAGGGCATCATCCCCGGGAACATCGATTTGAGATTGGCGAGCGGTCCGCCCTCGCTCTGCGCCAGCGCCTGCACCGCCTTGAGCGCCGAGTTGGCCGCGGCGACGACCAGGTCTTCGAGCATCCCGACGTCTTTCGGATCGACGACGCTAGGGTCGATCTGGACGCGAGAGATCTCTCCCGTGCCGGTCGCCGTCACGACGACCATCCCTCCGCCCGCCGTGCCGGTGACCTCCTTCTTGGCGAGCTCTTCTTGCGTCCGGCGCATCTGTTCCTGGATCGCCTGCGCTTGCTGGAACAGCGCGTTCATGTCGAAGCCTTGCGCCATGCTCACTCCTCGCCGAGGTCCCTGACATCTTCGATCTCGCCGCCGAGAACTTCCACTGCGGCCCGTACGGCCGGGTGCTCGCGGCCCTGCTGCAAGCGCCGCCCCTTCCGCTCGCCTTTGGCGCGCTCCTTCTCCTCGGCCAGGCTGGTAGCCGCCGCCTCGGCCGGAAGCTTCTCGATGACGAGCTTCACCGCGGAGCCCATCACCCCGGCGAACGCCGCTTCCACGCCGCGCCGCGAGTCCACGTCCTCGAGCGCGAGCGCGTCGTTGGGACTCTTGAAGCCGACCGCGACCGTTCCCGGGACGATGCGCAGCGGCACGCCCTTCTCCAGCGCGGCGGCCTGGCTCATCTTGCGCGCCGCCTTCACGGCGGAGATGAGCGTGCGCCAGCGATCTTCGAGGGATTGTGGGGCGCCGTTCGGCTCCCGCTCCGCGACGGGTGGCGGAGCGCCGTTCGGCACCGGTGGCTCTGCGATCGCGGCGGTGCGCGCCGACGAAGCGACCTCCCGCTGCAGCCGCGCGCCGGCCGGCGGAGCAACTCGCTCGCCTCCGAGCTTCGCGAAAGCGCGGTCCACCTTCTCCACCAGCTCGGGGAGCGATCCCGAGGGCGCGAGGTGCACCGCGCGAAGCAGCGCGACTTCGAGCGCGTGCCGGGGAGTCGCCGCCTTGGCGACGTCTTCCTCCGCATCCTGGAGCAGCTCGAAGACACGGGCGAGCTGCGCCGGATCGTGCCCCCGCGCCGTCTCGGCAAGGCCGCGAAGCTCGTGATCCGGCAATTCCTGCCGCACCTCAGGAAGCGTCGCCAGGACGAGGTTGCGCGCATGCGCGGCGAGCTCATCTGCGAGCCGCTTGAAGTCGGCGCCCGACTCGTACGCGCGCACGATTCCCTGCAGCGCGGCGCCCGCGTCCCGCCGCAGCACCGCCGAGACGATTCCCGCCACGATGCCGCGATCGAGCGCGCCCAGCGCCTGCGCCGCCTCCTCCTCGCCGATCTCGCCGCCCGGAGCGTGCGCGGCGAAGAGCTGATCGAGGAGCGAGAGCGCATCGCGCATCGAGCCCTGCGCCTGCTGCCCGACGAGCGCCAGCGCTCCGTCGGAGACGGCGACGCCCTCGGCCTGCGCGATCTCGCGAAGCCGCGTGACGATCTTCCCGAGCGGAACGAGCTGGAAGTTGTGCCGCTGCACGCGGCTCAGGATGGTTGCGGGCAGCTTCTGCGGATCGGTGGTCGCGAGCAGGAACTTGATGTGCCCGGGCGGCTCCTCGAGCGTCTTGAGCAGCGCGTTGAAGGCGGGGCCGCTCAGCATGTGCACTTCGTCGACGATGTAGATCTTGTAGCGGTCGCGCGCGGGCAGGTACTTCGCCGCCTCGCGCAAGGAGCGCACGTCGTCGACGCCGTTGTTGGAAGCGGCGTCGATCTCCTGGACGTCGACGTCGTTGCCCTGCGCGATCTCGACGCACGGGCCGCACTGCCCGCAAGGCTCGGGCGTGGGGCCTTTCTCGCAGTTGAGCGCGCGGGCGAGGATGCGCGCGGTGGTCGTCTTCCCGCAGCCGCGCGGGCCGGTGAAGAGGAAGGCGTGGGCCACGCGGCCGCTCTGGAGCGCGTTCGTCAGGGTGCGGACGACGTGCTCCTGCCCCGTCAGATCGGAAAAGCGCTGCGGGCGGTACTTCCGGGCGAGGACGAGGTACGGAGTCGGCATCTGGGCGGGACCCTTCGGGGCGCTGGACCGGAGACCGGGCACACGGACGAAAGCCGCTACCGTTGCTCCCTTCCGGGCCTGGCGGGTTCACGATCCGCCGTCGCCCGATCCCCGGTCCAGCGTCCCGAGAGGATGCAGAACGGCATATCATGAACGGCTGTATGGAAGCGCTGCAATTCTGGTTCGAGCCGGCGAGCACATACTCGTACGTCGCCGCGATGCGCATCGAGGAGGAGTGCGCTCGCGCCGGGGTGACGCTCGAGTGGAAGCCGTTCCTGCTTGGGCCCATCTTCGCGGCGCAGCAGGGCATCAAGGACTCGCCGTTCAACGTGAACCCG
>VBKL01000181.1 GCA_005879805.1 Deltaproteobacteria bacterium | reverse complement strand
TCGGCCCGATAGGCGACCGCGGCGGCGAATCCGGTGCGCAAGAGGGCCGGATACGCCCTGACGGCCGCCCTCACGCTCACGCGGCGCCTTCCTTTGCTCCCCGCGCGAACAGCTCCCGCATCACTTCCTCGAGCGGCGGATCCTCGACCGTCAGATCGCGGAGCGGAAGCTGGGTCAGGGCGCGCTGGACGGACGACTGTAACTGGTCGTGCGACACCTGGAGGATGACGGCTTCCTCGCCGAACTGGACCACGGTGCCGAGCGGCTCCAGATCGCGCCGCTGGACGGGCCGCGAGAGCCGCAGCAGGACTCTCTTGTCCGGACGCACGCGCTGCACCAACTCGCCCAGCGCGCCGTCGAAGATGAGGCGGCCATGGTCGATGACGAGGACGCGCGGGCAAAGCTCGGCGACGTCGTCCATGTAATGGCTGGTGAGGAGCACCGTGGCGGAGAAGCGCTCGTTGTACGCACGCACGAAGCTGCGCACCGTGGCCTGCATGGAGACGTCGAGACCGATGGTCGGCTCGTCGAGGAAGAGAACCCGCGGGCGATGGAGCAGGGCGACCGCGAGCTCGCACTTCATCCGCTCTCCCAGGGAGAGCTGGCGGGTCGGCTTTCCGAGGAGCGGACCGAGGTCGAGCAGGCTGGTCAATTCCGCGACCGTCTCCTCGTACTGGGCGCGCGGGATGTCGTAGATGGCTCGATTGAGCAGGAATGTCTCGGAAGGAGGGAGGTCCCACAACAGCTGCTGCTTCTGGCCCATTACCAGGGTGATCTGCTTGAGGAAGGAGTCGGAGCGCTCCTTGGGAGTCTGTCCCGCGACGGTCACCTGCCCGGAAGTCGGGTGGAGGAGGCCCGAGAGCACCTTGAGCGTGGTGGTCTTGCCCGCGCCGTTCGGTCCGAGGAACCCGACCCGCTCGCCCGCCGCGACCTCGAAGGTCACGTCGTCCACCGCGCGCACCGTCTCCATGCGGCGGCGCACGAGCGACCGCAGCGCGGCCCGAAGCCCGGGATCGCGCCGGTGGACGCGGTACTCCTTGACCAGGTGCTGGACGGCGATCACGCCTGCACTTCGTCGACGTAGCACCACTTCCAGCTCTGTCCGGGCTCGAAGCTCTGCATCACCGGATGCTGGGTCGACTGGTAATGCCCGGTGGCGTGCTTTCCGGGCGACGAATCGCAGCAGCCGACGTGGCCACAAGAAAGGCAGCGGCGAAGCTGCACCCACTTGCTGCCGGTCTTCAGGCACTCCTCGCAGCCGTTCGGCGTCTTCGCCGGCGCATTGCCGGCCTTCCGGATGTGCTCGCAGGCCATGGCGGGCATCCTAAGCCGGAAAAGAAAAGGCCGCCTCCGGATTTCTCGGAGGCGGCCCGTGGTGCTTCGCGCCGCGGGGGCGACGCGACTACACGACTTACAGCTGGAAGCGGCTGACCACGCCGGAGACGCGCTCGGAGAGGTCCTTGAGGACGCCCGCCGCGGCGGTGGTGGACTCCAGGCGGCGCATGGTCTCGTCCATCATCTTGGTCTGGTCGGTGACGGCGCTGAAGATCTGCGTGATGCCCGCGTTCTGCTGCGAGACCGCGGCCGCGATCTGGCGCACCGCCGACGAGTTGTCCTTCACGATGTTGGAGAGCTGGCGGAGGTTCTCGCCGGACTGCTTCACCTGGCCGAGGCCGCCCTCGATCTTCTGCGAGCCGCGCTCGGTGATGGCCACCGCGCCGCGGATCGATCCCGAGATGTCCTCGAGGATCTCGCGCACCCGGTTGGTCGCCTGGATGGACTGATCGGCGAGGCTGCGGATCTCGCGGGCCACGACCGCGAAGCCCTTGCCGTGCTCGCCCGAGCGGACCGCCTCGATGGCGGCGTTGAGCGCCAGCATGTTGGACTGGTCGGCGAGGTCCTTCACCGTCTGGGTGATGCCGCCGATCTGGGCGGTGCGCTCGGAAAGCTGGGCGATCTTCTGCGCGATCTCGTCCACTTGCGAGCGGATGTCGGTGAGGCCGCCGAGGGTCGATTCCAGGGCCTGCTCGCCGGAGGCGGAAACCTCGTCGGCCTGCTCGGTGAGCTTGAGGATCGCTTCCGCCTTCTGCGCGGCGAGGAGCGAGGTCTGCTTGATCTCCTGGGCGGTGACCTGCGTCTCCTGCAGCGCGGTCGCCTGCTTGGTGATGGTCTCGCCCTGCTCCGAGGTGGAGACGGAGAGGTCGTTGCCGGCCTCCTTGAGGAGCTTCACCGAGTCCTGCAGCGCGCTGACCGCCTCCTGCAGCTTGCCGAGCATCTTGCCGAAGGCCGAGGCCATCTCGCCGATCTCGTCGTCGGAGTCGACGTCCACCTTCTGGGTGAGGTCGCCGGCGACCACGCGGTTCGCGACGTGGGTGAGGCGGCGGAGCGGATCGATGATGCGCCGGACGAGGAAGTAGGCGAGGGCGAGAGAGATGGCCACCGCGATCAGCGTCAGGAGCAGGGCGCGGGTCTGCGCCTCGTGGAGCCGGGCGCGGGTGACCGCCGGGTCCAGGCCGACGTGGACCAGCGTGCCGGTGATCACGGCCGCCGGAACGTCGACGTAGGTGGTGCCGTCGAGCACGACCTCGTTGACCTTCTCACCTTCCTTGAGCTGCGCCGCGTCCTGGGCGGGCGGCCTGCCTTCGAAGGTGTGGGTCAGGCCGACGAGGAGCGAGATCTTCCACACCAGCGGGAAGCGCGCCGACCGGCGCGAGGAGGAAGCTGCGGTTTCCGTTTCGTTGGTCATGGGCTTCATTGGGCTTTCATCCCTCGCGCGCACAGGCCCGCGAGGAGCGGTCCGATCCCGTCGACCGGGACCAGGGTGTCGGTGGCGCCCAGCGCGCGCGCTGCGCTGGGCATTCCGAAGACGACGCAGGACGCCTCGTCCTGCGCATAGGTGGCTCCGCCGGCATGGTGGATGGCGAGCAGGCCCTGCGCTCCGTCGTCGCCCATCCCGGTGAGGACGACGCCGACGGAACGCGGACCGTAGACCTTGGCGATCGAGTGCAAGAGGCGGTTGCCGTTCGGGACGTGGACGCCGTTGGATGCGGGCGTGCGGACGATCCCTTCCGGATCGATCTCGAGGTCGCAACCGTCGGGCGGCAGGTAGACGACGCCGGCAGCGGGAACCTCGCCGTCCTTGCCCACGCGGACCTGCGACTCGCTCACCTCGCCCAGCCAGCGCAACAGGCCCGGCGTGAAGCCCGCGGCGATGTGCTGCGCGATGAAGATCGGCGCGGGCAACCCGGCGGGCAGGGAGCGGAGCACCACGGTGAGGGCGGGCGGACCACCGGTCGAGGCGACGATGCCGATGGCGCCGACGCCCGCGGGGTGGGCCTTCGGCCCTTCGTGGAAGGCGAAGGCGCGGTGGCGGCGAACGACGGGGACTTCCGCCATCAGACGCACCGCCTCGGCGATCCGGGCGCCGAACAGGCGAAGCTCGTGAGGACCGGGCCCCGGTTTGGGCAGGACCTCGAGCGCTCCGGCGGCCATGGCGCGGAAGGAGAGATCGAGCTGCCGCTCCTCGCTCACCTGGCAGACCATGAGGACGCGCGAGGGCGACTCCGCCATGATCGCGGCGGTCGCGCCGAGCCCGTCGAGCCGCGGCATGTTGACGTCCATGGTGATGACGTCGGGCCGCAGGGCGCGCGCCTTCTGCACCGCCTCCACGCCGTCGCGGGCCTGGCCGACGATCTGCAGACCGTGCTCTTCGCCGAGGAGGGCGACGAGCGCGGAGCGCATGGTCAGCGAGTCGTCCGCGACGAGGATCCGGATGGGCTTCATGCCGCACCCTGCTTTCTGGCGACGACCGCGGAGACCTCGGCGACGAGACGGCCGGAGACGCACTCCTTCTTGGAGAGGAAGGCGTCGGCGCCGGCTTCCGAGCCGCGCTGGCGATCGGCCGCGGAGTCGTGGGCGGAGACGAGGACGACGGGGACCTGCGCGATCTCCGGCTTCTTGCGGATCGCGCGGGTCAATTCGAAGCCGTCCATCTCCTCCATGCCGATGTCGACCACCAGCACGTCGTAGGAGGCGTGACGGAGCTGCTCGAGGGCCTGCCGGCCGTTCGAGGCGGTATGGACGACGTATCCGCCGGCTTCCAGCGCGGTGCGATGCAGCGCGCGGGCGGTGAGCGAGTCGTCGACGACCAGAGCGCGCCGCGAGGAAGCGATGGCAGAGGCCTTCCGCTCGAGCCCGGCGATCCAGTCGGGGCGGACGATGAGGAGCAGCTCGCCGCGGGCGAGCGTTGCCGCGCCCTGGTAGGCGGGAAGCTCGCGCACTTCCGGCGGGAGCGGGCGGATGGCGAGCTCGAGGTCTCCGATCACCTCGTCGACCGCGAGGGCGACGCGCTTGCCCTGCGATTGCAGGACGAGGAGCGGCTGGCCTTCCTGCGGCTGCTCCGCTTGGCGCAGGCCGACCAGCGCGCCGAGATCGGCGAGGGGAAGCAGCTCCTCGCGATGGACGAGCTGGATCCTCTCGCGCGAGGTCTTCACCTCGTCGAAGCGGGCGAGGAGCGAAGTCTCGATGGCCGACATGGGCAGGCCGAGCTGGTGCTCGCCGCAGCGGACCACCAGGACCGGCGAGCTGCCCAGGTCGGCGGGGAGCGAGAGCAGGAAGCGGCTGCCCTGTCCCGGCGTCGACTGGACCTCGACGTGACCCTGCAGCGCCTGGACCTCGTTGCGGACGACGTCCATGCCGACGCCGCGACCCGAGACCTCGGTGACCGTCCCGCGGGTGGAGAAACCGTTGCGGAAGATGAGCTGGTGGAGCTGGGCGGGCAGCATCGCCTCCGCCTCGGCGGTGGGGACGATGTTGCGCTCGATGGCCACCTGCTTGATGCGGGCGTTGTCGAGGCCGCCTCCGTCGTCGGAGACCTCGATGAAGAGCATGTTGCCCTGCTGCTCCACGCGGATGACGAGGGCGCCTTCGCGGTGCTTGCCGCGACCCTCGCGCACCTCGGGCGACTCGATGCCGTGATCGACCGCGTTGCGGACCAGGTGGACGAGCGGGCCGCGGAGCGACTCCAGGATGCGGCGGTCGAGCGACACCTCGCCGCCGACCACCGAGAGGCGGGCGAGCTTGCCGGTCGTCTTGCAGACGTCGCGCACGGTGCGGCGGAGCGGCTCGAGGATGGTCCGCATCGGCAGCGTGGTGATGGCCTTCAGGCCCTCTTCCATCGAGGCGACGATGTCGGCCGCCTCCTCGCCGTCGGAAGCGAGGGCGCGCTGCACGCCGGCGAGCTGTCCGCGGACCTCGGCGGTCTGGGCGAGCATGCCGAGGCGGGTGAGCGCGGCGAGAGTGCGATCCAATTCGCGGCGGCGCTCGTCGACGCGCAGGCGGACTTCGCGCAGGCGCTCGACCTCGTGGAGCAGCGCCACCACGTCGCGGGTGCGGACGCGCCAGCTTCCCGCTTCTTCGGCCTGGGCAGGCTCCGCCTCTTCGGCCTCGGGAGCAGGGGCGGCCGGCGTCGCTGCGACCGGCGGGGGAGGGGCTTCCTTCGCTACGGGATGCGCGGCGGGGGCAGGTGCCGGCGCCGGCGTAGCCTGCGCGGGCGTCTGTGCCGCTCCCATGTGCGAGCCGTTCTTCTTCGGCGGCGGCGCCCCGACCAGCGCGCGGAGCGACTCGAGAAGCTGCACGCTCGGGGCGAGCGCCGGAAGCTCGGTCTTGTTGTTCGTCGCGCGCAGGTTCGCGAGCCACACGTCGAGAGTGGCGAGGACCGCATCGGCGACGGCGCCGGGAAGGGCGATGTCCTTGCCGCGCAAGGGGAGGACCACGTCCTCCATCTTGTGCGCGAGGTCGCTCAGCTCCTCGAGGCCGAGGGTCGCCGAGCTGCCCTTCAAGGTGTGCAGGCCGCGAGCGAGGTCGTCGAAGCGCGTCTTGTCGTGGGCCTTCTCCAGCTCGATGAGATGCTGGGTCAGGCGCTCGACGATCTCCGCCGACTCGTCGACGAATCCAGGGAGCAGCTGCGCGAGAAAATCGTCCGTCATCCTCGCGTCTCCTGCACCCTGCGATCGAGCAGCCGCTTCAGGTCGATGAGGTTCAACTGCTTGAGGCCGGGGAGCGTCACCTCGATCACTGCCTCGGAGGAGCGCGAACGGGCCTGCTCGACGAGCGCGAGGGGAATGGAGACCGGCTTGGGGATCCGCTCGCAGTCGAGGGCGACGAGGCGGCCGCCGAGTCCCGGATCGACGACGAGGAGCACCGCGGGGTCTTCGCGCCAGCCGCGCCCGCCGAGGAGCGAGGAGAGGCTCATGGCGGTGAGGATCTGGCCCTGGAAGCGAAGGATGCCGATGACGTGCGGAGGCGAGAGCGGGACGGAGGTCACCATGCGCAGCGGCACGGCGGCGCGGAGCGCGTCGAGCGGCAGCGCGTAGCTGTCCTCGCCGACCGGGAACTCGGCGGCCCACAGCACCGCCTCTTCGTCGGCGCCGTCGCGAGGCTTCTCGCGCAGCCGTTCGGCGCGCCTCTCGAGGAGTACGCGGGCTTGTTCGGAGGACGTCTCGCGGGTGCGGGCGGTGATCTTCATTCCACACCCCCGCGGGAACGCAAGAACTGCTCGGCCGAGGATCGATAGAACTCGACCGGCAGCGGCTCGGGGCCCGGCACGAGATCCTCGAGCGGCATCTTCTCGGTGCGGCGGAGGACGTCGCGCATGAGCTGGGTGGCCGCGGCGCGCTCGCCCTGTCGGATGTGCATGAGGGCCCGCTCGAGGATGCCGGGCAGGTAGTCGGGAACGCGCAGCGACAGCTCCTCGAGGGCGGCCTTCGCCGTCTTCCGCTCCCCGCGCTCGATGGAGACGAGAGCGCGGAGGTGGATGGCGATGGGCTCCGGAGGCGCGGTGCGACGCGCGCGCACCGGCTCGACCTCTTGCGTGGGAATCGCGGGAACGCGGGGCTTCGCAGGCTGGGCGTCCGCTTGCCGGCGGTAGATCTGCAGCTCGGGAGCGGCGCCGTAGGCTGGGCGAAGCGGACCGGGCCGCGCACGCGCGGAGCGATGCGCATGCGGGAATCGGACGACTTCTCCTCGAAGATCGGGTGCAGCATCGGTCCCGAGGGCCTGCGCGACCAGGCGCCGTAGACGCCTTCGCGGGCCGAGGCGAGATTCCGCTCGAGCAGGTCGGTAGCGAGGATGCTCACCTCGACATGCCTGGGAACGAGGTCGAGCAGGCACGCGGCGAGCGAATAGGCTTCTTCGCCGGTGGCGCAGCCGGCGCTCCAGACGTTGATGCGCTGCTTGCGGGCGGCGATCCACTCCGGGACCATGGTGCGGCCGATGAAGGCGAACTGTTCCGGGTGGCGGAAGAAGAAGGTCTCGCCGACCGAGACGGCCTGGTAGAGCGCGCGCACCACGTTTCCTTCGCCGTGGGCGGCGCGAAGCAGGATACGCTCGCCGTCGTCGGCCAGCTTCCCGGCCGCGCGGCGGATCGCGTCGGGGAGGATGGCGTCGAGCGAGAAGCCGGTGTACCGCGCGGCGTACTCGGTGAGGCGCTCGACCACGCGTTCGTCGACGGCGCGCATCAGGAGATCGCCTTGGCGCGGAGCGCGCGGGAAAGATCGGAGAGCAGCTTGCGGGAGGCGAGCGCCCGGGGATCGACGATCGGCAAGGGGCCGCGCGCCGTGCGGGCGAGGGCGATGAGCGCCGAGCCGAGGGCGCCGTGTTCCGACCCTCCCAGGGCCTCGCCGCTCGAGAGCCGCTCGCGCGAGATCTCTTCGGGATCGCGCACCGCATCGACGCAGACGGCGAAGGGCGCTCCCTGGCAGTCGATGACCACCAGCTTGCGCTCCTCGATGGGCCGAGCATGCTCCTGGCCGAGGCGCTTCGCGAGGTCGAGCACGAGAACGGGCTCGCCGTGCAGATCGAGCATCTCGCAGAGGTAGGAAGGACCGATCGGAAGCGGCCGGGTCGCGGCCTGGTGGAGGACCGAGAGGACGGAATCGAGAGGGAGGCCGATCTCGATCTGGCCGGCGCTGACGAAGAGCGCGGAGAGGCTTCCCTGCAGCGTGGCGCGGCGCTCGTCTTCCAGGACGCGGCCCACGAGCGGCAGGAGGTCCTGCGCGCGGATCGGCTTCGGCAGATAGGCCTTCGCGCCGTTCTTCACGCACGCTTCGGCGCGCTGCTTCTCGGTGGAGATGATGATCACCGGGATGCGGCGCAGATCGGCGTTGCGCTGCATCTGCGCGAGCACCTCGTCGCCGTCCATCTCCGGCATGGAAAGGTCGAGGAGCATCGCCGCCGGACGGACCGCGGCGACCTTCTCCAGCGCCTCGCGGCCGTTGGCGGCCGTCGTCACGACGTAATGGCCCGAGAGCGCCGCGCGCTCGAAGGCGAGGACTGCCTCGCTGTCGTCGACGAGGAGCAGGTGCGGGAGGCTCACGCGCTCCTGCCTTTGCCAAGCGAAATCATTCGAGCCAAGAACACACCTCGCCGTCCGATTTGTTTCGCGCCCGGGGCTGCAAAAGGACAGGAGCACAATCGCCGAAGCCCCGGCCGACACGCAACAATTCTCTATGCCTACAGCCCCGTAGATCCTGGGGTTTTTTAGACGAGGAGCACCAGTTTCCCTACCACCTCGTCCTTTTCCATCCGCTCGTGCGCCTGCGCCGCATTTGCAAGCGGGAAGGTCGCTCCGAGCACCGGCTTCAATTCTCCGGTGTCGAAACGAGGCAATGCCTTGGCGGTGAAGTCGGCGACCAGCCTGGCTTTCTCGACGGGGCTTCGCGAGCGCAGCGTCGAGCCGATGATGGAAAGCCGCTTGTACAAGACGGCGCCGAGGTCGAGCGTCGCCTTTCCACCGGAGAGGGTGGATATGCAGACGAGTCGCCCATCCTGCGCGAGCGCCGCCACGTTGGCTTCCAGATAGGCGCCGCCCACCAGATCGAAGACGAGGTTGGCATTGCTTCCCGCAGCTTCGCGCACCATGTGGGGAAGGCGCGCAGGAACCTCCTCGCGCTTGAGCACGTGGGTCGCGCCGAAGGACCGGCAAGCCTCGTGCTTTCGTTCCGAGGCCGTCGCGATGACGGCGCGGCAGAGGCCGCGGCAAAGCTGCAGCGCCGCCGACCCGACTCCACTCGCACCCGCGTGGACGACGGCCACCTCGCCTGCCGATAGGTGCCCGATCAAGAAGAGGTTGAGCCAGCTGGTGAGGAAGGCTTCGGGGATGGCCGCCGCCTCGGCGAAATCGAGGCCGCGCGGAATGGGCATCGCCTGCGCTGCGGGAACGCGTGCAAGCTCCGCGTAGCCGCCGCCGCCGACGAGCGCCATGACCCGGTCTCCGGGAGCGAAAGCGCCTCCCGACGGTCCGCGTGTCGCCGCGCCGGCGTGCACCACCTCGCCGGCCACCTCGAGCCCGAGTATTGACGACTCGCCGGGCGGAGCCGGATAGCGGCCGAGGCGCTGCAAGAGATCGGCGCGGTTCAAGCCCGCGGCGCGGACGCGCACGAGGAGATCCGACTCGCCGGGAACCGGATCGGGGACTTGAGAAACCTCCAGCACCTCGGGCCCGCCCGGGGCCCGGACGACGATCGCGCGCATGGCATTTCGGATGATAGAGGAAGCGCGTGCCGTTGCGCCTCTTTGACGACCGCAAACGCGAAGTTCTGTTCGTGCGCCCGCCGCAGCGGATCGTCTCGCTGGTCCCGAGCGATACGCTCAACGTCTTCGCACTGGGCGCGGGTGCACGGCTCGTCGGTCGGACGCGCTACTGCGTGGAGCCGCAGGGGGCGGTCGAAGCGATACCCGTCGCCGGCGGGACGAAGGACGTCGACGTCGATGCGGTCGCCGCGCTTCGCCCCGATCTGGTGCTCGCCAACCAGGAGGAAAATTCGCGCGCGCCGATCGAGGAGCTGGCGCGGCTGCAGCTTCAGGTCTTCGTCTCCCTTCCGCGCAAGGTAGCCGAGGGCATCGCCCACCTCGCCCGGCTGGCGCGCATCCTCGGCGTGGACC
>VBKL01000139.1 GCA_005879805.1 Deltaproteobacteria bacterium | reverse complement strand
CGGTGGCGTCGTTCGCGCTCGGAATCGTCGAGGGAGGCGGCTGGGGCCTCCTCGATCCGCGCACCCTCGCGACCCTCATCGGGGGAGCCTTGCTGTTTGCGGGCTTCGTGCGTCGATCGCGCGAGGCGACCTCGCCGGCAGTGGATCTCAGCCTGTTTTCGAACCACACGTATCGCCTCGCGAACCTGGCGACGTTCGTATTCGCGATCGCCTTCACCGCCATGTTCTTCAACTTCGTCTTCTTCCTTACCCAGAGGTGGGGCTACACGCTTTTCCAGGCCGGTCTCGCGATCACGCCTGGACCGCTGGTCGTGATCCCCGTCGCCATCGTCGCGGGCCGCATCGCCGACCGCCGCGGCCATCGGGCCGTGCTCGTCGCCGGCGGCCTCGTCTTCGCGTTCGGCGGAGCGCTGTTGTACTCGGCGGTCGAGTCGCCGCCCGACTTCGTCCGCACCTGGCTCCCGCGGGCGCTGGTGACCGGCACCGGTGTCGGCCTCGTCCTGCCTGCGCTGAGTGGCGCAGCCGTCCACGGCCTTCCGCCCGGAAAGCTCGCCCTCGGTAGTGCCATCAACCAGGCGGTGCGCCAGCTCGGCTCGGTGATCGGCGTCGGGCTCGTCATCGCGCTCCTCGGCCGCGCGGGTCCCGCGAGCGAGATCGGAGCTTTCAGGAGCATCGCGACCATCCTCGTCGCCGGTGGAGTGCTCACCTCGCTCGTCTGCCTGGGAGTGAAGACCGATCCACGGACGGCGCCGCTCACGGCGGTGCCCGCAGCTCACGTGTAGTGGGTTTCTTCAAGCAACCGGAGCCGATAACATGGCCCGATGCAGCGCACTTCGTTTCGCGACATGCATTGCTCGCTCGCGCGCACCCTCGACGTTGCCGGCGAATGGTGGAGCCCGCTTATCCTGCGCGACCTCTTCGTCGGCATCGCGCGTTTCGACGAGTTGCAGGAGGATCTAGGGATCTCCGCAAAGGTCCTGAGCGAGCGCCTTCGAGCGCTCACCCGTGCCGGAATCGCGGAGCGGAAGCCGTACCAGAGCCGTCCGCGTCGCGACTCGTACGTGCTGACCGCGAAGGGCCGCGCCCTGGTCCCGCCGCTTCTCGCGCTCATGGCGTGGGGAGATCGATGGGCGTCGCCGGACCGGAGACCGCCGATGCTCCTCCGGCACGAGCGCTGCGGCCGCCTGATGACCGCCCAGGTGACCTGCTCGCGCTGTGGCGGCGACATCGTCGCCGACGAGGTGACGCCGCTCGCCGGGCCTGGCGGCGCGCGAGCGGCGGGGACGAGGGTGATCGCAAAAATGCTGGCTCCGGCGCAACCGGTCAGAGAGGCCGGTTCAAGAGGACCTGCGCGCCATCGCGCGACGCGGCGCTGAAGCGGACGGGGGTGCTCGCAGCCGGCCGGTCTGCGGGGGAAGGTCGTCGGTTCAGCAGTGCTTCCTCGCCACTCAGCTGCTCCGATGCCTTCCAGGGCGATGCATGGCGATCGGGTGAGACGACGGCTTCTCGCGCTTCGGTGCGGTTCAAGAGGGCGCGTTCGGGGGCAATCGATTCTGCCCGTGCGGGCAACGAAACGCACACGGCCGATGCCGAAAGAAGCGCGGCAAGCAACGAAACGCGGACGAAAGAACTGGTCTTCGGGATCATCGCGGTACCTCGGTTTGGAGTCGCTCCTCGGAGCGAGTGACTCTCTTCAGGAGAGTGACTATGCGATGCTCCCCCGCCCGTCGAGGATTCGAGGGGGACGCTCCTGCTCAAGTGCCCCGCCAGGCATCACTGGTATCGAACGAGCTGGACGATCCCGCTGATCACCTGCGGGAAGCTTCCTCGCTCCGAACGCGAGGAGCCGAGGTTGGCGCTCGCCGAGAAAGCGGCTGTCCACGCATCGGACAGATAGTAGCTGGCCGTGATCTGGGTGAGCGTCGAGCCGTCGGCCAGGCTCACGAACGAAAAGCCATCCAGCTCCAGACGATCGACGAAAGCCTTGGGGGCGGCCGCGCGCAGAAACAGCTGTTGCCTCGTCGCGGGCTCCAGCTGGTCGCTGGCGTAGCCGCGGATGTACCAGAGCTCGTTTGCCAGAGCAGGAATATCGCGGCGTGCGCCTGACCACCGCTCCCAGTCGTTCCGCGAAAGCCCACCTTGATGGAGGTGATATTCGAGGTTGAAGGTCACCGCGGCTGCGATCGTCCACGAGCCACCCACGGCCAGATCGTTGTGGAACGAGCGCGCCGTCTGGGTGGGAATCGGTGGTGGCGCGTCGCGAGGCAGCGTCCCGGTCTCCCGGCCGTAGCCGATTGCGCGAGCGATCAAAGCTTCGTCGTACCCGCCCGCCCACTCGGCATACGCGATCACGCTCTGCCCCACAGGGCGCGTGACATCGAAGCCAACCTTGGACCGATGAGTCTCGAGATAGAGGAGCGCCTCGGCGCTCGTGTCACCGAGGTTCCAGGTGATCTTTGCGAGGCCGCGATCGGCCGCGTTGGTAACGGCGAACCGCGGATCGATTCCTAGCAGAGCGGATTTGATCGCGGATGGCGCGAACAACCTCGGGGCGTAGAGCGCGCTGACCGAGCCGCCGTCCCAGATCGCCTGGGCGCGGAGCATCACCGTCCCGAGCCGGTTGCGGCTCAATACCGACGGGTCGAGGGAAGCTTGACCGACCAGCGTTCCCGGGCGGAAGAAGTCCGTCGGGTTGAAGCCGAGCGCCGTCCCCTCGCGCGCATTGATGCGCCCCGCATCGACGTAGGTGCGCGCGAACGGCTCCCAGCTCACGTACGCTTCGCGTAGCTCGTTGCGCACAGTCTGCTTGGACATCAGCGCCAGGGATTCCTGCTCGACGAGGTCCGCGCGATCGCTGAGCACGAGCTTGACTTGCCTGACGGGTCTCCACTCGATCACCGAGTCGAGGCTGGTGCGATTCTGGAAATCGTAGGGAAGCGGCGGTGGAAAGGGAATGTCGACGTCGCGCCGTGCGGCGAGCGTCGCCGCGTTCTCGAAGTAGATCTTGAGATGGACGCGATCCTGCCTGGACGTAGTGGGAATGGTCTGCGCGTGCGGCAGGTCCCTGGGAATCCGGTCGAGGTCATCGCTGTCCTCAGGCGCGGCGATTGCGGTACGCGCCATGAGGAACGCGCAGACGATCGCGGCGCGCATCACTTCTGCTCGAGGCGCGGCAGGTAGTCGCGCTGGAACCAGGCGTCCGGGATCTCTTGCTCGTGAAAGTCGCCCGCGCCCACGGTAGTGACGAGGTTCGAGTCGACTGCATCGATGATCACGGTCTCGGTCGGTCGAGTTCCCCCCAGCACGGCGGCGAAAGCGCGATAGTAAGCGATTTTCAGTAGCCGCCCGCTGTCCGCGTAGAACTTCGTTTTAATCGCGCGATAGGTGTCTCGCTCGACCCAGCATTCGAGGCGGTTGTACATGGCATCGCCCGTCGCCGCGGCCAGATCGAGATGCCAGGCCCTGCGTTCCTGGCGGTCCGCGTCCTTGATGGTCTCCTCACCCACGAGCTTTGCCGTGTAATCGTGCGCGAGGTTGACGGTCAGCACATCGCCGTTGGAGGCCTGGCCTGTCAGCCGCTGTTGCGCCGAGATCCGGATGCTCGTCTTCGATGCGGGGTCGTAGAACCACATCTTGCTCGCATCGAGGAGCACCAGCTTTCCCTCGTCGCGAGGCGGTGCAAGGTAGCGCACGAGGTTCCTGAACTGGCGCGTCTGCGGATCGATCTTCGCCTGGACCCCGAGCGTGACGCTGTCTTGCGCCTTGCCGTGGACATAGTCGACGAGAGTCAGCGTCTGCCGGAACGGTTTTTGCGGATTGCGCGCCCTGTCGGCGGCATCGACGATCGCCTGTGCTTCCGGCGGATCGGCGAGCACCGGAACGGATACCAGGACGAGCAGCACCAGCCCGAGTCCCCTAGACATGGCGGAGGGCATCGACGACCTCGAGGCGCGCGCCGCGATTCGCTGGAATGAGCGCGGCGAGGGTGGCGGCAAGGACGATCGCAAACCAGACCAGCGTGACGAACCCCATCGAGTTGGCAGTCAGCACCTCGAGAGGCGACGGCGCCGCTTGACCGGGTGGTGTCCAGGTCAACGAGGCGCGGTTGACGACCATACCGATGACCTGCGCGAAGGCGGCGCCGATGGTGGAGCCGATGGCGCCCAGGATCGCGCCCTCGAGGAGGAACACCCGGCGGACCCCGACGCGCCGGACGCCCATCGCGCGCGCGGTTCCGATCTCGGTGGTTCGCTCCATCACGCTCATCCCCATCGTGTTGACGATGGTGAAGAGAACGATGATCCCCATGATCAGCGAGATGAAGAGGAAGATGGCGCGGAACATCCCCACGGCTTGCTTGTAGAAGGGTTGCAGGTCGGCGAAGTCCCGGATCTCGAGATCGAGGTGACGCTCGCTGAACATCTGGGCCAGGCGCTGGCGCGCGTAGGCGAGATCTTCTGTGCGCCGAAGCTGGACGACGATGCCGGTCGCTTTCGGAGTGCCGCGGCCATAGAGCAGCCGCTGTGCGAGCGCGATGTGCATGGCGACGAAATTGTCGTCCAGCTCCCGCGCTGCTTGCGGCTCGGCGCGGCTGACGAGCATGTTCACCACGTTGGGTGCCCCGCCGGCCGTCGCGGCGAGGAGGTCTATCCGCGCCAGGTCGTCGTCCGGGGGCGATTGGGATGGGCGCTCGGCCTCGGCGAGGCCGGCGAGATTGACCGCGAGCGCGGCACCGTCCGGGCCCGACTTCTTCGGACGCGCAGGGCATCCGTCGAGCTTGAGCGGCTCGCACAAGCCGAGCACGCGCGCGACCCCCACTCCGACGATGCCGCGCGCTTCGTCGCTGTCCCGGAGGCCGGAGTCGGGCAGGAGACGCCGGCGGTTGACGCCGTGTTCGTCCCAGAGCCGCAACCGATCGCGGTCGGAGGGAACCACGCCGGTGCCGAGGAAGGTCTTGGAGACGTCGAGCGCGAAGTTGCCGGCGATCCCGGCGAGCTGTACCACCGGCGTGACGACGCTGAGCTTCCCCGCCAGCGCCGGATCGTCGCCGATCGCCTTCACCACAGAGGCGTAGTCGTCGATCCCGAATTCGGCAGGGTTGCCGGCGCCGAAGGCAAAGTAGCCCGTGCGGAACACCTCGAGGTGGCCCACTTTGTCGACGGCATTGGTCTCCAGGCCGGCGGTCACGAACCGGACGAAGTCGCCGAACAGGACGATCCCGATCACGCCGACCGCGATCGCGAGCAAGGTCATCGCCGAGCGGCGCCGGTTCCGCAGGACGTTCCGGAACGCGATCTTGAAGGTCATCATCGCCGTGCCTCCAGCAGGATGCCGTCGCGGATCGGGAACGTGTCCTCGGCATGGGAGATCAGCTGCGGGTCGTGGGTGGAGAAGACGAAGCTCACCGACTGCTCGAGCTGCACCTTGCGCAAGAGCGAGATGATCTCCGCGCCGGTCCGGGTATCGAGGTTTGCCGTCGGCTCGTCGGCGAGCACCAGCGCGGGGTGCTTCACCAGGGCGCGCGCGATCGCGACTCGCTGTCTCTGCCCCCCGCTCAGCTGATTGGGCCGGTGGTCCTTGTGGTCTGAGAGCCCGACTGCATCGAGCATCGCCAGGGTGCGCGCGCGGCGCTCGGCGGAAGGTACCCGGAGCAGAAGCAGCGGGTATTCGACGTTCTCGTACGCGGTGAGCACCGGGAAGAGGTTGAAGGTCTGGAACACGAACGCGATGTTGCGGGAGCGGAAGTCGGTGACCTGGTCGTCGGACAGCGTGCCGACGTCCTCCCCGCATACCTCCAGCGCGCCGCTGGTCGGGCGGTCGATGCAGCCGATCAGGTTGAGGAGCGTCGTCTTGCCGCTGCCGGACGGTCCGACGATCATCGAGAAGCGGCCCTTGGGGATCGCGAAGCTCACGCCGCGGATCGCCTCCACCTTGAGCCCGTCCTCGTCGTAGGTCTTGACCACGTTCTGGAATCGAACGACCGGGGGCGGGGCAGCAGCCGTCTCCGGGCGGGCTGCGGCGCTCATGGTTGCGCTCATCGAAGGGCCTCCATTTGTGGTACCGTGCGGTACCGGCAAAAGGAGTCATACGGTACCCGCTGGTACCATGCAAGGAGATTTCGCCATGAAGCGACCAAAGCCTGATGAAGATCGCGCCCCCGGCCAGACGATCCCGGTGCGCGCTCGCATCCTGAACGCCGCCTTCATGGTGCTCCAGGAGCGCGGATACGCGGCGACGAGCACGCGCGAGATCGCCGCTCGGGCCAAGGTGTCCAAGCGCGAGCTGTACGCCCAGTTTGGGAGCAAGGAGGGCATCCTCGGCGCGCTGATCGCTGCGCGGGCGGCGAAGATGCGTCAGCCGCTCGAGCACCCAGACGTCCACGACCGCGCATCGCTCGTTGCCACCTTGCGAGCCTTCGGCGCGGGTTTTCTAGGGCAGCTGTGCGATCCGGCCGTCGTCTCGATCTTCCGTCTGGCGATCTCGGGGGCGGAGCGTTCGCCGGAGATGTCGCGCGCACTCGACAGCAAGGCACGAGCTCCCGTTCGCGCAGCCGTCGAGGCGCTGATGAGACAGGCGAGAGCCGCCGGATTGGTGGCTGGCGAGCCTTCAGCAATGATGGCCCGGTTTCTCGCCTTGCTCACGGGCGAGGTCCACGTTCCTCTTCTCCTCGGGCTTGTCGCAACACCGGAGCCCTCGGAGTTGGTGCGGAGCGCCAAGGCGGCGACCGACGCGATCTTGCGCCTGTATGGCTCTGATTGAGGTCGTCAGCTGCGAGTCTGACCGAGCGCGTCCTTCAGTCCGCGCGCCAGGTCCTCGGTGCGTCCAATGCCCCAGTAGTGCAGGAAGAGCATCCGCGGCGTCTCACCCGTCATGTGCTGGTGGATCGCCACGATGTTGATGCCGGCCTTCCGTAGCGCCTTGAGCACCCCCTGCAGCTCGCTCTCCAGCATTGCGAAGTCGCCATCGACGATCGCCTGGTCGTCGCTTCCGGCGAACGCGGCCCAGGTATTGACGCCCATGGCGTTTCCCATGGTGTGGCCGGCCATCTTCACCTCGCGACCGATGGTGACCTTGTACACGCCTTTGTTCGACTCGCCGCTCTTGCCCAGGACCGCGTCGATCTTCTTCGGATCCAGCGTGCTGCTCGCAGGATCGATGTTCGCCGAAGGCACCTCGAACTTCTGCTTCATCGTCTCGAATATCTTCGCGACGCCCGCAGCGAGCTTCGCCTCGTCGCCCATGCCGCCGATGTGCATGAACATGACCCGCGGCTGCTCCCAGAAGAAGTGGTTGTGCAGAGCGGTCACCTGAAGCCCATTGTCGAGCGCGGCGCTCATCGCCGGGTTCACCTGGTCTTCGGTCAGCACCATGTCGCCCATGACGACCGTGTGCGCTCCGGCCTTCGTGAAAGCCGCCCAGGCGGTCAGGCCGAGGGGTGGGATCATCTTGGTGCCGGCCGTGGTCACCGCGAGATCGCTCCGCGGCATCTCCACCTTGAAAACGCCCTCCTTCTCGTTCCACTTGCCCTTGACCCCGGTGATCTGCTCGATCCGCGCGGTATCGAGGCCGTTCTTGGCGGCGGCGGCGGGAAGCGAAAGCAGAGCGATTGCGATCAGCGTCCTTTTCATGGTGCATCTCCTGTCTGATCACCAGCGTCCTTCATCGGTCCTCTGCGCGCCTGCGGTCGGGGCGCTTGCGCTTGTACAGCTCGTAGAGGTCGTCGAGCATCGCGCTCGCGCGCGAGAGGCGATCCTCGTCCTCCCGGTGCGCCATCGCGATCGCATTGACGAACAGCTCGAATCCCTTCGTTTCGGGTCGCCCATAGGTGTCGACCTTGAGGTCGATGTCGTGGACGATTTCGGCGATCGGCCGCAGCGCTGCATCGGTGATCTCGAAGCTGCGAAGCAGCACCTCGAACGTGCACAGCTCGCCCTTGTGCGTGTACTCGCCGTCGAACATGTCGAAGCGCAACTCGCCTTGTTTGTGCCGGTACTCGTGCGCCGTCACGAACTTGAACTTCGCGTCCGGATCGATGAACCGGCGGACGAGCCACGCGCTCGCCATGCGATCGACGTGGATCCCCGTCCGGGTGACCCAGGTGCGGCCGCGCGGCCTTTCGACGGGCCCGGTTTGCTTCACGGGCGCCGGCTCGGGCGGCGCGAGGCGCTCCGCGAGCTCTTGCAAGAGGCCAGAGGTCGGTTCGCGGGCACGGCCATGGAAGAAGTCGATGGTGGCGATCTCGGCGATCCGCTTCTCCAGCCGACCCAGCGCGGGCGCGAGCTCCGCCCGCTTCTCCTCCGACACTTCGCCCTTCTTGGGCAGCTTTTGCGCCAGCGCCCGCGCCTCGCTGGCTATTTCCTGATAGTCGGCATCGCGCGCGGCGCGGAACATCTCCTTCACTTGCTCGTCGCTGAGACCCTCGATGAATCGCGCCTCGACGAGGGACGCGTCGCCGCCCCCTTCGACGATCTCGCGGAGCACCCAGTTCAGGTCCTCGTGCGCCTGCTCGCTGCTTGGTAACGCATAGACGGAGTTCTTGATCCCGACCGCACCGAGCTTCTGCAGGCGTCGCCAGATTTTCACACGGAAGTAGTTCGGCTTGGGCGGGATCTGGTGGATGAGGAGCAGCCAGCCAGGCTCAGTTGCCGTCTTGCTTCCGTCGGGCACCGGGCCGCGGTTATAGAGCACACGTATCGTGTGTCAACACGTGCCTGCGACAATTGAATCGCCTACGATGCCGCCTGCCATGGTCGGACTGCCAGAGAGCGCGAAGGCCGCGACCGACCAGGCCGCTCCCAACGCCGCATCGGAAACGGTTCCATGCACGATGCGCGAGTTCCTGCTGTACTTCCTTCGTCTCGGGACGTTCGGCTTCGGCGGCCCGATCGCGCTCGCCGGCTACATGCAGCGCGACCTGGTCGAGCGCCGCCGCTGGATCTCCAAGCAGGATTACCTGGAAGGCCTCGCGCTCGCGCAGCTCGCACCCGGACCCCTTGCTGCGCAGCTCGCCATCTATCTCGGATGGGTCCGGGCTCGCGTCCTCGGCGCGACGCTCGTGAGCGTCGCCTTCGTCGCCCCGTCGTTCGTGATGGTGCTGGCCATTTCCGCGCTCTACGTCGCCTACGGCGGGCTCTCGTGGATGCAGGGCGTGTTCTACGGCATCGGCGCCGCCGTCATCGCCATCATCGCGCGCAGCGCAGCGAAGCTCGTCAAGCTGACGCTCGGGCGCGACCGCCTTTTGTGGTTCATCTTCCTGGTCAGCGCCATCGTGACTGGTTGGACGGAGCAGGAGATCCTCTGGATCTTCCTTGCCGCTGGAGTCGCGGCGATGCTCGTCCGCACACCGCCCGCGTGGCTGCGCGCCTCTGGTCCGGCGATGGCGTTCCTGCCGCCCTGGCTGTTTGCCGGCCTTGCCGGCCCGGCGTCTTTGCCCGTGCTCTGGAAGATCGTCTGGTTCTTCGCCGGCGCCGGAGCCGTGGTTTTCGGAAGCGGTCTCGCCATCGTTCCGTTCCTGCACGGTGGCGTCGTCGGCGATTTCCATTGGCTCGACGAGCGTCAGTTCCTCGATGCGGTTGCGGTCGCCATGATCACGCCCGGTCCGGTGGTCATCACGGTCGGTTTCATCGGATACCTCGTTGCCGGCTTTACCGGGGCGGTTCTCGCCGCAATCGGGGTGTTCCTGCCTTGCTATCTGTTCGTGATCATCCCAGCCCCTTACTATCGGCGCTGGGCGCGGATACCGCAGATCAAGTCGTTCGTCGACGGCGTGACGGCGGCGGCGACGGGCGCGATCGCGGGCGCCACTTACGTCCTCGGCCGGCGCGCGCTGATCGACATTCCCACGGTCGTCATCTTCGTCGTGACGCTGATCGTGCTCATCAAGGTGCGAAAGATTCCGGAACCGCTCGTCATCCTCGCGGCTGGAGCGGCCGGCCTGATCCTTCGCGGCCTCGGCGGAACGCACGTCTGAGGACGATGGACGTTGGTCCAAGACGCGGTGATACACCTGACACAGATGTCATTTGACAGCCGATTCAGCTGGCCTACAACGGTGCTCGGACCCTCAAGAGGAGACGCATATGCGCAGCCTTTTCGTCGCAGCGTTCAGCGCCGTTCTTGCTCTTCCCTCGCTCGCTGAGGAGAAAGGTGACCTCGCGGCGAAGTTGCCTGAAGCAAAGGTGCCGCTGGAGCGCGCGATCACCGCCAGCAAGGCCTCGGGAACCCCTGTTTCGGCGAAGTACGAAGTCGAAGACGGAAAGCTGCAGCTTTCGGTGTACACGGCGAAGGGCGATTCCTTCTCCGAAGTCATCGTCGACCACAAGACCGGGAAGGTGGCCAAATCCGAGCCCATCACCAGCGGCGACGACCTGACCGCCGCGAAGTCGCAGAGCGAAGCAATGAGCAAGGCGAAGACGTCGCTCGCCGCCGCCGTCTCGAAGGCGGTGAAGGCCCACAAGGGCTACAAGGCCGTGAGCGCGATGCCGTCGGTCAAGGATGGGCGTTCAGTCGCGGAGATCACCTTGATGAAGGGTGCCGATTCGAAGACGGTCTCCGAAAAGTTGGAGTGACGCGGACGGGGGTCCGCTCGAACGCCTCGATTCTACGAGCCGGCGTCCGGAACCGCTGGCAAGAGGATCCGGAACAGGCTCCCGTGCCCTTCCTCGCTTTCCACCTCGATCCTTCCACCGGCCGCTTCCACGGTGAGGCGTGCCAGCGCGAGGCCCAGGCCGAGTCCGCCGCCGGCTCGCGATCGAGCAAGAGGCGGGCACCTCGATCAGGAGCAGCTGCTGCTTCTCCTCCGCCAGCACGCGCAATTGCTCGGCGGCACGCGCCGTGAGACTGCCAAGGTCGGCGACCGTGTTTGAAACCTGCAGGCGCCCGGATTCGGCGCGCGTCAACAGCAGAAGGCTCTCCACGAGCGTGGTGAGCCGCTGGACTTCCTCGAGCATGCTCCCGATGACGTCCCGATACGCTGCCCGATCGAGGGAATCGTGGAGCGCTACCTCGCCCACGCTCCGCAGGGCCGTCAACGGCGTGCGCAGCTCGTGTGAGGCGTCCGCGGTGAACCGGCGGAGGCGCTCGAAGGAATCTTGCAGTCGCGCGAGCGTCTCGTTGAAGATCGTCGCGAGGCGACCGAACTCGTCGTGCGGATCGTCGACCGGAAGCCGCTCGCTCAAACGATCCGCGGTGATCTTCCTTGCGCGTTCACCCATCGCGGCGATCGGTGCGAGAACGCGACCTGCGAGGAAGGCTCCGCCGGCGATGGCGAGACCGATGGCGCTCGGTATACCGAGTGCGAGGACGAGGGCCAGCGTTCGCAGCGCGTCGCGCAGTGGACTCTCGTCTGCGGCAACGGAGATGCGATGCCCGGGACCCGGGACGGTGTGAATCCGATAGGCCTGATGCTCGGACGGAGACCATGACATTGCAGCCGATCGTGGCCGCGCGGCGGCGGGGGCCGCATCGAGCTGCAACTGTCCCCAGTCCGCCGTCTGATAGACGAGGGCGCCGTCCTCCACGACCTCGAAGAGCTTGATACCGGCGCGAGACTCCGCTTCGCGTAGCTCACCCGGATCGTCGCGGTATGTCCTCTCGATGATTGCGATCTCGCGGTCGAGGCGCGCGTCGAGCTCGTCGATCAGGCGCGCGCGAACGAAGAAGAAGATGGCTGACGAGAAAGCCGTGACGATCGCGGCCAGGATGCCGGCGTGCCAGAGCGTCAAGCGCGCGCGGATGCTGCGCGGGCGCAGCATCATGGTGGCTCCGAACCGAGGACGAACCCGAGGCCACGGATGGTATGGATGAGCTTCTTCGCAAAGGGATCGTCCACCTTGCGACGGACGCGCGCGATGCTCACGTCGATGACATTGTCGAGCGGCGTGGCACGGGCGGTTACCTGCCAGACGTCGCGGGCGAGCATCTCGCGGGAAACGACGCAAGTGCTGTGGCGGAGGAGATACTCGACGATCTCCGATTCCTTGGCCGTGAGATCGAGTGTTTGCACTCCTCTCGTCACCTTGCGGGTCACGAGGTCCATCTCGAGGTCCTCGTGCCGTAGCTTGAGCACCTGGTCCATCCGTCCGCGGCGGAGCAGCGCGCGGATCCGCGCGAGCAGCTCGGCGAACGCGAACGGCTTCACGACGTAGTCGTCAGCCCCGCAGTCGAGGCCGAGAACCCTGTCCTCCACGGTATCCTTGGCGGTGAGCACCAGCACCGGCGTTTGCACGCCGCGCTTCCGGAGCGCGGTCAGGATCTCGAGCCCGTCGCGCCGGGGAAGCATCAGGTCGAGCAGGACGAGGTCGAATGCCTCGTCGTTGACGACAAAGAACCCTTCTTCGCCCGACATGGCGATGCGGACGTCGTATCCTTCGGCCGACAGACCCTCGCCGAGAGCCTTCGCAACCTTCGTCTCGTCTTCGATGACCAGGATGCGCACGATGTCCGCCACGCGCAGGGCAAAGGGACTATACCGGCGCCGACCGTGTCCCGCACCTGACGTCGCTGTCAGGAAATCTTCAGGAGACTTCGACGCTCTCGTACTGCATCCTCCAGCCACTCGAGGAGGGACCGGCAAATGTGCGCAAGGAGCATGGCGGCGCTTCTGCTCGCAAGTTCGGCGGCGTTCGCAGAGGAGGGAACGGTGAAGACCTGGAACTTCCAGACCGAGAAGGTCGATGAACCCCCGACCGGCTTCATCTTCGGGAAGACCGGGCAGGGGCGACCGGGCAAGTGGGTGGTTCGCGAAGATCCCGGTGCGCCGGGAGGGAATCGCGTTCTGGCGCAGACCGATACCGACGATACCGATTACCGTTTCCCGGTAGCGGTAGCGACCGAACCGCTGCTGAAGGACTTACGCCTCGAGGTCAACTGCAAGCCTGTTTCCGGGAAGACCGACCAGGCCTGCGGGATCGTCTTCCGCTACCAGGACGAGAACAACTATTACGTCACGCGCGCGAATGCGCTCGAGGACAATGTGCGTCTCTATCACGTCGTGGGCGGCCGGCGGCGGCAATTCGCTGGCTGGAACGGCAAGGTCGCTGGGCAGAACTGGCATGCTCTCGCCGTCGAGGCGCGCGGGAACCGGTTCCAGGTGTTCTTCGACGGCAAGCCCGTCATCGACGCCACCGACGACACCTTCAAGAGCGCCGGGAAAGTGGGCGTGTGGACGAAGGCGGACTCGATCACCTGGTTCGCCGGGCTTTCGGTGAAGCCATTGCAATGAGCTTTGGACGCATCACCGGGCTCCTCGTCATGGTCGCTCTACCAGCGCGCGCGTACCGGCCATTCAATTCCACTGACGCGGCCGTGGCTGACATCGGTAGAGTCGAGATCGAGCTGGGCCCGCTCGGCTTCCTGGAAGAAGGGCCGGATCGATTCGTCGTCGCGCCGAGCGTCATCCTGAACTGGGGTGTCGTGCAGAGGTGGGAAGTGGTGCTGGAGGGGCGGCACTTCGTGCGACTCGGAAGCGGCGCGACGCAGGCGCCGCGGCTGCGGGTCGACGACAATGCCTTTTCAGTGAAAGCGGTGCTTCGCGAAGGGGGACTTCAAGAAAAGAACGGCCCCAGTGTGGCGGCGGAGGTGAGCGCCCTCTTGCCGGCAATCCATGGCGATGGAGGCGCCGGCGCCGAGGCGACGATCATCGCGTCGGAGCGCTGGGACGCAGCGACGGTGCACCTCAACGGAGCCGTCTCGTGGACGCGGGCGCACGCCCCGGGAGTTTTTGGCGGGCTCATCGTGGAGGGCCACGACGCGTGGACATTGCGTCCCGTCACGGAAGTCTTCGTGGAAGGCGAGCGTGACGTGCCACTCACGGTTTCGTGGCTTGCAGGTGCGGTGTTGCGATTGCGCGAGGAGTTGTCGATCGACGCCGGGGTGCGCCTCGCGCGCTCGGGAGGAACGAACACCACGGAAATCCGCGCCGGGCTGACCTGGTCCTTCGGCGTCGGAATTCCCAGCAACGACGTCTCTCGCCGATTGCCGGCGTGGAGGGACCCATGAGCGCACTGATCGTTCTCGGCGCATTGCTTCTTGGCGCAGGAGAAACCATGACTGCCCTCCCGCTCCGGGGAGGAGAGGGCGGGATCGGCTTCGACGATCTGCGATTCTCGCCGGAATTGGGCAAGCTGCTCGTTCCAGCCGGTCGGTCGGGGCGGCTCGATCTACTGGATCCGAAAACGCGAGCGATCGTCGAGATCGCTGGTTTCAGCTCGTCCCGCGAAGGTCCACGCGGCCACTCGCAAGGAACGACCTCCGCGGATTTTGGCGACGGGCTCATCTTCGCATCGGATCGCTCCGAGCAGAGCCTCGTGGTCATCGATCCCGCTACGCGGCGCATCAATGCCCGCATCAAGCTCGGCGGGTCGCCCGACTACGTCCGATGGGTTGCGCCGGTCCGCGAGGTGTGGGTCAGCGAGCCGGGTTCGAAGCGGATCGAGACCTTCCGGTTGGCGGAGAAGTCGCCGCCCAGGCTCGTACCTGCGGGAAACATCGAGGTGGCGGATGGGCCGGAGTCGCTCGAGATCGATCCCCCGCGGAATCGTGTCTACTCCAACACCTGGCACGACAAGACGATCGCGATCGATCTCGGGTCGCGTGCGATCGCGGCGCGGTGGTCGAACGGTTGCGAGGGTGCACGGGGCCTGGCCGTCGACACGGCGCGTGGCTTCGTCTTCGTCGGGTGTACCGAGGGGAAAGCGGTCGTCCTCGATGCAGCCCATGATGGCAAGGTGCTCGGTACCGCAAAAGCTGGCAAAGGCGTGGACATCATCGCTTTCAGCGCGAAGCTGTCGCATCTGTATGTCCCCGCCGCCGAGGCAGGCAACCTCACGGTGCTCGATGTCGGCGAGGGCGGCGACCTCAAGAGTATCGGCACCATCGTTGCAGCCCCTGACGCGCACTGCGCTGCCGCCGATGGAGATGGCAACGTTTACGTCTGCGATCCCGGCAAAGGCCGCTTGCTCGTCTTCGCGGATCGATACCGCTGAACCGGACAGACGCGCTCTTGGATTCGGATGTATCAGGCATGATACGGTTGCGACATGGTAGCCGGGCCCGGCGCAGGCTCCTCGCAGCTCGGGACTTTGCGCTTCCTCCGCGATGTCAGCCGGTACTTCGCGCCGGTCCGGTGGCGCCTCGTCGTCGGCTCCCTCGCCGGCATCGCGATGAACACGGCGGCGGTGCTGCCGCCGCTCCTGCTCGGGGCGGCGATCGACTCGGCCATCGCTTTCTCGCGCGGGGAAGCCACCGCCGCGCGCGTCGGATGGTCCGCGCTCCTCTTCCTCGCGGGCACGTTCGCGAGGTCATGCTGCTCTTGAAGAGCCCGAGGCTGTCGATCCTGGCGCTCGCTCCGGTCGTGCCTGCGATGCTCGTCGCCTGGGCCGTGGGAGGCGGCGTGGGAAAACGCATCGCAGAGGCGCGCGCCGCAAACGGCGTCCTCACCGCTGCGATCCAGGAGATGGTCTCGGGCGTGCGGCTGCTCCGATTGTTTGGAAGGGGCGGAGCCTTCCTCGAGCGCATCAGCTCGCTCTCGGAGCGATACGCTCGTGCCAACGTTGCCACCACGCGGCTGCGCGCTCTGCTGCAACCGGTCTATTCGCTCCTGATGGTCTCGGGAGTGCTGATCGTCGTCTGGAAGGGTGGCGAAGACGTGATCGCCGGCGTCATGACCGTGGGCGGGTTCGTCGCATACCTGGAAATCTTCCTCCGCTTCGTCGGGCGCGCTCCACGAATTCCCCAGCTCGTCAATTCCGTACAGAGCGGCGCGTCTGCGTTCGAGCGCCTGCGCCCTCTGCTCGAGGGCGGCCCATCCCGGCCGAGCACCTCGGGGCAGGTCGCGCGAGGAGCGGTCGCGGTGCGGCTGCGGGCGGTCACGTTCCGTTATCCCGCCTCCGAGGAGCCAGCGCTGCGAGGTCTAACGCTCGACCTTCCTGCCGGATCGCTCGTCGGCGTCACCGGTCCCGTGGGTTCCGGGAAGAGCGCGCTCGCTCGCGCGCTGCTCGGACTCCTACCCATCGAGGGCGGAATCATCGAGCTCGACGGAGTGCCGATCCCGGAGGCGTATGCAACGGGTTTGCGCGGCTCCGTGGGTTTGCTTCCGCAGGAGCCCATCCTGTTTTCGGGCACCATCCGCGAAAACGTGCTGCTCGAGGCTCGGAGGGATCGCGATGCGGAGCGACGTGCCAAGGCGGCGCTGCACATCGTTGGCATGGGACCCGATCTCGATGGATTCACGGATGGCGCCGAGACGCAGATCGGCGAGCTCGGGATCCGGCTCTCCGGCGGCCAGCGACAGCGCGTCGGGCTCGCTCGCGCCATCGCCGCCGTGGGCCCGAGGCTGCTGGTGCTCGACGATCCGTTCTCGGCGGTGGACGTCGACACCGAAGCGAAGATCGTCGATTCGCTGCTTGCCGCTTTCGGTAGCGCCGCGCCGCCCGGGCATCGTTCGACAATCGTTCTGTGCTCCCACCGGCTGGCGGCGTTCCCCCGAGCAGACCTCGTCATCGTCCTCGATCGGGGGCGCGTTGCCGAAAAAGGAACGCATGCCAGCTTGATGCAGGCAAGCGGGCTCTACGCCCGGATCTATCGAGCGCAGCTCGCGGAGGCGGGGCGCGAGGAGGTCGCCGTCTGATGCGGGCCGCCCGTCATATGGCGACGGTCCTCCGGCCCTTTCGCGCGTACCTCACGCTCGCGATCGGATGCGCGCTCGCGGGAGCGCTTCTCGAGCTCGCGCCTCCACTGCTCTTGCGCCGGATCGTCGACGACCATCTCGCCCGCCGGCAGGCCGCGGGCTTGTCGCTTCTGGCCTTCTGGTACCTCGTCGCCACGGCGGGCATCCAGGTCGCTGGCCTCGGGGCCGCCTACCTCCTCGCGATCACGGCTCAAGGCAGCCTGCACTCGCTGCGCATCCGCCTGCTGGCGCATCTGCAGCGGCTTCCCGTCGCCTATTACGATCGGGCGCCGGTCGGCGACACGATCGCGCGCGCCACGGCCGACGTCGAGGCGGTGGATGCGCTCTTCTCGTCCGGCGTCGCCGGTCTCGCGACCGATGGCTTGCGACTGGGAAGCATCGCGGTCGCCATGACGATCTTGAGTCCTGCCCTCGCCGCGCTCTCGGCGCTGCTCATCCCGCCTCTTGCCTTTCTCACTCGCCTGTTCCAGCTCCGTGTGCGGGCCGCGGAGGCAACGCACCGCCGTGCCATTGGCGACCTGAATGCGCACCTGCAAGAAACGCTTTCCGGCAACGAGATGGTCCGCGCTTTCGGACGAGAGCAGTATTTCGCCGCGCGGTTCCGCCGGATCCTGGATTCCGTTCTCGCCGCCTTCGACGAGACGGTCGTGTACTCGGCGCTCTACTCGCCGCTGATGCAGCTTCTCGTCGCCTTGTGCTCCGCAGCCTTGCTGTGGGGCTATGCACGGAATGTGTTCGCCGCCTCGTCCATCACAGTCGGTACGCTGGCGGCATTCGTCCTGCTCTTCCAGCGGTTCTTCAAGCCGCTCATCGCACTGGGGGACGAGTGGCAGAGCGTCCAGGGCGCGATTACGGGGGCCGAGCGAATTTTCGAGGTGTTGGCTGTCCCCGAGGAAGAGGTGAGCTATCGCCCTCATTCGCGCGCGAGCGCTGACGGCGGGATTCGGATGAGCGGCGTCTCGTTCGGGTACCTTCCGCGAGCGCCGATCCTTCGCGATCTCTCGCTGTGGGCGGATCCGGGCGAGCACGTGGCGCTCGTCGGCCGCACCGGAGCCGGGAAGACCAGCGCCCTCCATCTCGCGGCAGGCCTCTACGCCCCGTGGGCCGGCAGCGTGCGCGTCGGCGGCATCGATCCCCGTGCGCTTCCGGTCGAAGAGAGGCGGCGGACGATCGGCGTCGTGCCGCAGATGGTCCAACTTTTCGCCGGAACGGTCCGGGACAACCTCACTCTGGGAGACGCGTCCGTTCCGCCGGAAGCGATCGAGCGCGCCTGCGCTCTCGCGGGCGCCAGCGACTTCATCCGTTCGCTTCCGCTGCAGTTCCAGACGATGTTGCGTGGACTCGGCGGTGGACATGGCGTCCAGCTTTCGGCCGGTCAACGCCAGCTCATCGCTCTCGCTCGGGCGCTTCTCTGGGAGCCGCGCGTCCTGCTCCTCGACGAAGCCACCGCCGCGGTGGACGGCGCGAGCGACGCGGCCTTCCGGGCGGGCTTGCGCCGGGGAGCGCTTGCGCGTGGCTGCGCCGTGCTCAGCGTCGCGCACCGGCTTGCGACGGCCAGGGACGCCGATCGCATCGCGGTGATCGATCATGGCAGGGTCGTGGAGATCGGGTCTCCTGCGGTGCTCGTCGCGAATCGCGGCTTGTTCGCCGCCTGGATGGAGCTCGAGACGGCGGGGTGGGAGTGGGAGAGCTCGCGAAATGGAGCGATCTTCTGAGATCTCAGTTCGACTTCCGCGGAGCGACGCTTGGCTTGCTCTCCACTTCGATTCTCTCGCTCGACCAGTCGGTCGGCGTCGATCTCGTCGGGTCACGCGTCTTTCCGCGCGATAGCAGGAAGGAAGTGAGGGGATTGTCTTCGCCTCCTTCGCGCCCGCCGGCCCCGCGCATCATGCCTTCCTGCTCGAGATACTGGATGTCAGGGATCGGTTCACGGCTCGCGAGCAGGAGGTAACTGTCGCGGCCGAACGGGGCGCTGACCGTGAATGCCAACCCTGCCCGCAATCGGATCACCTCGGGAGCTGTCTCGGTATTCGAGTCGGCTGCGAAGATCGGGAACCGGTTCTCGACACCGATCTTTCCAGGCGGAAAGAGCACCGCCACCTTGC
>VBKL01000138.1 GCA_005879805.1 Deltaproteobacteria bacterium | reverse complement strand
GACGACGCGACCGCGGGACCGCGCACTTGCAATTCGCCTTGCGTCTTGCCGTCCCACGGCACCTCGCGGCCCGTCTCGTCCATGGCGCGGACGTCGACGAGCGGAGCCGGCAGCCCCTGCTTGGCCCGCACCGCGATCTTCGCGTCGTAGTCCCAGTCCTGCATCTTCGGCTTGAGCTGTGCGCAGGAGCCGATGGGGGACATCTCCGTCATGCCCCAGGCGTGGAGCAGGTGGAGCCCGTGCCGATCGAATCCGCGGATGAGCGCTTCCGGCGCCGCAGATCCGCCGACGACCATCCGGATGTCCTTCTGCAGCTTGTACCGCTTTGGCTCCTTGTCGAGCGCGTCGAGGATTCCCATCCAGATGGTGGGAACGCCGGCGCCGATGGTGACCTTCTCGGATTCCATCAGCTGCAAGAGCGACTGCGCGTCGAGATGAGGACCGGGGAAGACCAGCTTCGCTCCCACCATCGGGGCGGCGAATGGATCAGCTCCGTGGCGCTGGAGAACGAGCTGATGGGGCATCCGGCGGTGAAGGAAGCGGCGGTGGTCGCGGTGCCGCATCCCAAGTGGGCGGAGCGACCCCTCGCGGCGATCGTGCTGCGCGAGGGAGCGAAAGTGACGCCCGAAGAGCTGCGCGAGTACCTGCTCGGGCGCGTCGCGAAGTTCTCGGTGCCCGACGCCTTCGTCTTCGTCGACGCCATTCCGCGCACGACGACGGGCAAGTTCTTGAAGTCCGCGCTGCGCGAGCGCTTCAAGAATCACAAGCTCTGAGGCTACGGCTTCTTCGCGCGTCCGAGCGCGGCCCAAGGGACGGTGGCGGTGAGGAACGACGCCGCCGCCATCCCCAGCCAGAGATGGAAGTTGGGCGGGTCTAGCCGATGGGCAGCATCCAGATGCAGACGCGCAGCATGCGATCGGACATGGCGGGACGCACCGGGAGCGGCGCAGCTTGCAAGGGAATGGAGACGGCCAGCAAGGTCACGAACGCGCGGATGGCGAATCCGAGCTGGTTCGAGACCGCCTCGCCCACGAAGAAGCTGGCGAAGAAGGCGACCGCGCAGATCGAGTGCAGGCACGCCTCCCAGAGCGTGCTGCGCGGAACCTCGTCGACCTCGCCCGCGATGGCCGGAACGATGAGGTCGTAGGTGCCGAGGACCAGCCCGGTGAACATTCCCTGCAACAGCAGTCCGCGCCCGATCTCGTGGAGCGGGTAGTAGCGGCCGCCGAGCGCCACGCCCGCGCCGGCGAGGATCGCGCCGCACGCGCCCATCAGGATGGCGATGGGCACCCAGACGAAGCTCGGCGGAAGCCGCGCACCGCGCATCCGCCGCAGGGAGAACTCCGCTGCCATCGCGAGGAGCAGGAGCCAGACGGCCTGGCTCAAGACCCAGCGATCGAGGAAGGCAAAAGCAGCGATGGCGAGCGGCGCGGCCACGGCGACGAAGATCTGCCAGCGCGCGGGTGGCGCCGTTCCCGTCCTGCGCGGGATGTACGCGAAGAGGAAGGCGATGGCGAAGCAGGCGAGGAATCCCTCCACCTGCGCCAGCGGGTGGAAGCTCGAGCGGAATCCCACCGACTGGAAGATCGGCTCATAGAGGCTGCGCAGTCCGAGCGCGAAGAGCAGCCAGGGCAGGACGCCGGCGGTGGCGAGGACCGCGCCGAGCGCGACGAGCACCTTGGCGGGATCGACCCGCTGCCCCGTGGGCTTGTCGGTCATGGCGCCATCGTCCAAAGGCATGAGGCACCTTTCAAGTCCCGGCGCGGCGGAACGTCAAGCGGCGGGCGCGGGCTCTGGCGCCTGCTCCTCGGGGGCGTGCTTGCTGCGCCGGGTGAACCGGTCCATCTCCAGATAGACGACGGGCGTGGTGAAGAGGGTGAGAATCTGCGAGAGAAGTAGCCCGCCGACGATGGCGATACCCAGCGGCCGCCGCAGCTCCGACCCGACGCCGTGGCCGAGCGCCAGGGGAAGCCCGCCGAGCATGGCGGCGAGCGTCGTCATGAGGATGGGCCGGAAGCGCAGCAGGCACGCCTTGTGGATCGCGGCCTTGGTATCGAGGCCCTCGTCACGCTCCGCCTCGATGGCGAAGTCGATCATCAGGATCGCGTTCTTCTTCACGATGCCGATGAGGAGGATGATCCCGATGAGGGCGATGATGCTGAACTCCGTCTTGAAGGCCATGAGCGCGAGGAGCGCGCCGACGCCCGCCGAGGGGAGCGTCGAGAGAATCGTCACCGGGTGCACGTAGCTCTCGTAAAGCACGCCGAGCACGATGTAGACCGCGATGAGAGCGGCGAGGACCAGGAGTGGTTGGTTCTTGAGGGACTCCGTGAACAGCTGCGCCGTTCCCTGGAAGTCGGCCTTGATGCTTCCGGGCAGCCCGATCTGCTGCTCCGCGCGGCGGATGGCCAGCGAGGCCTGTCCGAGCGCGACGCCGGGCGCGAGGTTGAAGGAAAGCGTCACCGCGGGGAACTGCCCCTGGTGGTTCACCGAGAGCAGCGTCTGCTGCGGCTTGAACCGCATGAAGGTGGTGAGGGGAACCGGGCTTCCCGTGGCGGGGCGCACATAGATGTTGTCGATCGCGTCCGGATGGCCGGACATCTCGGGCAGCGTTTCGAGCACCACCCGGTACTGCCGCGTCGGAGTGAAGAGCGTCGAGACCTGCCGCTGCCCGAACGCGTCGTACAGCGTCTGGTCGACGACTCCGGGGCTGATGCCGAGGCGCGAAGCGGTATCGCGATCGATCGTTCCCGCGAGCTGGAGGCCGTTGGTCTGCTGGTCGCTTGCCACGTCGCGAAGCTCCTTGAGCGTGCGGAGCTTCTCGACCATCTTCGGCGACCACTCGGACAGCTCGTCCAGGTTCGCGTCCTGCAGCGAGTACTGGTACTGCGTGCGCGTCGAGCGTCCGCCCATGCGCACGTCCTGCACCGCTTGCAGGAACAGCTGGACGCCGGGGACGCGCGCGAGCTGGGGCCTCAATTCCGCGATGATCTGATCGGCGGACTTCTTGCGCACGTTCAGCGGCTTGAGATCGACGAACGCGTTCCCCGTATTGAGCGTGCTGCCGCCCAGGAACGAGACGAAGTGGTTGATGGACGGGTTCGCGGCGAGGATGGCGTTGAGCTGCTCCTGCTTCGCCTTCATCGCCGGGAAAGAGATGTCCTGCGGCCCGTCGGAGATGCCGGTGATGAACCCGGTGTCCTGCTGCGGGAAGAGACCTTTCGGGACGACGATGTACAGATAGACGTTGAGGGCGATGGTGAGCGCGAGCGCGAGGAGCGTCACGAAGGGGTGGCGCAGGACCGTCGTGAGCGCGTGATCGTAGCCGCGCAAGAGCCAGGCGAAGATCCTCTCCGAAGCCCGGCCGAGGCGGCCCTCCTTCGTCTCCGCCCGCGCCTTGAACAGCCGCGAGGCCATCATCGGCGTGAGCGTCAAGGAGACGAGCATGGAGACGAAGATGGCGACGCTGAGCGTGACGGCGAACTCGCGGAACAGTCTTCCCACCACGCCGCCCATGAGGAGCAGGGGAATGAAGACGGCAAGGAGCGAGGCGGTGATGGAAACGATGGTGAAACCGATCTGCTTCGCGCCCTTCAGCGCCGCCTCGAGCGGCGTGTTGCCGTGCTCGATGTAGCGGGCGATGTTCTCGGTGACGACGATGGCGTCGTCGACCACGAATCCCGTGGAGATGGTGAGGGCCATCAGCGACAGGTTGTCGAGGCTGTAGCCGCACAGGTACATGACCCCGAAGGTGCCGATGAGGGAGAGCGGCACCGCCACGCTCGGGATCACTGTCGCGCGGCCGCTGCGCAAGAAGACGAACACGACCAGCACGACGAGGATGACGCTGAGGATGAGCGTGATCTGCACGTCGTGCACCGAGGCGCGGATGGTGGTCGATCGATCGAGCGCGACCTTGATGTCGATGGCGGGGGAGATGGCGGTCGTGAGGGTGGGCAAGAGCGCCTTCACCCGCTCGATGACCTCGATGATGTTCGCGCCCGGCTGCCGCCGGATGATGATGGAGACGTTGCGCTTGCCGTCAGCCCAGGCCGCGACGCGCTCGTTCTCGACGCTGTCGAGCACCCTCGCCACGTCGGACAGCCGGACGATGGCGTCGCCCTTCACGGCGATGGGGATGTTCTTGTATTGCGCGGCGTCGAAGAGCTGATCGTTCGCGGCGAGGACGATCGCTTGCTGCGCGCCGTTGAGCGATCCCTTGGGCTGATCGATGCTCGCCTGCGTGAGCGCGGTGCGGACGTCTTCGAGCGAGAGCCCGAGCCCCGCCAGCGCCACCGGATCGACCTGCACGCGCACCGCGGGCTGCTGCCCTCCGCCGACGAACACCTGCCCCACCCCGGGGACCTGCGCGATCTTCTGCGCGAGCACGCTGTTCGCCGTCTCGAACACCTGGGCGAGCTGCAAGGTCGGCGAGGTGAGCGAGAGGATGAGGATGGGCGCGTCGGCCGGATTCACCTTGCGGTAGTTGGGGCGGCTCGGCAGGTTCGCCGGGAGATCGCCTCCCGCGGCGTTGATGGCGGCCTGCACATCGCGCGCTGCCGCCTCGACGTCGCGGTCGAGATCGAACTGCAAGGTGAGCGAAGTCGATCCGAGCGAGCTCGTCGAGGTGATCTCGCTGATTCCCGCGATACGTCCGAAACGGCGCTCGAGCGGCGTCGCCACCGCCGAGGCCATGGTCTCGGGGCTCGCGCCGGGCAACCCGGCCTGGACGTTGATGGTGGGGAAATCGACCCGCGGAAGCGGCGCGACGGGAAGCAGCGTATAGGCGCCGAGGCCCGAGACCAGCACGGCCGCGGCGAGGAGCGATGTCGCCACCGGACGGCGGATGAAGGGCTCGGAGACGTTCACGGCTGCGGCACCGCCTCGGCCGTCTTGCTCGGTCCGCGCCGCAAGAAGCGCGCGAGGCGCTCCATGTAGAGGTAGATGACGGGCGTCGTGTAGAGCGTGAGCACCTGGGAAAGGATGAGGCCGCCGACGATGCTGATGCCGAGTGGCCGCCGCAACTCGGACCCGGTGCCCTGACCGAGCGCCAGGGGAATTCCGCCGAGAAGCGCCGCCATCGTCGTCATCATGATCGGGCGGAAGCGCAGCAGGCACGCTTGCTTGATGGCCTCCTGCGGCGACATGCCCTGGTCGCGTTCCGCTTCGAGCGCGAAGTCGATCATCATGATCGCGTTCTTCTTCACGATGCCGATGAGAAGGATGATCCCGATGAGCGCGATGACGCTGAACTCCGTGCGGCAGACCATGAGGGCGAGGAAAGCGCCCACGCCCGCGGAGGGCAGCGTGGAGAGGATGGTCACCGGGTGGATGTAGCTCTCGTAGAGGACGCCGAGGACGATGTAGACGGTGAGGAGCGCGGCGAGAATCAGGATGGGCTCGCTCGCGAGCGACTCGCCAAACGCTTGCGCGGTGCCGGCGAAGGCGGGGCGGACGCTCGGAGGCAACCCGATCTCGGCCTCGGCGGCGCGGATCGCATCGACCGCTTCGCCGAGCGCGACGCCGGGCGCGGTGTCGAAGGAGAGCGTCACCGCAGGGAACTGGCCCTGGTGGTTCACCGCAAGCGACGTCGACTCGATGCGGCCCGTGGCGATCGAGGAGAGCGGGACCTGGTCGCCGCTCAACGTCCGCACGTAAAGCTTGTCGAGCGTTCCCGGATCCTGCTGGAACTCGGGCTTCAGCTCGAGGATGACGCGGTACTGGTTGAGCTGGGTGAAGATCGTCGAGACCTGCCTCTGCCCGAACGCGTCGTAGAGCGCGTCGTCCACCGCTTGCGGCAACACGCCCATTCGCGCGGCGGTGTCGCGGTCGATGTTGAGCTTGAGCTGGAGGCCCGAGGTCTGCAGATCGCTCGCCACGTCGCGAACCTCGGGCAAGGAGCGCATCTTCTCCGCCATCTTCGGCGCCCATTCCGCGAGCTCCTCGGGATCGGCGTCCTCGAGCGCGTACTGGAACTGGGTGCGGCTCTGCCGGCTTTCCACTTGTAGGTCCTGCACGGGCTGCAGGAAGGCCTGGATTCCCTCCACGTCGTGGAACTTCCCGCGCAGCCGGTCGATGATCTCCTGCGCGCTCGCGTCGCGGTCCTTGCGCGGCTTGAGCGTGATGGAGAGCCGCCCGCTGTTCGCGGTCGGATTGGTCCCGTCGGCGCCGATGAAGGAAGCGATGCTCGCGATGTCGGGATCCTGCAGCGCGACCTCCGCGAGCTGCTGCTGCAGACCCATCATGCGCGGGAAGGAGACGTCGGGACCCGCCTCGGTGACGCCGACGATGAGGCCTGTGTCCTGCAACGGGAAGAAGCCCTTGGGGATGACGATGGCGAGAAAGGCGGTGAGGACCACGGTCCCGATGGTGACGAGGAGCGTGAGGAACTGGTGCCGGAGCACCCAGTCCACGCCGACGCCGTACTTCCGGATCATCCACTCGAAGGCATGCTCGGACGCGCGCTCGAGCCGCGTTTGCTTCTCCTCTCCATGGGGCTTCAAGAGGTGCGCGCACATCATCGCGGTGAGGGTCAAAGAGAGGATCGCGGAGACGCCGATGGCGATGGCGAGCGTGACCGCGAACTCGCGGAAGAGCCGCCCGATGAGCCCGCCCATGAAGAGCAGCGGGATGAGCACCGCGACCAGGGAGACGGTGAGCGAGACGATGGTGAAGCCGATCTGCTTGCTTCCTTTGAGCGCCGCCTCGAACGGCTTGTCTCCCTCTTCGATGAAGCGGGAGATGTTCTCGATCATGACGATGGCGTCGTCGACCACGAACCCGGTCGAGATGGTGAGCGCCATCAGCGAGAGGTTGTTGAGGCTGTACCCGCACAGGTACATGACGCCGAAAGTGCCTATCAGCGAGAGCGGCACGGCGACGCCGGGAATGATGGTCGCGCGTAGGCTGCGCAGGAACAGGTAGATCACCGCGACCACCAGAATGATGGTGAGGATGAGCGTGAACTGGACGTCGTCCACCGAGGCGCGGACCGTCTCGGTGCGATCGCTCAGGATGCTCACCGCAAGGCCCTGCGGGAGCGTCGCCTTGAGCTGGGGCAGGAGCGCCTTCACCCGATCGGCGACCTGGATGACGTTCGCTCCCGGCTGGCGCTGGACGTTGAGGATGATGGCGCGCTTGCGTCCGGCCCATCCGGCGAGCTGCGCATTCTCCACGCCATCCACCACATCGCCCACCTCGCGCAGGCGGATCGGGGAGCCGTTGCGGTAGGCGAGGATGAGCGGCCGGAACGACTCCGCCTTGTAGAGCTGGTCGTCGGTGGCGATGGCGTAGTCGAGCCGCGGCCCGTCCAGGTTCCCCTTGGGCTGGTTGACGTTCGCCTGCGTGAGCACGGCGCGGACGTCCTCGAGCGTCAGCCCGGCACCGGCGAGCGCCGCAGGATCGATCTGCACGCGCACCGCCGGCTTCTGCCCACCGTTGATGGTGACGAGGCCGACGCCCGACACCTGCGAGATCTTCTGCGCGAGGATCGAGTCGGCCTGATCGTCGACCACGTCGAGCGGCAGAGAGTCGGAAGTCACCGCGAGGGTGAGGATGGGCGTGTCGGCCGGATTGCTCTTGCTGTACGTCGGGGGCGCGGGGAGCGTACGAGGCAGCAGATTGGAAGAGGCGTTGATCGCCGCCTGCACATCCTGCTCCGCGGCATCGATGCTGCGATCGAGCGAGAACTGGAGCGTGATCTGCGAGCTGCCGAAGCTCGAAATGGAAGTCATCTGGGTGAGCGATGGCATCTGCCCGAACTGGCGCTCGAGCGGCGTCGTCACCGCCGAGGCCATCGTCTCCGCGCTCGCCCCCGGAAGCGTCGTCGACACCTGGATGGTCGGATAGTCCACTTGCGGCAGCGCGGAGACAGCGAGCTGCCGGTACCCGGTGATTCCGGCGAGGAGCAGGCCGATGGTGAGGAGCGTGGTGGCGACCGGACGCCGGATGAACGGCTCCGAAATGCTCACGGACTGCCCCGGCGCGGCTGCTGCGGCCCCTGCTGCTGTCCGGTCGCGGCCGGCATCGTTCCTTCGCGCGGCGCGGGCGGCCCGGCGTCACGCCCTTGCCCGGGCTGGCGAGCCGCGACCTTGCTGCCGGGGCGGAGCTGGTTCTGCCCTTCGGTAACCACGGCGTCGCCGACGTTCACGCCCTTCCCCACGATCGCCTCGTCGCCCTGTTGCAGCTCGATCTGGATCGGGTGCGGCTGCACCGTGGAATCGCCCTGGACGACGTAGACGAAGGAGCCGTCCGGTCCGCGCTGCACCGCCGCGGCAGGCATCACCATCGCGCCCTGCCTGGTGGTGAGGAGGAGCCGCGCCTTCACGAACTGGTTCGGCCACAAGAGGCGCTGCGGATTGGAGAGGACCGCCTTGAGGCGGAGCGTCGCGGTGGTCGCATTGATGGCGTTGTCGATGACCTCGAGCTTTCCCCTCCCCATCTCCGCGCCGCCGTCGCGAGCGAGGACGCGCACTTCCAACGCTCCCTGGCGAAGCTGGCCGGACACCTGCGGCAGCACGTCCTGCGGAAGCGTGAAGATCACGGCGATGGGATCGAGCTGCGCGATGGTGACGATTCCGTTGGCGTCGCTCGCGTGGATGAGATTGCCGGGATCGACGTTGCGGATGCCAGCGATGCCGTCGATCGGCGAGGTGATGCGCGCGTAGGCGAGATTCAGTTTCGCGGTCTCGATGGCGGCCCGATCGATGCGGACGGCTCCCTCGAACTGGCCGACCAGCGCGCGCTGATCGTCGGCCTGCTGCTGCGCGATGAGCTTGCGCTTCGCCAGGTCCTCGAAGCGCGCCAGGTTGCGCTGGGCGCCGACGAGCTGGGCCTGGTCGCGCGCGAGCGCTCCTTCGCCCTGGTGGAGCTGGATCTGGAAGGGGCGCGGATCGATCTGGGCGAGCACCTCGCCCTTCTTCACTTCCTGGCCTTCGCGGAAGACCACCGAGTCGAGGCGGCCGTCGACCTGCGAGCGCACCGTCACCGTCCTGTAGGCGGTCACCGTGCCGAGGCCATCGAGGAAGACGGGGAAGTCCTTCTGCTCGACCTTGGCGACGCTCACCGGGATGACGCGGTCGCCTTGCGCGGCGCGCTGCTGGGCCGCGCTGTCCTTCTTTCCGCAGGCCGCGATGGCGAGCGCGAGAACGCACCCTGCGAGCCGCCGCGGAATCATTGGCGACCCAGCGCGCGCAACAGCTGCGCACGAGCGGTCGAGAGCCGATTCTCAGCCTGCACCGTCTGGGCCTCCGCCGTGGTCAGCGCCACCTGCGCATCGCCGAGCTCGATGGCGCTGCCGACGCCCGTCTCGTACCGCCCTTCGGCCAGCCGCAGCCTATCGCGCGCGTTCACCACCGTCTCGCGATCGGCCTCGATGACCGCCTTCGCCGCGCGCACGGCGAGCGAGGCCTGCTCGACGTCGAACCTCACTTGTTGTCGCAACAGATCGAGCTGCGCGGCGAGTTGCCCTGCCGTCGCTTCCGCCTCGTGCACCTGCGCGGTGGTGAAGCCGCCCTGGTAGATCTGCCAGGTGAGCGTGACTCCGACCGAGAGGTTCCAACCGAGGTCGTCGATCCGCGTGCCGCCCTGCGTGGCGCCCGCCGTCGCATCGAGCGTCGGTCCGTAGGCGCCCTTGATCGCGCTCACCGTCTGCAGCTGGGCGCGGATCTGCTCGTCGAGGGCCACCAACTCCGGACGGCCTTTCATGGCCTCGTTGGAGAGCGCGTCGAGGGGGGACTCTTCGCCGGATACCGGTGCGAGCGATTCGTCGGCGACCTCGTAATCGGTCGGACCGATGACGCCCATGGCCTGGTTCAATTGCGCCTTGGCGATGAGGTAGTTGTTCTGCGCGTCGATGAGCTGCGACCGCGCGTTGGCGAGGTCGGCGCGCGCTTGAGCGAGATCGATCTCGGGCCGCGTCCCCACCTCGACGAAGCCCTGGATCTGCTCGAGGTGCTTGCCGAAGTTGTCCGCCGCCTCCTGGGCCACGACCACCAGCTCCCGGTTTGCCCGCGCCAAGAAAAACGCTGCCCGCAGCGTGTTGTCGATCTGCAACGAGACGGAGCGTTCGTTGTTCTCCTGCGCCTCGCCGAGCATCTTCGCGGCCTTGTAGCGGCCGGAGGTCTGGCCGAAGTCCCAGATCAGCTGGTTCGCCGAGATGCTGCTGTTGAAGAAATTGAAGAAGCTCAACCTCGACCCGCTATTCGTCGTCGCGGCCGTTCCGGGAACCGCGCCCGGCCGCGCGATGAAGTTGGCGGTCGTCTTCTGGTAACCGGCGGTGGCGCTCACCTGCGGCAAGAGACCCGAGCGGGCCTGGTCGGCGCGCGCATAGGCCGCCTCGGTGAGGAAGCGCGCCTGCCGGATCTGCGGCTGCTGCTCGCGGGCGATGCGAAGGGCTTCTTCCAGCGTGAGGACGCGCGGCGTCTGCGCCGAGGCGGCAACGGTCGCGAACCAGATCGCGACAACTGCTTTCCACGCGAGCGTGACGCATCGATTGCGCATCGGGCGGCGAACAAGTAAACGCCCGATGCCGCAGAGCGCAACCACTGTTTGATTGCGATCTCGTTTCACGCCAGCGCTGATTTACAACATTACCTTGTCGGGCGTGATGGGGAGCTTGCGGATCCTCCGTCCGGTGGCATTGAAAACGGCGCTGGCGATGGCCGCCGCGGTCCCGGTGATGCCGATTTCACCGATGCCTTTCGCGCCCGCGGGGCTGACCTCGCGATCCTCTTCCAATTCGAGGAACAGCGGCTCCACGGCAGGGACGTCGGCGTTCACGGGTACGTGGTAATCCGCGAGATCGCGCGTGACGATCCTGCCGAGCTTTTCGTCGTAGACGCTGTGCTCGTGGAGCGCCATGCCGATGCCCCACACCATGCCTCCCATGAACTGGCTGCGGGCCAGCCGAGCGTTCAGGATCCGGCCCGCCGCGAACGCGCCCACGAGGCGGGTGACGCGCACGGTGCCCAGCTCGGGGTCGACCAGCACCTCGGCAAACTGCGCCCCGTAGGAATGGAGCGACCACTTCTTGTTGCGATCGGGCGGGGGCTTCACCTCGCCCCGCTCTTCGATCGGACGGCCACCCGCACGCTTGACGAGATCCGCGAACGAGTCCGTCTTCCCGTTGGCGATGAGCTTGCCGCCTTCGACCCGGACGTCCTCGGGGCGGGCTCCGCGAATCGGCGAACCCGGATCCTCGACGGACATGCCCACGAGCCGCTTCTGGAGCGCGCTTCCGGCGGCGAGTACCGCCGACGCCACGCTCGTCGCCGTGACCGAACCTCCCGAGCGCGGCGCTTCCGGCATGTCGGTATCGCCGAGATCGAAGCGGACCTGCGAAGGATCGAGGCCGATGGCATCCGCCGCCACCTGCGTCATCACCGTGTAGGTGCCCGTCCCGAGGTCCACCGCGCCGCTCAGGACCAGCGCCGTGCCGTCGGGCATGAGCCGCGCTAGCGCCTTGGCGGGGTTGAAGTTCGCCGGGTACGACGAGGTGGCCATTCCCATCCCGAGCAGCATCCCGGCGCGCGTCATCGATCGCGGCTTGAGCGGCCGCTTCTCCCAGCCGAAGCGCTACCACCCGATGCTTGGTGCTGATGCTGTCGGCCGCGTACTGGTGACGCGAGACCATCGCCGCCGGCTCCAGGAAAATGTCGAACCGCGAGGTGGTGTTGGTGCTCTCGTGGCGCAGGAAGGTCAGCTTCCCTTCCTTCGTCGCGCCCGCACCGACGAGCTGCTTGGTGCGGGGCCGCCCGCCCACCATCGCGAACATCTGCGTGCGGGAGAGCACTACCTTCAGCGGCCGTCCCAGCTGCTTCGCGGCGAGAGCGGCGAGGACCACATGCGACCAGGCAGATCCTTTGCAGCCGAATCCGCCGCCGACGAACTTGGTGAGGACGCGCACGTTCTCGGGAGGAATGCCGAACGCCTTGGCGAGCTTCTTGCGCACGCCGAAGATGCCCTGGGTCGCATCATAGAGGGTCAGGCAATCGGGACCGCTCCACACCGCCACCGTCGCGTGCGGCTCCATCGGGTTGTGCGTCTCGGGCGGCGTCTCGTACGTCTCCTCGACCACCGCGTGGGAAGCCTTCCGCGCCGCATCGGGATCGCCCGTGACCTGATCGGCCGGAATCGTGCCGTACGGCCGCTTCTGGTCCTGCTTGAACCCGTTCTGGATCTCGTCTTCCATCCGCACCGTGTGCGGCTCCACCTGCTCGCGGATCTTGACGAGGTTCGCCGCGTGGGTCGCCCGCTCGAAAGTATCGGCGACGACCAGGGCCACCGGCTGGTTGCTGTACCGGATGACGTCGTCCTGCAGTGCCTGCACGACGCGATCACCCTGATCGGCGGGCTCGGTCCCGCCCGGAAGCTTCATCGCGTTCAGGTGCGTGAGCACCGCGAGCACGCCAGGCTCGCGCTCGGCGGCACTCGAATCGATGGCGGCGATACGCCCCTTGGGGGCGCGGCTACCGACGATGACTCCGTGCACAACCCCGGCGACCTGCACCTCGGCGGAGTAGCGCGCGTTTCCGGTGACCTTGGCCTTCCCGTCGGCGCGCGGAAGCGGCTTTCCCACGGACGGGGCGGTCATGACGCCTCCGACGCAAGCGACAGGGCTCGCACCACGGTGCGCTTGCCGAGCTCGACCTTGAAGGCGTTGTCCTTCTGCGTGCGCGCCCCCGCGAGCAGAAGGTCAGCGGCACGCTGGAACGAGGCGCGTTGCGCTGGCTTGCCGACGAGCGCCTGTTCCGCTTCGGGTACGCGCCACGGTTTGGTGCCAACGCCACCCAGCGCGAGGCGCGCGGCGCGAATCTCGCCGCCCTGCACGTCGACCGCCGCGGCGCAGGAGACGAGCGCGAAAGCGTAGGAAGCCCGGTCGCGCACCTTCA
>VBKL01000137.1 GCA_005879805.1 Deltaproteobacteria bacterium | reverse complement strand
CCGCGCGAAGTGGTCGAGGACCTTGCGGACCGTGCCCTCCGGCGCCTTGCGGATGCGGCCGATGAGCTCCCGGGCCTTGCCCAGATCGAACTCGCCTTCGAGCGACTTGAGGTCCTGTCCGAGATCGCCCACGTCCTCGGGCAGGAAGGGCCCGAAGATGATGCGCCCGAGCATGTCCCCTTCGTAGAGGATGGGCAGCATGAGATACCGCAGCCCGCTGAAGCAGTTGCGTACCGCGACCTGCGGCTCCTCGAGAGGGCGCACCTTGATGTGCGTGACCGTCTCGGTGCAGAGCCTGCGGCCGGTCGGGCCGGTGAACATGTAGGCGCAGAAGTCGCCGGAGGCGGTCTTGATGTCGACGAGCTTGGTTCCCTGCGCGTCGAAGATCTTGAGCCCGATCTTGTAGAGGTCCACGAAGGTCTTGCAGACCTGGGTGAAGGTCGGCAGATCGAGCAGCTCGCCGAGGACGAGCTTCTTTTGCAGGATGCTTTCCGCCACGATCCTAGGCTCCGCCTGCCATCTTTCCGTCCGCCGCTGCCGCTGCTGCCGCTGCTCCGGAACCGCCCGGCATCGTTTCTCCCGGGCCGCCCAGGATCCCCGAACCGCCGAGGTTCCCGCCGGCGCCGCCCTGCCCGCCCGGTCCTCGCGGCGGCAGGATGTCCTGGATCCTAGGGGGATCGACGAGACAGCGCCGTACTTCCTCGATGAAAAGGTTCCGGTCGAGCCCGACCTTGCTGGAGAGCAGATACGTCCGGTCGATTTGCTCGAAGGTGAGGTCGACGAGGGCGAGAAAGGTCTCGACCACACCTTCGCCGCGCACCGCGACCGCTTCGAACACGGGCTGCTTGTTCTCGGCGCGCATCTTCGCCACTGCGTCGGCGGTGGCGCCGTCGCCGAGATCCTTCTTGTTCCACTGGACGACGTGAGGCAGCGCCTCGATGGAGAGCCCGTTCATCTTGAGATTTTCCACCATGTTCATCCAGTACTTGTAGTTCTCCTGCCGCTTCGCCGGCTGGCTGTCGGCGACGAAGGCGATGGCGTCCGCGCCTTGGAGCACGATCCGGCGCGTCGAGTTGTGCATCACCTGGCCCGGGACGGTGAAGAGCTTGAGCTTCACCTTGAGATTCCCGGAGCGGAAGACGAGTGGAAGCGTATCAAAGAAAAGGGTGCGGTCGTCCGCTGTGTCGAGCGTCATCAGGTGCCCGCGCAGGCTGGGCACGATGCGCTGGTAGAGCGCGCGCAGATTCGTCGTCTTCCCGGACAGTCCGGGACCGTAGTAGACGATCTTGAGCGTCAGCTCTCGCTGGGCCGTGTTGAACTGCACCTGGATCAACCTTTCGTTTCCCGGAACCGCACCGTGCGATTCCAGGAGGAACTGCCAGCGGTGTAGAGCTTGCCGAAGATTCGCGTGATGCCGGAACCGGTCCGGTACCCACCCTCTTCTGGCTCGGCCCCACGCCGCATCGCTAGTTTCTCGCGAAGAGGGGCTTCCGCCAAGCTCCATCGCCCGCAGAACGCTGAAATCAACCGGACCTACATGGCCGCTGTAGGGTGAGGTGCGGAGAAGAAGGCGCGCGCTTCCTCGACGCTACGCAGCAATCGGGCCGGCGGCAGCGACTGGAGGAGACGCTTTCCGTAGGCCCTGCGGGAAAGTCTGGAGTCGAGGACCGCGACGATCCCGCGGTCTTGCGCATGGCGGATGAGGCGTCCGAACCCCTGTTTGAGCGCCAGTGCCGCTTGGGGGACCTGGAAGGCATCGAAGGGATCCTCGCCCTGCGAGCGAAGCCGCTCGATGCGCGCCTGAACAAGTGGCTCCTGGGGGGAGGCGAAGGGCAGCTTGTCGATGACCACCAGGCTCAAGGCTTCGCCGGGAACGTCCACGCCCTCCCAGAAGCTCTGCGATGCGAAGAGTACGCTCGGTTTCTCCCGGAAGCTTCGGAGGAGCTGTGCCTTGGGACGCTCGCCTTGCAGCAGCACTTGCCAGGGAAGCTCTGGAGCGAGCAGGTCGTGGACCTTACGCATGTTGCGCAGGCTGGTGAAAAGAACGAAGGCGCGGCCCGAGGTGACGGTGAGGAGCGCGCGCAGCTCATCCGCCACTGCCTCGGCGAACCCGTCCTCGAGCGGATCGGGCATCGTACGCGGTACGTAGAGCGCGGCGTTCTGCCGGTAGTCGAAGGGCGAAGGCAGCACTTTCACATCGAGCGGGAAGAGCGGTCCCTCCGCGTCGGCGAGTCCGACCCGCCGCGCGAAGAAATCGAGGGAACCGTCCACCGCCAGGGTCGCCGAGGTGAAGACCACGGGACCGATGCGGTCGTAGAGGCGGTCTTGCAGGATGCTCGCGACGTCGAGCGGGGAGGCGTGCAGGAAGAGGTGGCCGAGGCGCGACTCGCCCCACAGCACCACGTCGGTTCGCTCTTGCGGCGGAGCCTCTCCTTCGTCGTATTCGATGTCCGAGCGCAGCGCGCCCGCGCTGCGGCGGCCGAAGAGCGAAAGCTCCGCTGCGAGCGTGCTGCAGCGCCGCTCGAGCAGGTTCACTTCCTCGTCTGCACTGCCGGAAATCTGCGCGGCGAGGGCGCGCAGCACCTCGATGAGCGCTTCGCGCTCGGGCTCGGCGGGATCGAGGGAACCGGGCGGGATCGGCCAGCGGTCGCTTTCGCCTGCGCTCCGCTCGCCGCCCCACGGTCTGCCTTTCGCCGCGGGCCTGCACCGCGAGGCCGCCTCGAAGAAAGCGCGGCCCACCGTTCCGAGTCGCGCCGCCAGATCGCGCGCGGCGGAGAGCTCCGCACGGCCGGCGAGCACCCGCGCCGCGTCGCGGCCCAGCTCGCCGACCCGGAAGCTTCCCAGTTGAACGCCGAAGTTCTCCGTCGCCACCTCCTCGACGGCGTGGGCCTCGTCGAAGATGACCGCGTCGTAGCGGGGCAAGACGGCGGCGCCGGCATCGCCCGCGCTCGAGGTGCGGAGCGCGAGATCGGCGAAGAACAGGTGGTGGTTCACCACCACCACGTCCGCTTCCGAGGCGACCTTGCGCATCTTGAAGACGAAGCATTCGTCGTAGTGGGGGCACTTCTGCCCGGTGCAAGTCTCCGCCGTGGAGAACACCTCGCGGAACGCGGAGAACCCTTCCGGCAGATCCGCGAGCTCGGCTCGATCCCCGGTCGCGGTGCGCTGGGCCCACTCGTCGAGCTTCCCGTAGAGCGGCGCCTCGTCGCGGCGCTCGAAGGTGGGCGCCTTGTCGAACTGCTCCTTGCGCAAGAGGCACAGGTAGTTCTGCCGTCCCTTGAGGAAGGCGAAGCGGGCCTCGATCCCCAGGGCGCGCAAGAGGGGCACGTCCTTGTCGGCGAGCTGCTCCTGCAGGGTCTTGGTCGCCGTCGAGACGATGACCTTCAGCCCGCTCCGTGCCGCCGGAACCAGATAGGCGAGGGTCTTCCCCGTGCCGGTGCCGGCTTCTACGGCGAGCGCCCGGCCCTGCGCGAGCGCCGACGAGACCGCCTCCGCCATCTGGAGCTGCGAGGCGCGCGGCTCGTAGCTGGGAAGGGCGCGGGCCAGGGCTCCCCCGGGGCCGAGCAGATCGGCGAGAGGTGGATTCGGCACGTCGCTCTTCTACGCCCGGAGCAGGGCCACGGGCACGGGGACGAAGCAGCACACGAAGAGAGCGAGGCTCGCGGCGGCGACCCATTTGCGGCCCCGCGAGAGCTCCTCTTCCGGCTCCTGCAGCGGCGGATGGTGCGAGAGGAAGAGGCCCATGAGGAGGCCCCACAGGCTCCATCCAGTGAAGGGCGTGATGAGGCCGAGGACGAAGAGCAGCGCCGCTAGCGGCGCCCCGAGCAGGCGGTGCAACAGGGGAGAGACGGCGTAGAGGCAGTGGCCGCCGTCGAGCTGTCCGAGGGGGAGCAAATTCAAGGCGGTGAGGAGGAGGCCGAACCATCCCGCGATGGCCACCGGATGGAGCGCCAGCGTCATTCCCACGGGCGCGTCGCCGGCGAGCTTCTGCAGGGCGAGCATGGCGAGGGGATGGCCGAGATCGAGGTCGTTGCGGGAGGAGAGGAACTGTCCGTCGCGCAGGAGGGTTACCGCTGCATCGAACAGCGTCCAGTGGACCGGCGTCGGCTCGAGAGGCACCGGCGTCGAGAGGCGCAGCCCTACGTAGAGGATGGGCAGCGTGACGAGGAACCCCGCGATCGGACCGGCGGCGCCGATGTCGATGAGCGCGCGGCGGGTCCTGGGCAGGCTGCGGAGGCGGATGACCGCGCCGAGCGTGCCGATGAGCGAGAGGATGGGCGCCGGGATGAAGAAGGGCCAGGTGGCGTCGACGCCGTGCTTTCGAGCGAGGACGAAGTGCCCCATCTCGTGGGCGAGCAGGATGGCGATGAGGGCCGCGGAAAATGCCAGCCCATGGCGCACCTCTTCCGGCCCGGTCGGCGGCGGGAGCTGCGTGTCGCCGAGGAAGGCGCCGGCGAGGAATGCCGAGGCGGCGGTGAGAGCGAAAAGCGCAATGTTGATCGCGGGCGGCCGCAGCCTGGATGGTGCCGCGGTTGATCCACAACCAGAACAGCTGCTTCTGCGCCTCGCGGTCCTTGCCGAAGACGGTATCGCCCGTCGCCCCTTCGAAGGGCTTCTTCATCGAGGCGAGTGCGTTGCGCATCGCCTCGCGCGTCTGGGGGCGTTCCCCGTCGAGGATGCGCCGCACGATCATCGCGGCGTCCCAGGCATGGGCTTCGAGAAAGCCGGGCCGGCGATGGTAGGCCCCGTCGAAGTCGTCCACGAACTTGCGGGTCGCCGGCCGCTGGCTGTCGGCGAAGAACCCGTCCGCGAAGACGGCGCACTGCACGTAGCGGGCGGCACCCATCCGCTCGTCGACCAGCTCCGGGTTGTTCCAGAGGCTGGTCCCGAGGAGCTGCACGGTGTGTACGTCCTCGCGCTTGGTCGTCTTCTTGAAGATCTCCAGCTCGCGCTGGTCGCAGCCGCTCGTGACCACGTCCTCGGCGGCCACGGCCGGCGCGATGAGCCGCACGGTCCGGGCGGAATCGGGAATGAAGAGCGCATCGAAGTCGACGACGGGCGCGCTCTGGCTCTTCAGGCGTGCGATCTCCTTGCGGCGCCTGTACGGGTCCTGAATCGATTCGATGATCTTCTGCGACTCCTCCATGAACTCCTTGCGCTCGTCGAGGTCCTGCTGCGAGCGCCCCACCATGCGTGAGACGTACGGCTTGAAGGTGGTCGTCCGCTGCGGATAGTGCTCGTAGGCGCGCACCTCGGCGCCGCCCTCGTCGATGGCGTCCCAGAAGGCGCGGGTGACCTCGTCGCCGTACGACGAATCGGGGGCGATGATCCCGAAGGAGTGCGCGTTGAGCTTCTTCTGCGCGTACTGCGCGACCGCCCTGGCTCCCGCGCTCTTCGTCAGCATGTCGCGGAAGACGTACTCGCCGATCTGGGTGATGCCCTCGGTCGCCGAGAGCGAAACGATGGGGATCCCGATCTGCTGCGCGCGCACCGCGGCCGCCGAGCCCTCGGTGAGCCCGATCGGTCCGAGGATGACGATGGCGCCGTCCTTCGCCAGGTCGTCGACCGCCTGCGCCGCTCCGTCCGGCTCGCCGCGGGTGTCCTTGACCGAGACCTGCACGCCGCTCCGGTTCTGCAGGTCGATGGCGAGGGCGAGCGCGTTGAGGATCTGGTCGCTGAAGGCCTTGAAATCGCCGGTCAAGGGCAGCGCGATCCCGATCAGGGTCGGCTTCACGTTCGCCGACGAGGAGATGGCGAGTTGAACGGACTGCGCGCCTTCGGCGACGGGTCCGGTGTTCACCTCGGAAAGGATCTGCCTCGCCAGATCGTCGGCGTGGGAGCGGTCGCCGGCGTGGAGCTGGATGCGGGCCAGGGTCAGCGCCGCCGGAGGCCAGGCGGGGCTCTTGCGATCGAGATCCGCCACCAGCCGCGCAAGGCCAGGACCGGGCATCGCCTGGAGGGCGCGCTCGTAGTCGGCGAGGCGCGCCGCCCGATCCTCCGGCGTGGTCGCCGCCTCGAGCGCGCGGGCCGCGAAGGCCGCCGCCTCGCCCTCGGCGCCGGCGCTCGAGTATGCCTCCGCGATCTTCTGCGCGCTCTCGCGCTTCTCCGCCTCGCTCATCTGCTCGACCGCGGTGCGCATCGACTGGGCGGCTTCTTCTTTCTTCCCCTGCTGCGCCTGGATCTGCGCCAATTCGAGCGCCGCTTGCTTGCGGAACCGGCTGTCCTTGGGTCCCTCGACGATGTCCTTGAACGCCTTCTGCGCCTCGTCGAGCTTGCCGAGCTTCGCGAGCGCCCGGCCGCGCTGCAAGCGCGCCTGGTCCGCGTAAGCGCTGTCCGGATACTGCTCGACGAGGGAGGCGAATCCGCGCGCGGCCTCTTCGAAGCGGCCTGCGTCGAAAGCTCCCTGTGCCGCCGAGAAGGCGCGGGAAGCGGCGTCGTCGAGCGTCATCTCCTGCCCGTCGACCACCACCTTGCGCGACTGCGCGCAGGAGGCAAGCGCCACCGAGGCGACCAGCGCGAGCAAGGGCCGATGCATGGTTCCTCCTTCTTACTTCAGCTCGCTGACGTGCGCTCCCGCCGGGGGCTCGAAGCGGAAGAGCGAGTCGGGCAGCGGACCATCGACCTTCACCTCGCTGAAGACGAGCTGGTTCACGTCGCCTTGCGAGTTGGTAACGACGCTCGCCTTCACTTGCCCGTCGGGGCCCGAGACGAGAACGAGCTTCTGCACGTCCCCGGACGGCTTGCGGGGGACGAGCTCGAGGGTCTCGCCCTCGGGCAGGCCCTGCACGGCAGGCATCTCGCGCACCGCGAACCGATCGAGGAGCGTTCCCTACCCGAAGAGGAAGGCGAACTCCGCAGGCACCTGGGAGACGCCGAAGCCGCGATGCACGGTGGCTTCCTTGTCCTCGGCGTTCCAGTTCCACAGCGCCTTGCCGTCGAGGACGATGAGGCGCCCGTCGTCGTACTCCCAGCGCAGGCGATCGGGTTTGGCGAGGTAGACCTTGCCGCTCGCCTGCTTGACGTTGCCGAAGGTCGGATAGGTGGAGGTCTGCGCGAAGTGCGCCGAGAAGTTCTTGGCGTGCTCGTAGAAGCGCTGCACGCGGAGCGCCGCGGCCTTCGCCTTGGCGTCCGGCGCGGGAGTCGGACGCGGCGTCCCCTCCGCGAAGGCCGGCAGCGCCAGGAGCAGAGCGAGGGGGAGAAAACGGTTGGTCATGGCACCTTCGAATGCGCAGGGAGGCGGCGGGCGAGCTTCGCCCCGAGGCGCAGGTAGCGCGACCGGAACGCCTGCTTCCGTGGGACGTCGAGATCGCCCGGCTTCTTCAAGAACGCGCGGCGCGCGGCGCAGATCTGCGAGAGCGCGATCCCTGCCGCGACCGAGACGTTGAAGCTCTGCGTGAAGCCGGCCATGGGGATGCGGAAGGTGCCGTCGCACGAATCCAGCGTCTCTCGCGAGGGCCCTTCGTGTTCGTGCCCGAAGAGGAGGGCGACGGGGCGATCGACGGGAAGGTCCGCCGGGGGCCGCGCGCCACGTTCGAGGTGTCCCGCGAATACGGCGAATCCGCGAGCGGCAAGAAAGCGTGCGGCGCTGGCTCCAGAATCGTGGTGCACGACGTCGATCCACTTGTGCGCGTCCTGCGTGACTTTGCGGTGGGCGAAGGCGTCGCGATCGGCGCCCGGTACGACGTGGACGGCGCAGAGTCCCATGCCTTCGCCAGTGCGCAGGATGGCGGCGACGTTGTGCGGGTCGACCAGGCGGTCGAGGATCGCGGTGACGCTCTGCAGACGAGCCTCGATGACCGCGTCGATACGGGCGAGGCGCTCGGGGGTCATGAGCGAAGCGAAGAACGCGTCGTCGCCGGCGGCCTCCGGCTCCTCCGGCTCGCCTGAGAGCACTTCCTCGACCAGCCCGCGAGGTCCGCACAGCTCCGCCGGGTCCGTGTGCGGCTTTCCGATCCAGGCGCGTACCGGGCGGTGCCGCTTCATCGCTTGCCCCGCCCCGCCCGGCGCTGCGCCTTCTCGGCGCTGTCGCGCTCGCGCTCGTCGTCGAGGCGTTTCCGGCGCGGCTCCGCGACGTCAGGCCCGGGAGCGAGGTCCTTCTCGAACGGCTGCGGCGCTTCCGCCGCGTCGAGAGCGCGAACCACGGCGTCGAGAAGCTCGGAGGTGCCTTCGCCCGTCGCTCCGGAGATGAGGTGCACGCGGATCTTCTTGCGCGCGAGCTTCTTCTTGAAGGCCTCCGCCCGCTCGCGCGCCTCGGGCACGTCGATCTTGTTCGCCGCGACCACTTGCTCCTTGCGGCCGAGCGCGTTGTCGAAGAGCAACAGCTCGCGCCGGATCGCCTCGAAATCCGCGACGAGGTCCCGGTCCTGCGAGGCGTCCACCAGATGGATCATCGCCCGGCAGCGCTGCATGTGCTTGAGGAAGCGATGGCCGAGGCCCGCTCCCTGGTGCGCTCCCTCGATCAGCCCGGGCAGGTCGCTGAGCACGAAGCTGCGGTTGTCCTTGTACTGCACGACTCCGAGGTGAGGCACGAGCGTGGTGAAGGGATAGTCGGCGATCTTGGGCCGGGCACGCGAGAGGCGCGCGACCAACGTGTCGCCCGTGGCAGCGTCCTTCACCAGGGTGCCGGGTGGAACCTTGAGGAGAAGCTCCTTCGCGGCGTGGCCGTTCTGATCGCGCCCGCGGCCGGGCTCGCCGTTGCGCGCCTGGTGTTCGCGCTTGAAGCGGAAGTCGAGCAGCGTGGTGAGCCGGCCGTCCGTTTCCAGGACCACGTCGCCGCCATTTCCGCCGTCTCCGCCGGAAGGGCCGCCGCGCGGAGCGTACTTCTCCCGCCGGAAGGCGACGGCACCGCGGCCGCCGTCGCCCGCTTTGACGTGGATCTCTGCTTCGTCGATGAACTGCATGGAGAGAGTTCCCGACTCGAAACTCTCGAGCCTGTTCAGGCCTGCGCCGTCTGCGACTTCCCCGCGGGCACGACGTGCACGTAGGTGCGGTCGCCGGCCCGCTTCTGGTACTTCACCTGGCCCTCGACGAGGGCAAAGAGCGTGAAGTCGCGGCCCATCCCGACGTTGCGGCCCGGATGGACCCTGGTGCCGACCTGGCGGACGAGGATGTTGCCGGCGACGACGCGCTCGCCACCGTAGATCTTCACGCCGCGGTGCTGGCCAGGAGAGTCGCGGCCGTTCCGGCTACTGCCCTGACCTTTTTTGTGTGCCATGTGCCTCCAGTGCTCCGGCCTGCGGCCTCCGCCCGTCGCGGGCGAAGCCCGCTCCTCCGCTTGCTAGCCGGAGACCGCCGTGATCCTCAGCTCGGTATAGGGCTGCCGGTGGCCGCGGATGCGGTCCCAGCCTTCTTCCTGGGTCCGGAAGTGCCAGACCTTGGGGTGCTTGCCGTGGGAAATGACCTCGGCCTCGACCTTGGCGCCCTCGACCAGCGGGGCGCCGACCTTGACCGCGTCGCCCTCGCCGACGAGCAGGACCTCGAGGGCGAGCTTCGCCCCGACGTCTCCGTCGAGCTTCTCGACCTTGAGGAGATCGCCTTCCTGGACGCGGTACTGCTTGCCGCCGGTGCGGACGACTGCGTACATCGAAGCTCCCTTGCTTCCCGTCGGGCTGGCCTTCCCAGCGCCGCGATTCGGCCCGCGGGCAGACGGATCCGCCCGTAGCTCGAAAAAGGACGCGGGATCTAGCCAGCGATGGCGCGCACTGTCAAGGAGCGCGTCCGCTCTCCAGAACGAGGCGCGAGAGCGCTTCCTCGTAGGGCGGTCGGGCGACGCCGCGCTCGGTGACGATGGCGGCGATGAGCCGCGCGGGCGTGACGTCGAAGGCGGGATTGAACACCGAGGCGCCCTCTGCGGCGATACGGGTTCCCGCGAGATGGGTCACCTCATCGGCGGAGCGTTCCTCGATGGGGATGTCCCGTGCGTCGCGGGCGCGGAGGTCGACGGTGCTGATCGGCGCCGCGACGAAGAAGGGCACCGAGGCCGCCTGCGCCGCGAGGGCGAGCGGATAGGTTCCGACCTTGTTCGCGGTGTCGCCGTTCCGGGCGATGCGATCGGCGCCCACCACCACGCAACCGATCTTCCCGCTGGCGAGGAGCGAGGCTGCCGCCACATCGGGGAGGAGGGTCACGGGGATCCCGTCCTGCAGCAGTTCCCAGGCCGTGAGGCGCGCCCCCTGGAGCCAGGGTCGCGTCTCGTCCGCGTAGACGGCGCACGACTTTCCCGCAGCGAGGGCGGCGCGAACGACGCCCAGGGCGGTCCCGTAGCCCGCGGTCGCGAGGCCACCCGCGTTGCAGTGGGTGAGGATTCCACGACCCTCCGGCACCAGATCCTTGCCGAAGCGTCCGATGGCGCGGCAGGCCTCGAGATCCTCCTGCGTCACGGCATCCGCTTCCTGCAAGAGAGCCTGCGCGATGGCGTCGTGGGTCGCTCGCTGCCGCAGGAGATCGGTCCGCTTCGCCGAGAGCCGCTCGAGCGCCCAGCGGAGGTTCACCGCGGTCGGCCGGGCTTCCCGCAACTCGCGCACGGCCTGCTCGAAAGTGGCGTCGGGATCGGATGCCGCGACCGCCTCCTTTGCGGCGAGCGCGGCGCCATAGGCCGCGGCGCAGCCGATCGCCGGCGCGCCGCGAACGGCCATCGCCCGGATGGCGGCCGCCGTCTCGGACGAGGTCCTCGCCACCGCGTACGTCACCTGACCTGGCAAGAGCCGCTGGTCGAGCAGGTGAAGCGCGCCGTCCTTGAACTCGAGGGTCTTCACCACAGCGGCGCCTCCAGATAGAGCGCGCCCGGGATCGGGTTCTTGCGGTAGGGCGGGATCTCGCGAAAGCCGAGGGATCGGTAGAGCGCAATCGCGCTGTCCATCGTCCCGGCAATGGTGTCGAGGCGGATGGTCCGGTAACCACACGACCGCGCCTCCTCGCAGGCGCGGATCGCGAGGGTCCTTCCCAGGCTGCGGCCGCGAAAAGCGGGGCGAACATAGAGACGCTTCATCTCCGCCGCGCCGTCCTCCAGAGCGTGGATACCGACGCAACCGGCGGGCGCGCCGTCCTCGGTGGCGAGCAGCAAGAGGCCCGAAGGCGGCGCGTACATCCCGGGCAGATCGCGAAGCTCCTCGTCGAATCCCTGGAAGCAGAGCGAGAACCCGAGCGAACCCGCGTACTCGAGAAATAGCTCCCGCACCTGCGCGAGCGCCTCGCCGGGTCCCTCGACGTGCTCGATCTTCATGGCCACCGCTCGAGGCGCCCGGGACGCGACGGCCGCTTGCGCCGGGAGGCCCGTAGCGCCCAGACGCCGAGCACGGTCGCGAGCGCCGCCGGTCCGCCGAAGGAGGCGAGCAGGATTGCGGCGTCGCGCCCGGTGGCGGGAAGCCGCTCGGGCGCCCACACCTTCGCGGAGGACACCACGCTGGAGGTCCGGTCGACGATCTGCAGGAGGAGCAGGCCGAACAGTACCCAGACGAGGATGAGGACCACGACGAGCAGCGTCCGGTACCGCCAGCGGGTCCGGTCCTGCGAGAAGATGGTGAGGGCGTCGAGGATGAGCGAGACGGCCAGACAGGATGCGAAAAAGGCAGCCAATAAGTTACTCGAGCCGCTTCTTGAAGAGCGCGTTCAGCACGCCGGGGTTTCCCTTGCCCTTCAGCTCCTTCATCGCCTGACCGACGAAGAATCCGAGGAGGTTCTTCTTCCCGCCTTTGTAGCGCTCGACCTCAGCCGGGTTCTTCTCCAGGACGGCGAGGACCACCGACTCGAGGGCGCCTTCGTCCGAGACCTGGGAAAGGCCCTTCTCCGCGACGACCTGCGCCGGCGCCCTGCCGGTCTGGATGACCTCGGAGATCACTTCCCTCGCCGCGGTGGAGGAGAGCGTTCCTTCGTCCTGGAGGCGGAACACCTCGGCGATCTGCTCGGGCCGGAACTTCGGCGCACCGAGATCGAGCGCCCCTTCGTTCACCGCCCGCGCTATCTCTCCGACCACCACATGCGCCGCCCGGCGCGCGCCCTCCTTCCCCGCCGCGGCGGCGATCCGCCCGTGGAGATCGACCAGCCGCGGATCTGCCGTGATGGTCCGCGCGTCGGCCGTCGAGACGCCCGCTGCCGACAGCTCCGCCATCTGCTGGTGGGGAAGCTTCGGGGTCTGCACGCTGTCCAGCCACTCGCGGGAAACGACCAGCGGCGGCAGGTCGGGCTCGGGGAAGTAGCGGTAGTCGTTCGCTTCCTCCTTCGATCGCATCGGTCGCGTCTCGCCCTTTTCGTGGTCGAAGAGGCGGGTCTCCTGCGAAACCTTCCCGCCGCTCTCGAGCAGCGCGACCTGCCGCTCGATCTCGAACTCGATCGCCTGGCGGACGAAGCGGAAGGAGTTGATGTTCTTCAGCTCGACGCGGGTGCCGAGGCTGGTAGCGCCGCGCTTGCGCACGCTGACGTTCGCGTCGCAGCGGAACGAGCCCTCCTCCATGTTTCCGTCGTTCACCCCGAGGTAGATGAGGGCGAGCCGCAACGCCTTGAGGTACTCGCTCGCATCCTCGGCGGAGCGCAGCTCCGGGTTCCCGACGATCTCGATGAGCGGCACGCCCGAGCGGTTGAGGTCGACGTGCGATCCGTTCTGGGCGTGGACGTTCTTGCCCGCGTCTTCCTCGAGGTGGATGCGGGTGAGGCCGACCTTGCGGATCGATCCGTCGGCCTGCGGCACGGGGATCGCGCCGCCGTCGCAGATGGGCAGCTCGAACTGCGAGATCTGATAGCCCTTGGGGAGGTCCGGGTAGAAGTAGTTCTTCCGCGCAAAGATGCTGCGCTCGGCGATCTTGCAGCCGAATGCCTTCCCCGCCCGGATCGCCATCGTCACCGCGCCGCGATTGAGCGCGGGAAGCGCTCCCGGAAGGCCGAGGCAAACGGGGCAGACCTGGGTATTCGCCGGCGCGCCGAAGGCCGTCGAGCAGCCGCAGAAGATCTTGCTCCTGGTGAGGAGCTGCGCGTGCACCTCGAGGCCGATGACCGGCTCCCAGTCAGCGGGCGGCATTCGCGGGCTCCCCACCGATCTCCACGGCGATCGGGCGCGTTTCGGCTCGGTAGACCGCGAGGCCAGCAAGCTTCGTGCTACTGCCCTCCGCGAACGGAAGCTCGAGCACGATTCCCTTCGGTGCGTTGGTGTACTCGGCGTCCCGCAGGTAGGAGATGCCGCGAGGCGTCGAGACGACGTATTCCCCGCGCACCCGCGTCTCTGTCCCGAGCTGGGCAAGAGTGGACTCGACGAGCTTGCGCAGGCTCTCGAGGTCCTTGCGCTTCTGCCGCGCATCGTCGCTCAGCGCGTTCCAGAGGACCTCCGCCTTGCCCGCCGCGAAGGCATCGCCGTACTGCGATCCATTGCGGAGGGCCGCGAAGGAGACCTGATCGTCGCCGGTCATGGCGGCGCCGACCCGTGGCTGCGGGCTCGACGGAAAAATGACCGCACCGCCTCCGCGCACCATCGCGTAAACCGGTCGTTGGGTCGTGGTGTCCGTCGCGGGTATCTCCCCGAGCAGGTACTGCTGCTGGTTCCATCGCGCGGGGGGCGCCGCGTGGGCACACGCGAAGGCGAGCGAAACGGCGCAGAGGAGCGCTCTCTTCATAGTGGAAGCTCCCGCGCGGGAACGCCCACCGCGCGCTCGGCGGCGCGGGCGATGCGGAGCAGCGCCGCTTCCTCGAATGGCCGTCCGATGAGCTGTAGCCCGATGGGCAGGCCGGCCCTGGAGAACCCGCAAGGAATCGAGATTCCCGGTAGCCCCGCGAGGTTCGCGGGGACCGTGTAGATGTCGTTCAGGTACATCGCCAGCGGATCGTCGATCTTCTCGCCCAGCTTGAAGGCTGGCGTGGGACTCGTGGGGCTCGCCACCGCGTCGATTCCCGCCGCGAAGACCTGCTCGAAATCGCGGCGGATGAGGGTGCGAATCTTTTGACTCCGCAGGTAGTACGCGTCGTAATAGCCGGCGCTGAGCGCGTAGGTCCCGAGCAGGATTCGTCGCTTCACCTCGGCGCCGAATCCCTCGGCCCGGGTCCGCTCGTAGAGCTCGATCAGCGAGCGCGGCCCTTGCGCCCTGTGGCCGTAGCGGATGCCGTCGTACCGGGCGAGGTTCGACGAGGCCTCCGCGGTTGCGACGATGTAGTAGGTCGCGATCGCGTGCGGCGAGTTGGGGAGCGAGATGGGAACGAGCGTCGCGCCCTCGCGGCCGAGGGCGTCCATCGCGGAGCGCACCGAGGCTTCGACCTCCGGGTCGAGCCCTTCCCCGAAATACTCGGCGGGGATTCCGATCCGGAGACCTCGCGCGCCGCCCTCCAGCGCCGTCGCATAATCGGGGACCGGCCTGGAGCTGGAAGTCTGGTCATTCTCGTCGCGCCCCGCGATCGCCTGGAGCAAGAGCGCCGCCCCGCGCACGTCCTCGGCGAAGGGTCCCACCTGATCGAGCGAGGAGGCAAAGGCGACCACGCCGTAGCGCGAGACCCGGCCGTACGTCGGCTTCAGCCCCACGCACCCGACCAGCGCGGCCGGCTGGCGGATCGACCCTCCGGTGTCGGTGCCCAGCGTTCCGGGGACCATCTTCGCCGCCACCGCCGCGGCCGAGCCTCCCGACGATCCGCCCGGCGTGCGCGAGAGATCCCACGGATTGCGCGTCGGTCCGAAAGCGCTGTTCTCGGTGGACGAGCCCATCGCGAACTCGTCCATGTTCAGCTTCCCGACCAGCACCGCACCGCCTTCCCGCAGCTTGCGCACCACCGTGGCGTCGTAGGGCGGAACGTATCCGGCGAGGATGCGCGAGCCGGCCGTCGTCTCGACGCCTCGCTGACAGAACAGGTCCTTGATCGCGATCGGTACGCCGTCGAGCGCCGAGAGCGGTGCGTTCCGCGCCCGGCGCTCGTCCGACTCCCGCGCCGCGCTGCGCGCTTCTTCCTCGGTCAGACGGAGGAAGGCGTGGACCTTCCCGTCGATCCGGGCGATGCGGCGCAAGGAAGCTTCCAGCGCCTCGCTCGGCTTCGCCTCCCGGCGCTCGAAGGCGCGACAGAGCGCCGACAGGGGGAGGAGAGGCGCGCTCACTCGATGATCCTCGGCACGAGGTAGGTGCTGCCGTCGTGCTCCGGCGCCTGTTCCAGCACTTCTTCGCGGGGCAGGGAGGGTCGCGGCTCGTCGGGGCGCATCGATTCCTTCGCCTCGGCGGCGTCGCCCGCGAAGGTGAGCGGCTCGACGGCGCTCACGTCCACGCCAGAGAGGCGCTCGATGTAGTCGAGCACCCGCCCGAGCTCGCGCACCGTCTTCTCCTCTTCCTCGGGAGAGAGGGCGAGACGCGCGAGACGCGCCACATGCCGGACGGTGCCGCGATCGATCGACATCGGGACTCTATGGTTTGTTGGCCGACTTGAACCAGTTGAGGATGGCGTTCATGACCGAGTGCGGCTCGGCGTGGCTCTGGAGGTACTGCCAGGCCCGCTTGTCGAGGAAGGTGCCGCCGCAGTTCGGGCAATGCTGGATCTTCACCTCGCCGACCAGCTCGGGAACGAGCTGGGCGCCGCACTCGGCGCAGCGTCCCTTGTGCAGCGCGCGCAACGCTTCGCGCTCGGACTGCGCCATCCGCCTGAGCTCGTCGTAATGCAGCTTGCGGATGCGCTCCGCGTCCTCGCGGACGAAGTACTCTTCTTCGAGGGTGCTCGGCTTGTCGGTGGTCATCGTTTCTTCCCGTCTCGCGTTTCGGCCCGGCCTGCAAGCGCTTCGAGGGCGAGCTTGGCCCGTTCGTGCGCCGGGGATAGCCGCAAGGTCTCCTGCAGCGCGTTCTGCGCGTCCGACGTCCGCTGCGCCTTCACATAAGCCATCGACAGGCGGAAGCGTAAGCGCGCGCTGTCAGGCGCGCCCTTCACCGCCGCTTCCAGCTTCTCCACGGCCTGGGGGAAGCCGTCTTCCTGGCCGAGCAGATCCGCGCCTTGCACGAAGGCGATGGAGGCGGGGTCGGCGCCCAGGTTGGCCGCCCGCTTGAGCTCGAGGTTCATGTTGGTGCGCGAGCGCGCGGCCCGGTAATAGTCGGCGAGCGCGAGCGCCGCGTCCGGCGACTTGGGATCGAGCCGGTTCCCGGCCACCGCGGCCTCGAAGGCCGGACGCAGTCGACCCTTCGCCTGATCCTGGAAGGCAGAGGCCTTTCCGTCCGCGTCGAGCCTCGTGCGATCGTCGCCGGCCCGGCCGGCCCGTTCCGCGCGCTCGGTCGAGAAGTATGCCTCGTCGTCGAGCGCGTCCGCCCAGGCCACGTCGATCACGGCCAGCTCGGCGTACGCGGCGGGATACCCGCGCGGGGCGGCCTCGATCGCGGCGGTCGCCTGGGATTCCGCCTCCGCGAGCGCGGCGAGCGAATCCTTGTCTGCGACGGCCTTCGCTCGGTTCAGCGCTTCGACTGCGGCGGGAGGCGGCGGCCGATGCTGTCTCCAGAAGCCGAAGACCACGAACATCACGGCAAGACCGACCAGCGCGATGGCCACGCCGACCACCAGGTTGCGCGGCGGGCCGCCGGACGGGGCACCTTCCAATTGCATCGAACGCGGGGGTCGCTGGACCTTGGACGCCGGTGCGGACGTTGCCGGCGGGCGCACCACCCGCGCCTCGCGGGGAGGCGCGGACGGAACGGCTGCCTCGCTGCGCGGGACCGGAGTCGGGGCGGGAGTCGCGGTGACGGAAGACGGAGACGCGGCTAGCGGGACGCGAGTCGCCGCGGGGGTCGCGGGTGCCGGGACGGAGAGCGGAGGCGGTTGTGCCGCGACGGCTGGCGGGGCAAGGGTTGCGGCTGCGACGGGTTTTCGGGGCGGGCTCTGCGGCGTTGCGAGCGGCGTCGCGGTGCCGGGAGTCGGGATGCTGGAAGCCTTGGTACCCGCCGGCTTGGTGACGGTCCCGTCCTGCGCCAGGCGGAAGGTGTTCCCGCACTTACCGCACCGCATGGCGAGGCCCTTGGGCCCCACACGAGCGTCGTCGACGCGGTAGCGGGCCTGGCATTGATCACAGCGGACTTCCATACGGTCGGGCACTGTACCGTAAGCCGAACGGAAAAATTGACGGAATGTCGCCGGCTCCTATCGTCGATGGCCCGCGTGCCGGCGCGGAAACGGGAGGCAACTTGGCTCGAACCAACAAGCGCGCGGCGGCGCAGACCAACACCGCGTGGCGCAGGCCAGTCACGGGGATCCTGCTCGGTGGGTTTTCGCTCGTTGCCCTGCTCGCGCTCGCGAGTTATCGGCCCAACGGAAAAGGCCTCGATTGGGCCGGGCCGATCGGGCGTCTTCTAGCCGGCGCCTTGCTGGAAGCGGCCGGCCTCGGCGCCTACGCGGCAGTGATCCTGCTCGCCGCGCTCGCCGCAGCGCTGCTCGCGGGGCGGCCGCGACTCTCGCTCGCCCGCGCCGGATCGTGGCTCGCGTTCAGCGCCTGCGCGATGGCGCTGGTCGATCTGGCGGTTCCGGTGCCGCTGCAGGGGCACGCTCCGGGCGGCATGCTCGGGTCGGCGCTCGCCTCGATCGTCGAGTCCGGACTTTCCACCTGGGGAGCAGCGGTCCTGCTCACCGCGGCGTGCTGCGCGGCGCTGGTGGTCGCGACCGATCTCTGGGCGCTCCGTGCGGCGGCTGCGGCCGGCAAGCTGGGGGTCGCGGGAAGCGCACTGGCAGTGAAAGGCGCCGGTGCGGCTTTCTCGCGTTCCCGGGATGCCTGGGCCCTCGCGCTCCGCGAAGCGTTTGGCGACGATCCCGGATCTCCGGAAGAGAAGCCGGCGGAGAAGCCCGCCAAGGCGTCCCGCGGCGCCGCCCTGCGGATCGCGCTCGAGCCCGAGGCGCCACAGGACCCGAGGCTGCCGGTGCCGCGCGCGTCCGAGCCGCCTCCCAGGCAGCAGGAGCCGAAAGAGCAGGAGCCCAGACCTGCCGAGGCCGTCGCGCCACCGACCATCGTGCTGCCGCGCTCGGTGCGGCCGCCCGAAGCCGAACGGCCCGCGGAGATGCGCAAGGAGCCTTCGGCCCACCGGCCCGCTCCGGAGCCCGAGCCGCCCGCGGCCAGGCGCGGCGCGAGCTACACGCTGCACGACGGGCGCACCTCGTTCACGATTCCGCCGCTCTCGCTCCTCACCGGAGAGGCGCAGGCGCTGTTGCCCATCGACCGCGAAGGTCTCACCGCCACCGCCGAGACGCTCCGCCAGAAGCTCGCCTCGTTCGGGATCCAGGGGCAGGTGACGCAGATCCGGCCGGGACCGGTCGTCACCATGTTCGAGTTCCTGCCCGCCTCCGGCGTGAAGGTCTCGCGCATCGCTTCGCTCTCCGACGATCTCGCCATGGCGATGAAGGCGCTGCGGGTCCGCATCGTCGCTCCCATTCCCGGCAAGGGCGTGGTCGGGATCGAGATCCCCAACAAGGACCGCCAGCTCGTCGTCCTGCGCGAGCTCTGCGAGCAGGAAGCCTTCCAGAAATCGCAGAGCAAGCTCGCGATGTGCCTCGGCAAGGACATCGAGGGCATGCCGTACATCGCCGACCTCGCGCGCATGCCGCACCTGCTCATCGCCGGCACCACCGGGTCGGGCAAGTCGGTCGCGGTCAACTCGATGATCGTCTCCATGCTGCTTCGCGCGACTCCCGAGGAAGTCCGCTTCCTCATGGTCGACCCGAAGATGCTCGAGCTTTCCGTCTACGAAGGCATCCCGCACCTGCTCCTGCCCGTCGTGACCGACGCGAAGAAGGCCGCGATGGCGCTGCGCTGGGCCGTCGAGGAAATGGAGCGCCGGTACCAGCTGCTCGCCGACTGCGGCGTCCGGAACATCGCCTCCTACAACAAGAAGATCGAAAAGGAAGGAGACGCGGCGCAGATCAGGCCTCCCCGTTCCGTCCGGGAGAAGAAGCCCGCCGAGCCGCCCGCGCCCGATGCGGCAAAGGCCGATCTGCCGCTCGATCCTCCCCGCGAGCCGCTCCGCAAGCTGCCCTATCTCGTCCTCATCATCGACGAGCTGGCCGATCTCATGATGGTCGCCTCCCGCGAGGTGGAGACGTACATCGCGCGCCTCGCGCAGATGGCGCGGGCCGCCGGCATCCATCTCATGGTCGCGACGCAGCGGCCTTCGACCGACGTCGTCACCGGCGTGATCAAGGCGAACTTCCCCGCCCGCATCAGCTTCCAGGTCGCTTCGCGGCACGACTCGGGCACCATCATCAACGCGGCCGGAGCGGAGAACCTTCTCGGCATGGGAGACATGCTCATCCTCCCGCCCGGCACCTCGACGTTGACGCGCGTGCACGGGCCCTACGTGGACGAGAAGGAGATCCACGCGGTCGTCGAGCACTGGAAGTCGCAAGGGGCACCGGTCTACGACCCGAACATCCTGCGGCCGCGCGCCGAGGACTCCGAGCTGGGCGGGGAGGACGAGGGTCCC
>VBKL01000136.1 GCA_005879805.1 Deltaproteobacteria bacterium | reverse complement strand
GAAGTTTCGATTGCCCGAGAGGACGCTGGCGGCGACGACGTCGTTCTTGGTGACGATCTGCTCGACGTGCGGATCGAGCGGGCCGGAGTTGCCGATGCAGGTGGTGCAACCGTACCCGACGGTGACGAATCCGAGCTTGTCGAGATACGGCTGCAGGCCCGTCTTCTCCAGGTAGCGCGAGACGACGCGCGATCCGGGAGCAAGCGAGGTCTTCACCTCGGGTCGCACCGTAAGCCCCTTCTCGACGGCCTTCTTGGCGAGGAGTCCCGCGGCGAGCATCACGCCCGGGTTCGAGGTGTTGGTGCAGGAGGTGATGGCGGCGATGAGGACGTCGCCGTGCCCGATGTCCACGGGCATGTTCAGCTTGTGGACCTCCTGCGTCGGCACCCGATCGGGCGTCGGGCGGTTGGTCATCATTTCCGTCTCGGTGAGAGGGTTCGTGTCCCTCTGCGAGACGCCATGCTTTTGCGCGATCGGCGCCGAGTCCGACTCCTGCGCGCCGCCTCCCTCCACCGTCTCGACCGGCGGCGGCTCGACGATCTGGTGGAAGCGTTTGGCCGCTTCTTCTTTCGGCTTGCCGTATCCGGTGGGCGAAGGAGCGGCGAGGAGCTCGAGGAACTTGCTCTTGAGGCTCCGGAGCTCGATGCGGTCCTGGGGCCGCTTGGGACCGGAGACGCTCGGCTTCACCGACGACAGATCGAGCTCCAGGACCTGCGTGTAGTCGCAGTCGCCCTTCTTCGGGATTCCGAACAGACCCTGTGCCTGGAAGTAGGCGCGCACCGTGTCGACCTGCTGCTTCGGGCGACCGGTCGCGAGGAGGTACTGGCAGGTCAGCTCGTCCACCGGAAAGAACCCGATGGTGGCCCCGTACTCGGGCGCCATGTTGGCGATGGTGGCTCGCTCGGGAACGGGCAGGGCGGCGGCGCCTTCGCCGTGGAATTCGACGAACTTGCCCACCACCTTCGCCTTGCGCAGCATCTCCGTCACGGTGAGGACCACGTCGGTCGCGGTGACGCCGGCCGCGGGCTTGCCGGTGAGGTTCACGCCGACGACGTCGGGGGTGAGGAAATAGACGGGCTGGTCGAGCATCGCCGCCTCGGCTTCGATACCGCCGACGCCCCAGGCGACGATTCCGAGGCCGTTGATCATCGTGGTGTGCGAGTCCGTTCCGACCAGCGTGTCCGGGAAGTACGTGCCGTCGTCGTCGCGCAACACGCCGTGCGCGAGGTGCTCGAGGTTGACCTGGTGCACGATGCCGATGCCGGGCGGGACGATCTTGAGGCCATCGAAGGCCTGCATCCCCCACTTGAGGAACTCGTAGCGGGCGCGGTTGCGCTTGAACTCGATCCCCATGTTCAGCTGGATGGCATTTGCGACGCGGGCGAAGTCGACCTGCACGCTGTGGTCGACCACCAGATCGACCGGCACCTGCGGCTCGACGACTTTGGGGTCGCGCCTCGCCCTGTGCACCGCGCTGCGCATGGCTGCGAGGTCGACGACGAGCGGGACGCCGGTGAAATCCTGCAAGAGGACGCGGGCGACGACGAAAGGGATCTCGTCGGTCCGTTCGCCCTTCGGCTGCCAGCGGGCGAGGGTCTCGACGTCCGATTCGCGGACCCGTTTGCCGTCCACGTTGCGCAAGAGCGACTCGAGCACGATGCGCAGGCTGAGCGGGAGCCGGGCGACCGACTTGAACTTCTTCGTCAGCTCCGGAAGGGAGTAGAGCTTGCCGTTCTGGAACGTCTTCTCGAACTCGCTGGGCATGGAGGATCTCCGTCGCGGGCGGGGATCTAGTCCAAACGGAGCCCCACTGCCACAGCGGATTGGGCTTCGAGCCGCCGAGAGGCAGGCTGCCATGCATGAGACAAATTTCGGAGTGAATCGTACGCTGCGAAACGTTCGCGTGGCCGCTCGGCCGTTCCTCGCGTCTGGCTCGCAACATCCGCAGTGTGGCGAACTGTCGCTGGCACTGTGGATTCGTAGGGTCGGCCGGTGCCCACTCGCCGCACGCTTGCAAGATCCGCCAGCGCGCTCCTCCTCGCGGCCGGCTGCGGCGCCGATTTCATGGAGACGAACCCGCCGCAGCTAGCGCGGGCGAGCAGCGAATACGTCGCGTCTTCCGCGCCCGAACCGCTCGTCTGGTTCGTCGTCGCCGACCTCTTTCTCGAGAACCCCGCCGACTGCCCGGCCGCGCTCGCCTATCTCGACGCCAGCGTCAAGGCAGCCATGCCCGCGGCTCCGCTCTCCTCGAACCTGGGCAAGGTTTCGCTTTCCCCGTGCACCCAGCCCGCGAATCGAACGCTCGATCCCGCGGTCATCGACGACGCCGTTCGCGGCGCCGAGGCGGCGTTTCCCGGCCATGCGGTGCGAGCCGTGCTGCTCTACGTGAACAACCTCAATCTCCCTCTGCCGCCCCAGGTCGCGGAAGGGCTTCTCACCGCTCGCGCCCGGATCGGCACCCGCTCGGGTCTCACACCCCGGATCTGGCTCTCGCTCGTCGCCAGCGCGAACCCCCCCGCACTGCCTTCCGACCATTCGGTCCCGTGGGGCTATGTCGGCGATCCCGCGTATCCGGCGGCGCTCGCCAAGAGCCTCTCGGAATCGGTCCCGTTCGTCAGCGACGACCGGGTGGTCGCCGGCCCGATGCCCCTTCTCGCCGGCGACGATCTCTCGCGCACCCGCGAGTTCAAGGTCTGCGCGGCCGACGATGGAGTCTCCGCGGTGGACTTCGCAGCCGACGGCACCACCGTCGAGATCGATCGCGCCCGCCCGCCCCAGTACCGCGTCGCCCTGAAAGCGCGCCGGGCCATGGAACGGTTCGCGTTCCAGCCGCTCCGCGTGCACGTCGACTCGGAAGTCTGCCTCGACCACTGCGATCGCTTCTTCGACTACCACCCCGGCAGCGAAGGCCTGCGCTGGGACGCGTCGCGCGGCTGCCTGTTGCAGGAGAGCTCTCGATGAGGGTCTTCGCGCTGCTTCTCGCCTGCGCGTTCGGAGCTTCCGCCCAGGAGGTGCGGGTCGAGCGGCGGCTCCTCGTCAAGGAGAAGCACTTCTTCGCTTCGCTCGGCGCCACCTGGTTCGACCGATCCGACTACTTCGTCAGCCCGGGAGCCGCTCTTTCCGTCGCCTATTACCCGATCGAGTCGGGCGGGCCAGAGGTGCGGTACGTGAGGTTCTTCTCGAGCCTGAGCGGCTCGGCGCAAACCGTCTACCAGCTCATCGGGCTCTCTCCGGACGCGCAGCGCCCCCTCGCCCTCGCCCTCGCGGGCTGGCGGCAGTCGCTCACCTACGGGAAGGTGGCCATCGCCGGGACGGCGCTGCACTTCGATGTCCAGGCGGCGCTGCACGGCGGCGCGCTTTTCACCGATCGGGCGACCGCGCCTGCGGTGGCGGGATCCCTCGGGCTCCTCCTTCGCGTCTCGCCGCGGGTCTTCGCGCAGCTCGATCTCGGCATTGCGGCGACCTTCGAGCAGCGCGTCTTCTCGGGTGCGGCGGCGGGGTTCTTGCCCACGCTCTCCATAGGAGCGGAGCTGTGATTCCCCTCGCGCTGCTGCTTTCGACGGCGCCCTTCGCCGCCCATTTCTGGGCGCGAGACCTGGGAGCGCTCGCGCGCGACATCGCCGAGTCGCGCGAGGACGCGGAGGTCCCATTCTTCCGCGATTTGCTGCGGCTCTGTAGCTGCGAGCCACTCGGGCCCGCCGAGGGAAACGACCCGTTGCGCGCGCTGCTGCGCGTGGAAGAAGCGCGCCGGGTCCGGCTCGGTGCTCGCGCAGCCTCGTCGCCGACCATCTGGCGCGAGGTAATGCGGCCGGACTTCTTCCGCCGCGATCCGGGTAATCCGCCCGGGGACGACGCTCTCGAATGGCCCGACGAAGAGGAGCGGTGGACGGGCGAACGGCTCCTCGTGGCGGCGCCGGAATCGGCATGCGACGCGGCGGTCCCTTCACGAAAGCAAAGCGCGGATTCTCCGGCGGCCCGCGAAGTTCCGCCGGGCCTTGCCGTCGCGCTCGCCGCCGCAGGTCATGCGGGCACTGCCTCGGTCCTCGCCTACCACGAGGCCACGCTGCTTTGGCGCGCGAACAAGATGTCCGAGGCCGCGTTCGTCGCTCGCACCGTCGACCCGGGAAGGCTCGGGCCGCTCTCGCGCTGGGCCAGCTTGTTGCGCATCGCGACCGGCGTCGACGCCCGCGCCTCCGCGGTTGCCCTCGCGCGCGACTGGCAAGGCGAAGGTTCCGCACTCGTCCGCGTTCTCGCCATCGACGCGCTGGCCCGGCAGGGCCGGTGGGACGAGACGGTCGCGGCCAGCGAGCAACTGCCGGACGCACCGCGCAGCCGCCTGCTGTTCCACGCCAGGCTCCTGCGGGCGCGGGCGCTGTTCGAGACGGGCCGGGCCGCCGCCGCACGCACCGTTCTTCCACGCGATCGCGAAGACGCGGTCCGCGATCTCGCCATCGAGGTGCTGGCTGCGGATTCGTTGGACGCGGCCGGCGTCGAGATGGTGGGCTCGCTCTTTCCCGACACGACCGAGGCGCTCTTGCGTATCGCGCGGCGCGCGCTCGTCGCCGGCTCGATCCCGGTGGCGCGCTCCGCCGCGGCACGGCTCGATCCGGCCGAACCGAGGACGCTGGCATTGAAGGCCGAGCTGGCTTTCGCGGCGAACGCCCCCGAGGTCGGCCCCGCGCTCGAAACCGCGCTTTCCGGACCGTTGCCGCGCGGCATGCGGCGATCGACGCGCGAACGCGCCGTCGTCGAGCTTTGCCATTCGCTCGTCGAGCTGGCGGCTCGCGCCAGTGCGCGGCTGCGCGCCGATACTGCCGCGCTCCTCGCCGGGGCCCGCGAGGACCTCGGGTCGTCCACGCAGAAGGCAGTGGACTCTGCCGTCGCCGCCCTCCGCGCAGACGGCGCCGCCGCGATCGGCGTGGTGCGCGTGGGCAGCACGCTCCCTCTTCCCGAGCTTCCGCCCATCCAGGTCGATTGGCCGGAGCCCGCTTCCCTGCTCGCAATCCCCGACGGGGACGGCGGATTCCGAGACTGGTTCCCCGAGGCGAAGACGGTCGCCGGAGGTCCAAGGACATGACGGTCGTTTTGCTTCTCGCTTCCCTCCTCGCGCAGGCGTCCGATGTGGCGCCGGCCGCCGGCAGCCAGAGCACGCCTGCACAACCGGCTACCGGGGACGCAAACCAGACCGCGCCCGACGTGCCATCCGGCGCCGCGGTGGTGGAGCGGACACGGCCACCTCGCCTGAAGGTGGCGCCGATCGAACCCTATCTCGCCCCCACCGGTGAAACGGTCGATGCCAACGACATCCTCGACGAAATGATCGACGAGGCGACCGCGGACCTGGCGCGGCTGGGCACGCGGGTCGCCCCCATCCTGCTCGAGCGCATCCGTCTGTCCGACAACCTGAACCCGGATCTCGCGTCAGTCATCGAGGCGCGCCTCGCCGCGTCGCTGGGCAGGGCCGCGAACGTCGCCCTGGTCCGCTGCACCGAGTGTTGGGCGACGCGCGGGCGCCTCGAGCACGGCGCCTGGATCGTGAGCCGCGGGATCAACCGCCGCGACGACCTCGTTGCCGTCGCGAACAAGTACTCGGCGCGGACGCTCTTGACCGTGGCGGTCACCCTCCAGGAGGCTCCCTCGACGCTGGCGATGGACGTGGAGCTGGTCCGCGCAGACGATTCCTCGGTCGCCTTTGCCGAGCAGTACCGGATGACGCCCGACAACGCGCTGCTCTATCGCGGCGTCGAGCGCTCGCAATCGCGCACCGAAAGGCTCAAGCAACTCGAGGATCGCATCAACAACAAGCCCCGTTTCGGACACGCCGCCGAGTTTGGCGCGATGGTGGTCGGGTCGACCGGCAATTCCATCCCGGCGGCGGTCGGCCGCTACCAGCTGACCGAGCGGTTTGGCGAAGATGGGCTGTTCGACGCCGGCCTCTCGGTCGGAGGCTTCTTCAACACGGGCACCATCGCCGCCGCCATGATCGGCGCGAACTGGAGCATGCGCCTCACCCCCGCGCAGCTGGCAGCGTCCGAATTGCGGCTCACAGCCGGCGCCGGCGGCATCGTCACCGGGTCGGCGACGAGCACATATGCGTCCGCCGGTCTCCGCTACCGCCCGGCGGTGCGCATCACGCTGCACGCCGGCATCCACTACCTGGTTGCCTTCGACGCACCGACGAAGCCTCCCAGGAAATACGGCGGAAGCATCTCCCCCGAGTTGGGGCTGGGGTTCTCATGGCAATGAATCCTCGCTGGGTCGTGCTCCTGGCTGTCGGTTGCGCCTGCGCTACGCCGGAGCCGAAGCGTCTGGTGGTGCCCGAAGGAATGCGCAGGCCGGCGCAACCCGCCGTGGTGCCCGATGCGCAGAAGCCCGCGGCGCCGGGCATGCAAGGACTGTTGCAGCCTGCGACGGCACGTCCCGCGGCCCCTGACGGGAGATACGTCCTGCGGCTCGCGGAGCACAACCGCGTCTGGGAGCTCGAACTGCCTGAGGCGGCCGGCGGATACGAGATGAGCATTCCTCTCGCCGGACCCCTCGACTCTCCGACGCTCGCCGACACGGAGATGCTCGGACCGGCCCCGGTGGAGCCCGTCAAGCCGCAGCCGCCCCGGAAGAGCTACCTCGCGACGCTCGCCAAGGTGCGCGAGATGTACTCCTCGCGGCGCTACGAGATGGCGCTGGTCGAGGTCGTCGACCTCGAATCGGCGCATCCGAACGACGCGCGCCTCTTCGCCATGAAGGGCTCCCTCTACTTGAAGCTGGGGAAGAAGGACCTCGCACGCACCAGCTGGGAGAAGGCGCTCTCGCTCGATCCCAAGGACGCCGCGGTCGCCGAGGCGCTCCGGCACATCAAGGAGGAATGACGATGCACGTCTTCGTCGGGCTTCTCGGCCTGGCCGCCGTCTTCTGGGCCACCATCGTCGCGGGTCAGTCGACGCACAACTTCACCGGCTTCTTGCACAAGCCAGCGCTCATCCTCCTTTGCCTGGCGCCGCCCTTCATCGCGGTCATCTCGTATCGCCTCGAAGAGCTTCTCGACACGCTCCGATCCGTGGCGCAGGCGCTGCGCAGGTCGCCGTCCCGGGCCCGGGCGGAGCTGTTCGACGACCTCACCCGCTTCGCGACCGAGGTGAGGCGAGGCCGGCCCGTCGAGGCGCTCTCCGCGGCCGAGCAATCGACGCATCCGCTCGTGCAGAAGATCGCGCCACTGGTGGTGAAGCAGTACGAGACGTCGGAGATCGAGAGCACCGCCTCCACCGCCTCCTACGTGGCCGGCTCGACGCTCAAGCGCAGCGAGGAGGTTCTGACGACGCTCGCGCGGGTGGCTCCGGCGATGGGCCTGGTGGGAACGACGCTCGGCCTCATCACGCTCTTGCGCGATCTCTCCGACTTCTCGCAGCTCGGCCCCTCGATGGCGCTGGCCTTGCTCTGCACGCTCTACGGGCTCGTGCTGGCGAACGCCGTGTACCAACCGCTCGCGCGCCTCGTGCACGTCCACATCCTCGTCACCGCCGAGGAGGCGCGCCTCGTCACCCGCGGGCTGACGCTGGTCGCCGAAGGGAAGCCGATCGCCGACGTCAAGAACCTCTTCTCCGAGGCGGAAGGTGCCGCGAGCCTCCGCGCGGACCCCGCGGTGGGATAGCCGATGGACGATTTCCATACGCCCGGGGAGTCGCACCAGGACGAGCTTTGGCTGGTGAGCTACGCCGACATGCTCACGCTGCTCATCGGCTTCTTCGTGCTCATCGTCGCGGCCGTTCCGCTGCGCAAAGCGGTGTTCGAGAGGATCGCGGCCTCCATCTCGGGAGCGAAGGCGGCTCCGCTGCAAAACCTGCGGCAGAGCGTCGACGATCTGGTCGCCCGCACGCCCGCGCTGCGCGACCGCGTGGTGGCGAGGGACGACGCCGAGGGGCTGGGCATCGAGTTCAAGGACGCGCTCCTTTTCGATTCCGGCTCCGCGGAGGTGCGTTCCGAGGGTCGCAAAGCCATCGCGGAAGTGGCGAAGCTCCTTCTGGCGGTTCCGGGACGGCCCGTGGTGGTCGAGGGACACACCGACGAGGTGCCCATCCGGACCGCGCGTTTCGGCTCCAACTGGGAGCTCTCGTCGCAGCGGGCGATCAACGTTCTCGCCGCGCTGGAGAGCAACGGAGTCGAGCGGTCGAGGATGAGCGCGCGGGCCTACGCCGACACGCGGCCGCGCGAGGTGCAAGGAAACGTCGACGATCGGCGGCTCGCCAACCGGCGGGTCGTCATCCGTGTGGAGTGACCATGCCGATCCTGCTGCTTCTGGCCGTTGCTTTGACCCCGTCCGCGCGCGTCCAGCGCGAAGCCGAGGACCGGGCGAGGAGCGAGGTCGCGGACCTGCTCCGGACGCTCTGTCCCGAGCAGTGCGTGATCCTCTCGATCACTGCGCGCGTCGAGGATGACGAGGTGACGCGGGCGGAGCCGGGCTTCGATTCTCCCGGCGACGCCGTCGCGCCGGTCCTGCGCAAGCTGAACGCCTCGCTAGTCGTGGACGGGAAGCTGCCTTCGGCGTTTCGCGCCAAGGTGAAGGATCTCGTCGGGCAGCGGCTGCGGGTGCTCGGCGTTCCCGGCGAGGTGGCGCTCCAGTCGGTGGACTTCCCGGTGCGCAATCCGCCGCATCTCGAGGCCCCGCCGCCACCGATGCCCCAATCCGCACCGGTCCCGCAAGCGGCCCCTCCTGCGCCGGCGCCCGCTCCGGCGACCCTCAAGGAACGGCTGCTCCAGGAAGCTCCGGCGCTGGCAGCTGCCGTCCTCTTCGCCATCGTGACGATGTTCCTCGGAACGCTCTTCTTCCTCGCCGCGCGCCGCTCGCGCGATCCGGCGTTCGAAACGATCGAAGCCGACCCCGTGGCCGCCACGCTTCCCGAGGCGCCGCAGCAGCAAGCCGGATTCACCGAGCCGCGGCGTAGAAAGCTGGAGCTGGCGCTTCATGACGAGCGCGTCGTGCGCAACGCGGTCGTTCGCGACGCCCTGGAGCGGGGCGAGACCCCGCTCGTTGCCCGCTGGGTGCGCGAGATGGGCGACTTCCTGCTCGACGACCTGCGCGGCGATGCCACCGCCTCGAACGCGCTCGCGGCCGTGGCGAGCGAAATCGTGCGGGCTGGTCCCGATCCCGCCTCCCTCGCCGTCCTGGAAGGTCGCGTGATCGCGGCCCGGTTGAGCCGCGCCGCGGAGAGCGGCGATGCGGCCTTCGCCTTCCTCGAGGGCGTGCGCGAGGACGCCTTCGGCGCGGCCTGCCGCGATCTATCGCCGGCCGCCCTCGATGCGGCGCTGCGATTCGCACCCGCGCGCCTGCGGTCGGCGGCGCTGGATGGCCTTTCCGCCGAGCAGCGGCACAAGCTCGCCGTCTCCTGGGCGACCAGGCCGGAGGTCCCCGTCTCCCAGGCGATCGCCGCGGCCGAGGAGCTGCGGGATCGGCTCGACCGCATCGGCGGCGGTCCGCTGCAGGCGCAGCGCGCGCTTGCCGACCTGGTGGATTCGCTGCCGCGCGTGGACCAGGACGCGCTGGTGGAACGGATCCGGCGCGAGAGCGGTCGTGTTCCCGCGGCGTTCCTCACCGAGTCGGCGCTCTCCACGGCGCCTGCCGACGCGGTCGGCGCCGCGGTCCTCGGGCTTCCGGTCGCGACGGTCGCGACGTACCTCTCGGCGGCCGACGCCGATCTTCGCGAACGGATCCTGTCCACCTGTCCGGCACGGCTCCGCCGCGAGCTGGAGGAGGAGCTGCAGGTACGCGCCGCCGCCTCCCGCGTCGATTTCGTGGGCGCCCGTCGTGACCTCCTCACCCGGCTTCGCGAGGAGATTACGAGGCGGGCCGCCGCCTCGCCCGCGCCGATCAACGGCGGGCAGCAAGGGCAGCCGGAACGGGCGGCGGGCACGCACCTCGTGAGCGCTTGAAGGGTAGAGCCATGCGCACTCTCGCAGCAGTCGTGCTGCTGTCCTCGGTGATCGCCTGCACGATCATCCCGCCCGACGATCCGTCGGACGCCGCGATCCAGCCCATCCTTCCCGACGCGGGAAACGGAGGCGGCGGCGGTGGAGGCGGCGGTGGCGGTGGCGGTGGCGGTGGCGGTGGCGGCATCATACCTCCGCCGAGCGCCCACGGAGTCGGTCAGCTCTGGCTCGTGCGTATCGACCATGGAACCGCCAACACGGCCGCGTCCGTGGACGCGCTGGTCGCCGCGACATCGAAGGCGATCGCGGACGCCCGGGTGGACCTGGTGGGAAGCGCCGTCGTATCGCTCTACGAACCGGACCGGATGATCTGGGCGGAGAGCCCGAAGCATCCCTCGCCGGTGACGGTCGCGAACGCTCTCGCCGCGCAAGCGACCCCCGATGCGCCTCCCCTTGCCGGTTGTCCCACGACCATGCTCTTGCGCATGGGTTCTGAGCTGCCTGCGCTCTTCGCCAATGGCGTGCCCGCGTTCCCGACGCCCCCGGCGGCGCTCTTCGTAGGGATCGTCGACGAGGGTGGGCGCCCCGAGCCGCTGTCGGCGTGCCCGGACCCGATCGGCCTGCTCGCGAGCGATCCTGCGGTCTGGCTGTTCAATGGCGCGGCCCCCGTTCCGCGAATTCGCATCCGCATCGCTTGGATTTTCCACCTGGCTCTCGGGCCTGCGCCTTCCGTGAAAACGATGCGAACCGCCCGCGTACCCGCAAGACGCACCGCGAAGCCAGCGCGCGGCAAAGTGGGCATGGCGAGGAGGCCGCCCTCCGGCCTGGTATCGCGGCGGACCAAGGTCATTCAGCGGCCGGGTACCCGTCCGGGTCGGCCCGCACGCACGGGACGGATGGCCGCCGGGGTCATCCTGGCTGCGCTGCTCGTCGCGGCCTTCTGGCTCTGGCCCGAGGTCCCGCAGGCGCAGATCGAGGCGAAAACTCCGCCACCCCGCGAAGTGGCGGCGGAGATGCACGCGGCACCGCGGAGGCGCCCACCGCCGGCGCCGCGCCCGGCTCCGCCGGTGCCGCCCCCGGGAGTCGACGAGGCGCAATTGCGTGCCGCGGTCGTGTCGCGCGCTCCGGACCTCCGTGCCTGTGCCTTGCCGGCGGGATCCCCTCCGCAGATTCCGGTGCGGCTGCGGCTCGCGTCGGCCGGAGTCCCGAAGCTCGTCGAGCTCTCTTCGCCGGAGCCGATCCCGTCCACCCTGGCTGGCTGTCTGCGCGAGCGGATGCTGGCGTGGCGCTTCGCGGATCTGCGGCTCCGCTCCGACGTAGACGTGCAGGTGACGTTCGCGCTGCGCTGATCGGTCCTTGCCTCACACGCGGAAGGCCGCGTCGTCGGCCGTGAAGTCCTGCGAAGTCTCCGCGGGCGGATGGAGAAGGTGCCACCGCACGGATCGCCGCAGGGCCTCGTCCGGATCGAACTCGAGCACCCCGAGCTCCTCCCGCGCCAGGTGCGAGTCGACGAGGAGGTGTTGGGAGAACGTACCGGATAGGCGCAGATCGGGCGGAAGCGATTCGTCGGGAACGCGAACCAATTCGATCTCCGCGCCGGCAGCGGCGGCGATCTGCCGCATCCAGAAACCGATCGATGCGGTTCTCGCTTCGCCTACATTGTAGATCTGGCCCGGTCGCGGCGATCCGATGGCGAGGCGCGCGGCCAGTGCGACGTCGCCGACGTAACCTCGTGTGAACAGCAAGTTGGCCGCGCCGACCGGGATCCGCTTGCGTCCCGAGCGCAGCCGCCGCAAGACGAATTCCTCGCGCACGAGATAATCGTGCTCGCCGAACACGACCGGGAGCCGGAGCACGATGGCCTCGCGCGCCATGTACTCGCGCTCGACGGGGATCTTGTCGTACTGCGACCAGGAGAAGTCCCACCCGGGTAGCTGGAACCCCGGGTCGGGGAGGGGACGGTCGCGCAGCGGCGACAACTCCGAGAGGGGGACGGCGTCCGTTTCGGCGCGCGTCCAGAGTGAGCCGAAGGCGCGATAGACGTCCATGCTGCTGAGCAGCACCAGCTGGATCTGTCGGGGAAGCGCCTCGAGCGCACTGCGCGCGTCGGCGACCGTCATGGCGCAAGTGTCGATCGCCGCATCGGGGCGAAAGGCGGCGATCTCGCGCGCGTGCGCTGGAAGATCCCTTCGTGCCGTGTGCAGGTGACGCGTCCCTGGGAGGTCTACGATTTCGTGTTCGCCCCGATGAACGACCATCACCTCGTGGCCGAAGGCGAGCAGTTGGTCGAGGATCGTGATTCCGACGAACCGGGTGCCTCCGAGGAGCACGACGCGCATCCCGTCACCCCTCCTTCGCGATCGGTCCCACCTTCGCGTGGGCCGCGCGCAAGTAGTCCGCCGGAGCGAGCAGGATCTGGGTTCCACGAGCGCCCGCCGAGACCGAGATCACGTCGAACAGCTCGATGGTCTCGTCGGCATGGACCGGGTAGTCCTTCTTGCACCCGAGGGCAGTGACGCCGCCGCGGATGTAGCCGGTGAGGGGCTGCACCTCCTTCAACGTGACCGGTTCCACCTTGCGATCTCCTGTGAGCCTGGCGAGGGCCTTCAGATCGAGCTGGGTGCCCGCGGGGACGACCGCCAAACAGACGCCGTTGCGATCGCCTCGCACCACCAGCGTCTTGAACACCTGCTCGGGTGGCAGCCCCACCTTGCGCGCGACGCTCTCCGCGCTGAGGTCCTCCTCGTCGACCTCGTAGTCGCGGAGCTCGTAGCGGATCCCGAGCCCGTCGAGGATGCGCGCCGCATTCGTTTTCAAATCGTGGCTTCCCAGAACTCCGCGCGGGAGGTCAGCCCCATCGCGCCTCGCGCCTCGCGTTTTGCCTCCTCCAGTTCCTTCGCGCGCAGCTCGAAGAGCTGGACGACATCGTGGAGCGGCGTCTTCGACCGCAGCGCCGCAATCAGCTCGACCAACCCCGCTCGGAGGAAGCGCTGCAGGGCCGGCATCCTTTGACCGGCCGACGAGGTGGCGAGAGCGTCCAGCACGGCGATCCGTGCCCGCTCGAGCGGCTCGACTGGCGGAATGCGCCCGGCGCCGAGGTCTGCGCGCGCTTCGGTCATCGCGGCGACCAGAAGCGCGAGCGCCGCCTCGAGATCTTCCTCGCCTCCGCCTTCGTCCGCGACCGACGCGCCGGCGTAGATCGCAGGAGCCGGTTCGGAAATACCTCGCGTCATCTCGGAGAACTTCGGGCTCAGCGCGCCCGCCACGGTCATCTCGGGCGCCATGCCGTAGACCTTGAAGGGTCCCTTGACCGGGATGGCGAGACCGCGGGAGCCCCTGCTGCTCATCCGCTCCTGGAGCGTGAGGCGGTCCACCCATGCCGCCGGCATCGCGACGGGCTGCGTAACCTGCCTGCGCACGCCGCCGAGGTTCACTACTTCGCCGTCGACGGCCACGAACGCCGTGAACCGCGTGAGCAACGAATAGCGCAGGGCGAGGGTGAGTATCTCCTTCTTCGCCTCGCTCTCTCCGAGGCGGAACTTGTCCTCGAGGTCGGCCACGCGGGCGCGGGCCCAGATCTGCGCTACCGCCGCCAGAGGCGTCGCGCGCCCCTCCACGATCTCCTCGAACGGCCGCCCGTCGTTCCACTTCGCCTTGACGCGAACGCGCCCGGGACCGCTGACCCGGAACGCGGCGAAAGCGGCGCGACCGGCGAAGAGATCGGGCAGGCGCTGCGGCGCGAGCGAGCTCGCGACGAGCCCGGCGTCGACGTCTTCGATGGCGAGGGCGACGAGGAGTGGCTCGCCGATCTCGCGGGAGATCGATCGGAGCGCTTCTTCGAGCGCCGCGCCAGGCTCGACGAATGACGACGTTCCTCCGCCGAGGGAGGCAAGACGAGTGAGGAGCCCCGCGTTCACCGCCGTGTCGATCCCCACGCAGAAGACACGCGCGGCCCCGAGCTCGCGCTGCAGCCGGCGAAGGACGCCGGCCTCGTCGCCGACCTGTCCGTCGGTGAGAAGGACGACGACGGCCGCCCGTCCCGCCGCATCCTTGCGCGCGTCGAAGGCCGAGAGCGCCTGTCCCAGGGCCGAATCGAGCTCGGTTCCCCCGTGGGCCTGGATCTCGCGGAGCCATCTCTCGCCTTGCTCCTGTCCGTGCTCGTCGGCGGCGGAGAAGGACGGCGTTCCGCCCATCCATTCGACTCCGTCGGAGAAGGCGGCGATCGCGAAACGATCCCGCGGCGCGAGCGTGCGCAAGAGCAATCCGCACGCGCGCGACGCCGAAACCATCTTGATCCCTTCCATCGAGCCCGAGCGGTCCACCACGAAGACCACGTCCCGCGCGGCGCCGAGGAATCCTTCGCGCGCCGGAGGGATGAGGGAGAGGAAGGCGACGGACTCCTCCGGCCCCCGGTGCACGAGGAGCGTCGTGCGCACTCCTTTGCGCGCGAGCCGGAAGCGGAGCACGAAGTCGCGGTCCAGCGGCTCGTCCGATCGCGCGAGCGCCACGCGGATCGATTCCGGGCCGCTGCTCGTGCGGGTCGCATGCTGCGAGCAAGAGAGACCTTCGAAAGTAGCCTCCGGCGAATCGCGGAAGAGCTCGACTTCCACGGAAACGGCCACCTTGGGATCGAACCCCGGAGCGAGCCGGGGAGGACTCAGGCGCGAGGCATCCGGGACGCGGTCGGTGTCGAGGGCCGTGCCGCTCCCCGCGGGGGCGCGCTCGAGCGGCTCTCCTCCGATGTATCGAGGAGCGACCACGAGCGGGAGGCGCAGCTCGGCCTCGCCGTCCTCGAAGCAGGGCAGCCTCTCCGCGTAGGAGATGCGCACGGTGGCTTCCTCGCCCGGAGGGATGTTGCCGACCTGCAGCGTGAAGACGTCGTTGCGCTCCTGCTCCAGCAGCGCGGCGCGCTTTCCCGCCGCCAGCGCTTCGGCATAGTCGCGCCGCGCCTCTTCGCGCTCCTCCACCTTGCCCATCACCGTGCGGCCAGCGACGCGCATCTCGAAGCTGCTCACCGCGGCTGCGCCGCCGAGCGGAAAGACGTAGGTGGCTTCCAGCGCCTCCGGAAAGCCGTTCTTGAACCGCTGCTCTACCTCGACCTCGGCGATGCGATCGACGACGCGCGCGCGAATGGCCACCCCGGCGAGCGGCAGCGCCACTTTTCCCGTGGGTCCGAGGACTTCGAGCAAGCCGAGACCGCGCCGCGGGTCGGCCGGCACTTCGACGATGGGAATCCGGATGGCCGTGGTCATGCGCTTCCTCCTCGATCCCGCTTCGGTTCTTGCGTCAGGGCGGCGAGCGCCGCACGGATCTTCGCTTCCACTCCGGAGTCCGGCCTGTACCCGTCCTCGACGAGGAGGCGCAGTCCGGGCTCGATGATCACCTCGCGGACGCTCGTCGCCACGACTTCGGGCGCGGGCGCCTCCGCGGCTTCCCGTCCAAGCGCCTCGATCAGCGCTCCCAGCTCCGCATCGCTGCGGCCGTACAGGCGCTCCTGGATCTCCGCCAGCGGCAGGGCCCGCACTTGCAGCGTCTTGACCGCGAGAAGCTGGAGCAGGTGCCTCTGCCCATACCTTGCCTGCCGTCCCACGATGACCGGGCGATCGAGGAGCCCGAGCGTCGTGTAGTACCGGACCGTGCGCGCGTCGGGCGCCGCCGACACTCGCGCATCCGGAGCCGCTCCGAGAAGCCCCAGGCGGGAGAGCGCCGTGGCCACCTCCGAGGAAAGCTCCGGAAGCGAGAGCGAGATCTCCGCCGCCGGTCGCATCGTGACAGTGTTCTAGTGTGATGCTGCAATGCTGTCAATATGCTCCGCGCAGCCACCCGGCGAGGAGGGGCACCAGGATCGCCGTGAGGAGCCCGTTCAGCGCCAGCGCCACCCCCGCGAAGGTGCCCGCGAGAGGGTGGACCTGGAACGCGCGGGCCGTGCCGAGCCCGTGGGCCGCCATCCCGGCGCCGAACCCGCGGCCCCGCCAGTCGCGCAGCCCGAGCAGATTCAAGAGCGGCGTCGCGAGCACCGCACCGATGATACCCGTTGCGATCACGAATGCCGCCGTCAGCGAAGGCAGGCCTCCGATTTGTTCGGAGATGCCCATCGCGATCGGCGTGGTGACCGACTTGGGCGCGAGCGAAGCGAGCGTCTCCGGGCTCGCGCCGCAGGCCTTCGCGATGACCACCGCCGACACGATGGAAACGATCGCCCCCGCCACCAGGGCGGCTGCCATGGGCAAGAGCGCGCGCTTCACCTCGGCGCGGTGTTGGTAGAGCGGCACGGCCAGCGCGACTGTCGCGGGGCCGAGCAGGAAGTGCACGAACTGCGCGCCGTCGAAGTACGTCTCGTAGGGCGTTCCGGTGGCGCTGAGCAGGGCGATGAGCACGGCAACCGCGAGCGAGATGGCGAGCCACTCCGCGCGGAGGCGCGGCCCGTACCGCATGAGCCCGACGCCCGCCGGCACGAAGAGCAGCGAGAGATGGCGCAGGAGGGCCTGCGCGCCATTTTCGACCGCGGCGCTGGTTCGCGGCCGGGCGGAAAGGACGACGAAGAGAAGGAGCATTCCCAGCACCGGGCCCGGTACCGGCGCACGCAAGAGGCGCGCAACCAGCTCGCCCGCGAGCTGGCAGACCAGAAGGATGGCAAGCGTCGAGGTCATGCCCCGATGCTACCTGCGGGCCGTCAGAGCGTGGGAAGTTCCGGCTTGCGCCGCGCAGGGAGCGCTTCGTCGATGCGGGCGATCTCCTCCGAGCTCAGCTTCAGCCCCGCGGCGCCGGCGTTCTCCTCGACGTGCACGGGGCTCGAGGCCTTGGGAATGGCGAAGGTGCCCGGGAGGCGGGTCAGGAACGCCAGCGCGACCTGCCGCGGCGTCTTGCGGTGCGCACGCGCGATCGCAGCCAGCATCTTGCCGCCGGCAGATGATTCGGCAGGAAAGCTGCCCGACCCGAACGGGCTGTAGGCGACGAACGCCGCGCCGAGTCGCCGGCAGAGCGAGATGAGCCCCGTATCCGCGTGGCGCTCTTCGAGGTGGTAGAGCACCTGGTCGCAGGCGATCAGGCCAGGACCCGCGAGCGACACGGCCTCTTGCAGGCGCTCCTCGTCGAAGTTGCTCACCCCGTACGCGCGCACCTTGCCCGCCCCGCGAAGCTCCTCGAACGCCTCGATGGTCCCTTCGAGCGGGTGCCGCGACTCCCAGTGGAGCAGGTAGCAGTCGAGATGGTCGGTGCGCAGGCGCTTGAGGCTCCTCTCGCACGCGACCACCGTGCCGCGGCGGGTGGCGTTCTCGGGCAGCACCTTGGAGACGAGAAACACCTCCTCGCGGCGACCCTCGATCGCCTCGGCGACCATCTCCTCGACGGCGCCGCTGCCATACATCTCCGCCGTATCGATGTGGCGAAGCCCGAGATCGAGCCCCCGGCGCAGCGCTGCGATGGCCTCGCGGCGCGGGTCCTGCTCCATCTGCCAGGTGCCCTGGCCGAGGATCGGCACGGGCGGACCATTCTTGCCGAAGGGCCGCGTCTCCAAAGGCGCCGCTCAGGCTTGCGCTTCGACCGTCCAGGTGTCGCCGCTGCGCAAGAGCCCCTCGAGGTCCGGCGCCTGCTTGCGCGCCGCCTCCTCCTCCTGCTCGCGGGCGAGCGCGTCCACGGTCGGGCGCGACACCGCGCGGAGTACACCCATCGGCTGTGGCATCGGCGGCTCGAGCGCGGCGAGCGCCATCGACAGCGCGAGGTCTTCGCGCATCTCGTCGTGCACCACGGCGCCGTCCGTGCCGCCCACTTCCAGCGAGAATCCCGCTCCGGTGCGCAGCGCCTTGTCCTTGGCCTTGCCGAAGAGGAGCGGCTTTCCGTGCTCGAGCTTGATGAGCGCCTCATCGCGCACGTCGCGTTCGGCCCAGCTGTCGAAGGCGCCGTCGTTGAAGACGGGGCAGTTCTGCCAGATCTGCACGAACGCCGCGCCCTTGTGCTGGGCGGCGCGCCGCAGGACGGTGGCGAGGTGCGCGGTGTCCGTCGCCACGCTACGCGCGACGAAGGTGGCGCCCGCGCCGAGCGCGATGGTGAGCGGGTTGAAGGGCCGATCGACGGTGCCGTAGGGGCTCGACTTGGTGCGCTTGCCGAGCTCGCTCGTCGGCGACGCCTGCCCCTTGGTGAGCCCGTAGATGCGGTTGTCGAAGAGCAGGATCTTGAGATCGATGTTGCGCCGCAGCGCATGGATGAGGTGGTTGCCACCGATGGAGAGGCCGTCGCCGTCGCCGGTCACCACGAACACGGTCAGCTCGGGCCGCGCCATCTTGAGACCGGTGGCGATGGCGGGAGCGCGACCGTGGATGCCGTGCATGCCGTACGTGTTCATGTAGTACGGGAACCGGCTCGAGCAGCCGATGCCGCTCACGAAGACGATGTTCTCGCGCGGGACGTCCAGCTCCGGCATCACCTTCTGCACGGTCGAAAGGATGGCGAAGTCGGCGCACCCGGGGCACCAGCGCACTTCCTGGTCGCTGACGAAATCCTTCTTGGCGAGGTTCAGCTTCCCGGTCATGCCAGCTCCTTGTGCGTCACGGGGCCCGGGCTCCGGGCGAGCGCCTCGATGGCGCTGCGCACCTCGGCGACGTGGAAGGGCTTCCCCTGGATCTTGTTGAGGCCGATGGTCTCGATTCCGAGCTGGCCGCGGACGTGGAGCCGCAGCTGGCCCAGGTTCAGCTCGGGAAGCAGGATGCGCCGGTACCGCGAGAGCACCTCGGGGAGATCGAGCGGCAGCGGGAAGATGTGGCGCAGATGGATGTGGCCGACGCGGATTCCGGAGGCGCGGGCGTCGATCACCGCCTGCGTGACCGAGCCATACGTGCCGCCCCAGGAGAGGACCCCCACCTCGCCGTCCGGATCGCCCGCCGGGACGAGCTTGGGATAGGTGCGCGCGATGCGGTTCACCTTCTCCGCGCGGGTCCGGGTCATCTTCTCGTGGTTGAGCGGGTCGTAGCTGACGTTGCCGGTCAGGGAGTCCTTCTCCAGGCCGCCGACGCGATGCTCGAGACCCTTGGTGCCGGGAACCGCCCACGGCCGCGCCAGCGTCTCGGGATCGCGCGAGTACGGCTGGAATCCCTCGGGATCGGTGCGGAGCTTGGGATCGATCCTGGGGAGCGCGTCGGCGCGAGGGAGCTTCCACGGCTCGGTCCCGTTTCCGATGGCGCCGTCGGAGAGCAGGATGACGGGGGTGCGGTACTCGATGGCGATGCGGGAGGCCTCGAACGCCACCTCGAAGCAGTCGGCCGGCGAACGGGCGGCGAGCACGGGGATGGGCGATTCCCCGTTGCGGCCGTAGACGGCCTGGAAGAGATCGGACTGCTCGGTCTTGGTGGGAAGTCCAGTGGATGGTCCGCCCCGCTGGGCGTCGATGACGACGAGCGGGAGCTCGATCATGAGGGCGAGGCCGAGCGCTTCGGTCTTGAGCGCGATGCCAGGGCCGGAAGAGGCCGTCGCTCCCAGTGCACCGCCGAACGCGGCGCCGATGCTCGCGGTTACGGCAGCGATCTCGTCCTCGGCCTGGAAGGTGGTGACCCCGAACTGCCGGTGCTTGGCGAGCTCGTGGAGGATGTCGCTGGCGGGCGTGATCGGATAGCTGCCGAAGAAGAGCCGCAGGCCCGACTTCTGCGCCGCCGCGACCAGGCCGAGCGCGAGCGCCGTCGAGCCCATCACGTTGCGATATGTCCCCGGAGAGAGCCGCGCGGGGGCGATGTGCCAGGGAGCGTCGGCGGCCTCGGTGGTCTCGCCGTAGAAATAGCCAGCCTTGAATGCGCGGAGATTCGCTTCGCCGATCTCCGGCTTCTTGGCGAACCGCTCGTGGATCGCCTTCTCCTGCCGCGCCGTGTCGCGCGAGTAGAGCCAGAAGACGAGCCCCAGGGCGAAGAAGTTCTTCGTCCGCTGCACGTCCTTCGCGCCGAGGCCCGGGAGGCCTTCGCAGGCGTGTGTGACGAGCTTGTCGAAATCGACCTGGATGAGGCGGTAGCCGTCCAGGCTGTGGTCGGTGAGCGGGTTCGATTTCCACCCCGCCCGGGTCAGGTCGGCCGGCTGGAAAGAGGCCTCGTTGAGGACGAGCAGCCCGCCCTTTTTCAGATCGGCAAGATGGACCTTCAGCGCGGCCGGGTTCATGGCGACGAGCGTGTCGGGCTGATCGCCGGCGGAATAGACCTCGTGCGCCGCGAACTGGATCTGGTACCCGGAGACGCCCGCCGTCGTTCCAGCGGGGGCGCGGATCTCGGCGGGATAGTCCGGGAACGTCGCCAGATCGTTTCCCTGGAAAGCGGCCTCGCGGGTGAACTCGGTCCCGGTCAGCTGCATGCCGTCGCCGGAATCGCCGGCGAAGCGGACGACAGCATGATCGATGTCGCGCGGTGCACGCGAGGGGGAGGAACCACTCATTTAGCCTCCGAAGCGGTGAGCGGAAGATCCTTAACGGAGCGCCGGGGTCGGCACAAGGACGGCCGGGCGATTCAGGGCTCGATCCGGGGAGGACCGCGGAAATCGGCCTTTCTCCGCAGGAACCAATACAGGGCCAGCAGGACGAGCAGGCCGGCGAAGGTAAACCCGGCAAGCGCGTTCGGTGGCAGCACGAACAGCACGGTCAGGACCGCGATCCAGGCCAGGGCGATTCCGTTCACCACAGCTGAGGCACGCCCCAGGTCCCAGGGGCCTCGCCGGGTCCACAGGCCGGTCTTGCGCGCCCTCTGACCGAGGGCGATGGGAACTCCGTAGCTGGCGTACAGCGCGATGGTGCTGAGGGCGACCATCGCCGAGTACGCCGGGGTCCAGAGAGCCACAGCGAGCGCTGCCGCAGCGGAGACCCAGACCGCGACGTGGGGCGAACGGAACCGCGGCGAGACCCGCGAGACGTATCCCGAAAAGGGAAGGCCGCCGTCCCGGGCGAAGGCGAAGAGCATGCGCGAGTTCGAGGTGACGCTGGAGAGGCCGCAGAACCACATCGCGAGCATGGCCAGCCCGACCAGGCCACCTCCGAGACGTGGTCCGAGGCTCGTCCGGGGCACGTACAGGAACGGGTTGTCCGCGGCGGCGGCGGCGGGGAGATCGGCGATGGCGAGCGTGACCGCCACGAGGAGCGCCCAACCAAAGATCGCGCTCACCACGACAGAGAGGAAGATCCCCCAGGGTGCGTTGCGAGTCGGGTCGTGGGTTTCCTCGCACAGATGGGCGCTCGCGTCATAGCCGGTGAAGGTCCAGGCGGCCTGGAGGAGCCCGAGCAGGAAACCCGCGACATACGGCCGCGGACCGTCGGTGAAACGGGTGAAGAGGAAGTCCGGCGAACGCAGCGGAGCGAAGAACCCGATGCCGAGGACGATGGCGAGGACGCCAACGATGTGGACCCACGCCGAAAGCTGGTTGAGCTTTCCGACCAGCCGGACTCCGAGGTGGTTGAGGATGGCGTGGCTCAGGAGGATGACGACGTAGACCCGCAGCACGTGGCTGCGATCGGGTGGCATCCCGAGCATCGCGGCGAGGAACTCGGCGAGCCCGTAGTCGATGCCGGCGGTGATGGCGAACTGACCGATGCAGTTGAGCCAGGCGGTGAAGAAGCCCGCGCCGCGACCGCCCAGGATCGAAGCCCAATGATAGAGCGCGCCGGCGGTCGGATAGCTCGAGGCAAGCTGCGCAAGCGACGCCGCCACCGGCAGGGTGAGGAGCGAGACCAGAGGCCACCCGAGAGCCATCTCCAGCGGCCCGCCCATCTTGAGGCCATACCCGTAGAGGGTGATGGCGCCGGTCAGGATGGAAATGATGGAGAAGCTGAGGGCGAAGTTGGCGAACCCGCCCATGTCGCGCAGGAGCTGCTGCGCGTAACCGAGCTTGCGCAGCTCTTCGGCATCCCGGTCGAGCGGCGCGTCGGGCATCCGCCCGCATTCCTACCGCGCCTTTCTCGGATGGCGAAACCGGCGCTCGCGCGAGCAAGGTTTCGATAGCGCGGCGATGGGCGCCCGGGCCAGGCTCGCGCGCATGATCCTTCTCGCACTCCTCGCCGCAGCCGCGGTTCCTTGCAGCGCCCCCGAGACCCACGCGCTCGACTTCTGGGAGGGAAGCTGGGACGTCCGCGACGGTCAGAGCGGCGAGATCGGCGGCGACAACGTAATTGGGAAGATCCTCGCCGGCTGCGCGCTGCGCGAGAGCTGGACCGACACCGCCGGCAACCGCGGCGAGAGCCTCTTCTACTTCGACTGGTCGAAGAAGAAGTGGAAACAGGTCTGGGTGACGACCGTGGGCGGGTTCAAGGAGAAGACCCAGGTTGACGCTCCGGCCGGCTCGATCCGCTTCCAGGGCGAAGTGCCGAGGCGGAGCGGCGGCGTCGCGCTCGACCGGACGACGCTCACCCCTCTCGAGGACGGCCGCGTGCGCCAGGTCATCGAGCAGTCCATCGACGGCGGCAAGACGTGGACGAAGTGGGAGGGACTCTACTCGCGCAAGAAGGCGCAGTGCACGAGCGCGGAGCACCGGCAGATGGACTTCTGGCTGGGGGATTGGGACGCGGTGGTGAAGGCACGCAAAGCGCCGGGCAAGGACGACTGGGTCCAGGCGCACGGCTCGAACCATGTCACCGCCTCTGACAACGGCTGCACCATCGTCGAGGACTTCCACGCCGATGGGCCGGGCGCCCCCTGGACCGGCCGCAGCTTCTCGCAGTTTCAGCCCAAGCCGGCCAAATGGCGGCAGACCTGGGTCGACGAGAACAACTCCTATCTCGCGTTCACCGGAGGGCTCGAAGGGAAGGACTTCGCCCTGTACGGCGAGGCGCGGAACGGGCGCCAGATGCGAATGGTCTTCGCGAACATCCGCCCCGAGGGCTTCGCCTGGCGCTGGGAAGCCTCGCTCGACGGCGGCAAGACGTGGCGGCCGGAGCTGCTCATCGAATACACGCGCCACGAGCCGCGGCCCTAGGAATGGGAATGCCGGGCGCCGCTCGACATCCTGCTCGATCGGAAGGCGCTGGAAGAAGGGTCGAGCGGGCCGTAGGTCACCTCCCCGCACTCCTGCCGCGCTTCCGCGAAGGTCCGGATTGCAGGCGTTCCGCTTCGTCTCCACCCTTGCGCCGGTCGAATCCCAAAAGGAGACGTCATGAAAGCCATCGTGTTCCACGGCGTCGGGGACGTGCGCCTCGAGGACGTGAACGAACCGAAGATCAAGGAGCCGACCGACGCCATCGTTCGCCTCACGGCGAGCGCCATCTGCGGCACCGACCTGCACATGATCCGCGGCACCCTGCCCGGTATGAAGCCCGGGACCATCCTCGGTCACGAAGGCGTGGGAGTGGTCGAGGAAGTCGGCAAGGCGGTGCGCAACTTCCGCGCCGGCGACCGGGTGGTGATCCCGTCGACCATCGGGTGCGGCTACTGCTCGTATTGCCGCTCGGGGTACTTCGCCCAGTGCGACGTCGCCAACCCCAACGGGAGGGACGCGGGCACCGCTTTCTTCGGCGGTCCGGCGACCAGCGGGCCCTTCGACGGTCTCCAAGCGGAGCTCGCCCGGGTGCCGTTCGCCTCGGTGAACCTCTACAAGCTTCCCGACGAGGTGGCCGACGAGCAGGCGATCCTCCTCTCGGACATCTTCCCGACCTCGTACTTCGGTGCCGAGCTGACCGGCATCAAGCCCGGCAACACCGTCGCCGTCTTTGGCTGCGGCCCCGTCGGACAACTGGCCATTGCCGCTCTCAAGCACCTCGGCGCGGGGCGCATCTTCGCCATCGACTGCATCGCCTCGCGCCTCGACGTGGCGCGCGGCCAGGGCGCCGAGGCGATCGACTTCAACGCCGAGGATCCCATCGCCGCGCTCAAGGAGATGACGGGCGGAATCGGGCCCGACCGCGCCATCGACGCGGTGGGCGTCGACGCGGTCTCGCCGCAGGGCGGCCCGGCCCGCAAGGCCATCGGCAAGGCGGAGAAGAAGTCCTTCGAAGAGGAGGTCGCCCGCATCGCGCCGAAGACGAAGCCCGACGGCGACAACTGGCATCCGGGCGACGCGCCATCCATGGCGCTGACCTGGGCGGTGACCGCGCTCGCCAAGGCGGGAACGCTCTCCGTCATCGGCGTGTACCCGCAGCAGGCGAAGACGTTCCCCATCGGCCTGGCGATGAACAAGAACCTGGTCGTGCGGATGGGCAACTGCAACCACCGGGCGTACCTGCCGAAGCTGGTCGAGCTCGTCCGGGCGGGCGCGGTCGATCCGAGCAAGCTCCTCACCCAGCACGAGCCGATCGGCAACGCCATCGAGGCCTACAAGGAGTTCGACCGCCGCGAGCCCGGCTGGGTGAAAGTGGAGCTGAGGCCGCAAATCCACTGAGGGCGCGGCACCGGGCGCCGGGAACGCGGTAGGGTGTCCCGGTGACCACCTCGCTGCGCGTTCCCCTCCAGATCCTGGGCGGGACGCGGCGCCTGGACGCGGCGCTGCGCCTCGCCGCGGGCTCGGCGCCCGGATCCGGCCTCTCCTCGGCGCTCAGCTACTTGTGCACTCAGATCGCCGCGACCTGCGAGGCGCCCATCGCCTCCGTCTACGTCCTCGAAGAGCGGAACGAGCTGGTCCTGCGCGGCAACTTCGGGTTTCCCGACGAGGTGCTCGGCGAGGTGCGGCTCCAGGTCGGGCAGGGCATCACCGGAACCGCCGTCGAGACGATGAAACCCGTCACGGTCGACGACGCCGGACTCGTCGCCCAGTTCGCCTACTTCCCCCAACTGGCCGAAGAGCGATACCCCGCCTTCCTCGCCGTGCCGCTCCTCTCCGGGCCGCGGCCCCGCGGGGCTCTCGTCCTTCAGCGCGAGGCGGGACCGTTCGCGGAGCGCGACGTCCTCCTCGCGGTGGCGGCGAGCCGCACCGTGACTGCGCTCATCGAGTCGTTCCACCGCGCCGACGCGCATCTTCTCTTGCGCGGCAATGGGAACGGGAAGGGAAAGGCCCTCGGCGTCGCGCACGTCCTCTCCCGCGCGCTGCCTCGCCGCCGGGCGTCTCCGGACGACCCGACCGGGGATCTGGAGCAGGCGTTCGCGGCCGAGCGCGAGGATCTGCGCGCTCTCATCGAGAGGGGCCGCGCGTCGCTGTCGCAGCCCGACCGCGGGCTGGGAGAGCTGGCGACGGTGATCGAGGACGTCCGCCTCGAGGAGCGCGCCTCGGAGCTGGTCGCCTCGGGGATCCCGCCTTCGCTCGCGCTGGAGCGGATCGCCGCCGAGTTCGCCCGCGCGCTGGCCGCTCACGGC
>VBKL01000135.1 GCA_005879805.1 Deltaproteobacteria bacterium | reverse complement strand
CCACCGCCGCATCGCCGCCTCGGAATCTTTCGCCCGCGGCGAGCTATCCACCCGGTTCCTCGAGTCGCTGCCCCCCGAAACTCCCCGGAGGCCCGCTTGATCGACGTACCCGCCCACATCACCGGCACCGTCTGGAAGATCGAGAAGAAGCCAGGCGAGGCAGTGTCCTCCGGCGACGTTCTCGTCATCCTCGAGAGCATGAAGATGGAGATGCCCATCGAGGCGCCCGAGGCCGGCAAGGTGGCCGAGGTTCGCTGCAAGGAAGGGCAGGCGGTGAGCGAGGGGGAAGTCCTCGTGGTCCTGCAGCCGGGGTAGGGCGCTCTAGACCCGGCTGAAGAGCTCGGGCAGCCGGATCTTGAGAGCGTGCGCGATCTTGTAGAGCGAGGTCACGCTCGCGCTCGATTCGGCGCGCTCGATCTGCGAGAGCAAGCTCACCGAGAGACCGGTGCGCTTGGCGAGCTGTTTCAGGGTGAGCGTCCGCTTCTTGCGTAGATCGCGGATCGCCGACCCGATGTTGCGGTGCAGCTCCTCTTCGGGAAGGAGCGCGAGGCCTTTGGCGGCGAGGGCGCGGCGCACGGCGCCGAGCAGCTCGTCCTCGCGGACCGGCTTGCGCAGGTAGTCCACGACGCCGCCGCGCAAGGCGCTCACGGCGGAGTCGAGCGTCGCGTATCCCGTCATGAGGATGATCGCGCAGTCGCTGTCGAGGTGCCGGATGTTCTGGACCACGTCGAGGCCTGAAATCTCGGGCATCTTGAGATCCACGATGGCCAGGTGGATCTCGTTCTTGCGCATCTCCTCTTCGACCTTGCGTCCGTCCGTCAGCGTCGAGACCCGGTAGCCGTCCTTCTTCAGGATCCTCTCGACGAGCTCACAGGAATCCTGATCGTCGTCCACAACGAGAACGCGGATATCCAAGCAAAAGCTCCCTTCGCGTGATCGAAACGAGGTAGCAATTCTACCTCGACTGGAATGCATCCGCACAACACCGGGGGTGGTGGGAGAATGTCCGACCCGTTGTTCGTCTTGGCCTCGATCGATGCTGCGCGCGAACAGTGGTGCTGCGAGATTCCGTCTGTGCCCAAAGCGCCCCGCCCTCGTGGAAGTCGAAGGGTCGCCCCGCAGGTCATTCTCCGCTGTATTGCCGGATGAGCTTCTCGACTTGCTCGCGCGTCGCCGCGTCCTCGACGTAGGGGAGGTATCGCTTGAACCATCTGGCAGCCGCCTTCGGATCGCCCGCGTAGACCGCGGCGGTTCCGAGGCCGCGATACGCGAGACCTGCGAGCGGCCCGCTCGGCTTCAGCTCGAGCGCGGCCTGGTACTTCGCTGTCGCGGCCGGGAACTGCTTCGACTGGGTCAGCGCATTGCCGGCGTTGAGCAGCCCGCGCGCTTTCGCGTCGCGGAACGCCTGGCTGGCCGCGGGCGGCGGCTTGCGGACCTCTTTCGGCGCGGGCGCCGGCGCAGGCGCGCACTGGCCTAGCAACTGCTGCGCCTCCGCGTTCGCGGGATCGAACGCGAGCACGAGCCGCGCCTCGCTCTGGCAACCTTCGAGCTTGATCCCCTTGGCCGCCCGGCCCTTGTCGAGATGGAGCTTCGCGTAGCCCTTCTGGACCTGGTCGGCTTCCTCGCGCGCCTTGCGGCAGTAGTGGGCCTGGTTCTCGCCGCACTTCTCGAGGAGGCCCTTCGCCCTGTCGAAATCGCCGGCGGCGATGGCCCGATCGAGGTCCTGATCGATGCGTTGCGCTGCCGCCTCCTCCGTGGCCTTGGCGAGGTTGGGCGGATTCTCGCCCTTCGCGGCGGCCTGCTCGTACAGCTCGAGCGCCCGGAGGAACTCCTTCTTGAGGAAAAGCAGGTCCCCGGCCTTGACGGCGCCTTCGGCGCTCATCTCGCCATCCTCCGTCGCCGCTGGCTTCGAGAGCTTCAGGAACAAGACGGCGGCGAGTGCGCCCGCTAGCGCGAGGGCGAGGAGCGCCACCGCCGGGGCGGGCAATCGCGGCTTGCGGACGGATTCCGCCGGAGCCGGCGCCGGCTCCGTTTCCCGCGGAAGGGTGAACTTCTCGCCGGGGGCACAGAACCGCAGCTTCACGTGGCCAAGCTCGATGAGGTCGCCGGGCCGCAGCGCGCTCATCGCGTAGGTCTCGCCGTTGATGCGGACTCCGTTCGCGCTCGAGCTGTCGACGATCTTCCAGTCGTCGTCCTCGAGGACGAGCCGGGCATGCTGCCGGCTGAGCGACGCATGATCGACGACGATGTCGTTCTCCCGGGCCCGGCCGATGCGCACCTCGGTACGGTCGAGAGCGAACTCCTGTCCGCGGACGGTCGGGGACAGCCCGACGAGCCGGGGCCGATCGGACCTGGGCAGCTCGCGGCTGGCTACTCGCGCCGCGGTACGGGTGAGATCGCTGACCCGGATGATGGCGGTCGAGCCTCCGTCCCCTGTCGCCGCCGCGGAAACGGGCGGCGCAGCCGGTCGCATGGGAGCGGGGGGCCTCGCCTCCTGCATCTGCGGTGGGGCCAAGACGGGCTCGACCTTGCCCTCGATGCCGAGGTCGTAGTCCCCGATCTGGATGAGGTCGCCCTCCTGGACCCGGCGCGGCGCATCGATCCGATCTCCGTTGATGCGGACGCCGTTCGACGAGCCCAGATCTTCGATCACGAAGAACCCGTCGTCGCGGACCAGGCGTGCGTGGCGGCGGGAGATGTTCCGCTCCGGAAGCCGGACGGTGTTCCCGTCCTCTCGGCCGATGGTGATCTCGTCGGAAACGACCGGAACGACCCTCCGCTGCCCTTCCTCGTCCTCGATGATGAGCTTCATGCCAGCTGAGGACCCAGGGAAATTCGCGGCTTTGCGCGGAAGTCGACTGTGCCTTTAGCGAGGGCCTGCCGCGCCGGCCCCTCCGTGAACATCCTAGTGCAAATGGCCTCGTGGACGGAAGAAGCGACGGCGCGTCCGCTGCTTGCGGACCCTGTCGCGCTGCGTCCAGCAGCCGCGCGGGATGTGCTCACCGTCACAGGTGTTCCCTGGGTGACGCTGATGCTCCTCGTTGCCTGCGGTTGGATCCTGGCCGCGGCGGGCGGACTCCGGACCAGCCTGTCGGTTTCCGGCCTTCTCGCCTACGGCGCCAAGGCGACGCCCCTCATCCTCGACCGGGGCGAGACCTGGCGGCTCCTTTCCGCGAATCTGCTCCACAAGGACATCCTCCACCTCGCGTTCAACGCCTTCGCCATCTGGAACGTTGGCGGCGCGCTGGAAAGGGCAGTTCGTCCGGCCGATTACCTGGCGCTTCTGATCTTCACCGCCCTCGGGACCACGGTCGCCTCCGCCGTCGGGTCCGACTCCATCTCGCTCGGGGCCTCGGGCATCGCCTTCGGCGTGCTCGGCGCGGCCGCCGCCTTCGGTTGGAAGCGCCGCGTCCAGGGCCGGCTCCGGGCCCATTTCGGGCTCAGGCTCTTGCCGTGGCTATTCGCGCTCTTCCTCGCCGGCCTCGGATCGGCCGGGGTGGACAACTGGGGACATGCCGGAGGCCTCTTCGTCGGAACCGTCACTGGCCTGTTCCTCACGCCGCGCCAATGGTCGGGCGAGGGCGCCGCGCGCCGGTTGGCGGGAGCGACCGGAGCGCTTCTCGGGACGGTTTCGCTCGGGATGTTTGCCGGGCCGTGCTTGCCCATCCTGGGTACTCCCCGCGATGGGCCGCTCGGCGTGCAAGTGCAGATGCCGTTCGGCTGGCGGAAAGCATCGAGCGCGCCGGAGCGCGTCTCGTACACGAACGGCCTCATCGGCGTCTTCCGCGGCTCCGCGACCGTCGTGGCGCCGACTTGCCGCGGGAAGCCCTGCGCCTGCGATCGCCTCTCGGAGGCGGTCACCGGTCTGGTCCAGGCCGATCTGTGGAGGCTCGCCGACGTCGGTCTGCTCGGCAGCGTGAACCTCGGCGAGGCGACGCCCCTCGCCATCGAGGGCGCCAAAGCCGCGAACGTCGAAGGTATCGTGCTCGGGTCGGAGGGCCAGGCGCGCATCGGCGCCACCTGCGTCGAGCGGGATCGCACCGCGATCGCCGTCGTCGTGCTGGAAGCGCCTTCGACGTCCGGTTCGCGGCTCGAGACGCGCATCGCGCGCACGGTGCGCTGGGCGGTGTTCCCGCAAGATTCCCCCTGATCGCCTGTCCGGTGCAGGCCAGCCCGGGCCGCTCGCGGCTTGCTGGGCTCGATCCGCCGTGTTACCGACCTGACCCTGCGCGGAGGAGCGGGCTTCGCCTGCGACGGGCGGAGGCCGGCAGGCCATAGCAGACGATCGTGCAGAAGCCGAGCCTCAAGCCCGCGCCCCTAGCGCCCGAACCCGCTCCCGTACCGACGCCGGCGTGGGGCGATTCTCTCCCGCGGGGGCTCCTCCAGATCCCTTTCTTGCGCTGGCTCGCGCCGCTTTCCGGCGAGACGCGGCTCGCCATCGCCTTCGCATTCTTCGCGACGCTGCTCTTCGTTCCGTGGCTCGGGGCGACCGGGTTCTGGGATCCGTGGGAGCCGCACTACGGCGAGGTCGCGCGCGAGATGATCGCGCGCGGCGACTACATCCATCCCTGGTGGGAGTCCTCGTACTTCTTCTCCAAGCCGGCGCTCGATCTGTGGCTCATGGTGGCGGGGATGCTGCTCGCCAAGACCAACGGGCCGGACCGCTTCATCGGCATCTACACCGAATGGTTCGTGCGGCTTCCCTTCGCCGTCATCACGGCTGTCGGAGCGATCCTCTTCTTCGTCGCCGCAAGCCGGCTCGTCTCGCGCCGCGCGGCGGTGATTGCCACCTTCGCCGTGCTCACCTCGCCGCTCGTGGTGATGCTCGCGCGGCAGGCGGTCCCCGATCCGGTCTTCGTCGGGCTCCTCACCGCTTCCATGTCGTGCCTGCTCATCGTCCTCTTCTCGGAGGAGGGGACCCAGAGCGGAGCCTGGGCGATCGCGGCGTTCGTCTTCATCGGCCTCGCGACCCTCTCGAAGGGGATCCTCGGATTCGCGATCCCCGGAGCGGCGGCGCTTCTCTACTGCGCGGTCACCGGAGAGTGGCACCGGCTGCGCCGGCTGCGGCTTCTCAGCGGGACGCTGGTGGTGCTCGCCATCGCGGCTCCCTGGTACCTGACGATGTTCGCCTTCCCCGGCCGCGACGACGAGGGACAGACCTTCTTCGAGCGGTTCATCATCCACGATCACTTCCAGCGACTCCTCACCGGCGTCCACACCACGACGCCGGGAGGCACCTTCACCTACTTCATCGAGCAACTCGGCTTCGACGTCTTCCCCTGGGTGCTCGCGGTGCCGGGGGCCATCGGCACGGTGCTCGCCCGACGCACCTTGCCCCTGCGCACGACCCGCGATCGCGCCCTGTTCTTCACGCTGCTGTGGCTGCTGCTCGGATTCGCCGTCTTCGCCTTCAGCGCGACCAAGTTCCACCACTATGCGTTCCCGGTCCTGCCGCCGCTGCTGCTCTTCTGCGGCGTCTTCTGCGAGAAGCTGCTCGACGACGGCCTGCGCGCCCACGCCGGCGAGCTTCTCGCGGGCGGCCTGCTCTACGCTCTCGTCGCGCACGACCTTGCGCTGGTCCCGAAGCACCTCACCGACATGTTCGTCTACAACTACGACCGGCCGTATCCGGATCGGGAGGTCGATCCGCGTCGGGTCTTCACGCTGCTCTTCTACGCGGCGCCCGCGGTCGCGCTCTCGCCCTGGGTCTTCGATCGCGCTTCCCAGCTCTTCGCCTGGGTGCGCAAACGGCGGGTCCGCGTCGCGGAACAGGAGCGGAAGGAAGAGCCGCAGGACCGCGCCATCTTGCTCACGGCGCTGGCCGGCCTCGCAGCCGTCTTCGCCATCTATCTGGGCTGGTTCCACTTCCGCGAGCTGTCGCCCCACTGGACGCAGCGCGATCTGTTCTGGGAGTACTACCAGCAGAGCACGCCCGACGAGCCGATCGGCGCCTACCTCATGAACTGGCGGGGCGAGACCTTCTACTCGAAGAACCAGGTCCGCCAGCTCAAGGATCAGGGGAAGCTGCAGGAGTTCATGGCGGGCCCCGGCTCGCGCAAGTGGCTGCTCGTCGAGCAGTCCCGTCTTGCCGGGTTGCGCCAGGCACTGGGGAATTCGGTGCGCCTGCGAGTCGTCGAGTCGCGCAACAACAAGTTCGTCCTGGCGGTGACCGAGGCGCGCACCCCCGCTCCGGGGGAGGCGCCACCTCAGGCGCAGCCGCCGCCGGGGCCGTTCGGGGCGCCGCCGTGAGAGCCACGGTCCCGCTGGTTCTCGTCGTCGACGACGAGCCGGCCATCCGCGAGAGCCTCGCCTTCGCGCTCAAGCGGGACGGATTCGCCATCGCCGAGGCGGCCTCGCTTCGCGAGGCCGAGCAGCGCATCGCCGGGACCGATCTCGTCATCCTCGACCTCGTCCTGCCCGACGGAAGCGGCCTCGACTTCTTGCGCGGCCTGCGGGCGCGCTCGGACGTCCCGGTGATCGTGCTGACCAGCCGCGACGAGGAGACCGACCGCGTCGTCGGCCTGGAGATGGGGGCGGACGATTACGTCTTGAAGCCGTTCTCTCCGCGCGAAGTGGTGGCGCGGGTGCGCGCTGTCCTGCGCCGGATCCGCGGCGACCGGCCCCAGCCCGAGGCAGAGACGGTCGAGCCGCCCATCGAGGGTCCCGGGGGCCTGCGGGTGGATCCGCGCAGCCGGCGCGCTTCCATCGGAGACACCGAGCTTGCGCTCTCGCGCACCGAGTTCAATCTTCTCGCCGCGTTCTTGCGCGCCCCGGGGCGGGTCTTCGAGCGAGGGCAGCTTCTCGACGCGGTGTGGGGATCGGACGTGGTGGTCGGCGACCGCACCGTCGACGTGCACGTGAAGGCGCTCCGGCGCAAGCTCATGGATGCCGGTGGCGACCCCAAGCTCCTGGAGACGGTCCGGGGCGTCGGCTACCGCCTGAAGGATGGGCAATGACGATTCCGCGACCGGAGTTGCTCATCGCGCTCGGGGTGGTGAGCCTGCTCGGGATCGGGCTCATCGCCTGGCGCCTCATCGAGGCGCGGCGAAGCGGCCTCTCGTTCCGGCTGCAGGTCTTCCTGCCGCTGGCGGCGACGACCCTGACGCTCTCCGCTGCGTTCGCGCTCATCGTCATCGATCGCTTCACGGCCCGCGCTTCCGTGTTCGCGCAGCGCGGCGCACAGGACGAGGCGCGCGTCCTCGCCGAGCTGGCCTCCCGCGCTCTCGAGACGCCCGGCGCGACCCTCGCCTCCGCTGCTCACCAGCTCGAGAGCTCGCGCATCCTCCAGGCCTTCACGCACAGCGAGATCGCAACCCACGTCGCGATCGCCGACGCGCAGGGCAAGACGATCGTGCAGGTAGGCGAGCTCGAGCCGCTGACCGGAGTGCAGATCGTCACCGCCTCCGCGCCCATCCGGGATCTCGGATCGGTTCGCGTCCGCAAGGCGACCTTCGGCATGGTGCAGCTCATGAGCGACGTTGCCCCGAAGGTGGCGCTGCTCGCGCTCATCTTCGCCCTCGCCTCGGCGGCGCTCGCGGTAGTCATCGGGCAGGCGGTGGCGGCGCCCATCGAGCGCCTCACCCGGGCGGCCGAGCACGTCGCCGCCGGCGAGCGCCAGGCGGCGTTGCCGGAGCCGCGCGGAAAGGAAGTGCGGGCCTTGACCCGCGCCCTCGAGTCGATGCGGCGCGAGCTGGAAGAGCGGCACGCACTGGAGAACTTCGTCGCCAATCTCTCCCACGAGCTGAAGAACCCGATCGCCTCGGTGCGCGCTTCCGCGGAAGTGCTCACCGAGGGAGCGGCGGACGAACCGGAGACGGCGCGGCGTTTCGCGCTGCGCATCCGCGAGAGCGCGGAGAAGCTTTCCGCCCTCACCCAGGATCTGCTCTCGCTCGCGCGGCTCGAAGCGCGCGGGATCGAGGCGCGGCCCCGGAAGGTGGACCTGTGCGCGATCGCGCGCGAGGCGGTCGAGGCCCAGGCGTCCCTGGCGGGGGCCCGCGGCGTCCGGGTCGAGCTGCATGCGCCGGAATCCGCGCCGCTCCGGGGCGATCCGGTCTGGCTGCGCCGGGCGCTTGAGAACCTCCTCGGCAACGCCGTGCAGCATTCCCCGCAGGGCGGGCGGGTGCTGGTCGAGGTCGCCCCGGGGGAGAGCGGCTGGGAGGCGACGGTCGCGGACGAGGGGCCGGGTGTCGATCCGGCCATCCGGGAGAAGCTGTTCGAGCGGTTCGCCACCACCCGGCACGGCGAGGGCGGAACCGGCCTCGGCCTCGCCATCGTGCGCGCCGTGGCGGAGCTTCACGGGGGCAGGGCGCAACTGAGGCGCACGAGCCCGCAGGGAACGACCTTCGCGCTCTCGCTGCCGGCGCGCTAGCTGCCGATCGGTGCCGCGGCTCCGCTTCCTTCGAGCGATGACCCCGAGCGGGACTCCTTCCGGGTCGGGCCAGGGGCGCGTGCTTGCCCGGGTCGCACTCACTTGCCAGTTTCGACGGATCGCGAGCCGGCATCCCGGGGTTCCGGAACGAGACCGTTGGCCGCGAGCCACTGACCATACTGGGCCACCTGGGAATTGAAGGCGTCGGGGTTGCCCTGGGCGAACGCGGAGCTCATGCCGGCGAAGAAGGCCACCGGCGCGGGCGGCTGGTGCCCTTGCGCACTCTGAACGATGACGCTGCCGAGGTTGCTCCAACCCTTGTTCGACCCCATCGTGTTTGAAGGCGGAACCAGCGCCAGCGATCCCGTCCGCGACACGAAGTTGAATAAGCGTGAGAACGTCCTCACCCGCACCTCCGTCGCTACGGCCAGCCGTTCAGTGTTGCCGCGCCGGCGTCCGGCGTCGATCCTGAGCGCCTCCCCCAGATCGGCCTGATATCTGGCGAGTTCGGCGGCGAAGTCGAATGTGATCGGCTTGCCATTTGCGTCCTGTTGCAGTCGGCTGTTCGGCTGCAGGCTGTTCTTCAGCCGTTCGTAAAGGATGAGCTTGTCTCGAAGCGCAGTCAGCTCTTCTTGCCACGGAGTGCGATCGGAAGCCTTCACGTTCGCAACTTGTTTTTGGATTTCCGATGCCTTGGGTCCGAGGTCCTTGAACGCGTAATAGTTGGTTCCGGCATTCGCGGCCTGCAACTGGAGCTTGCCGAGCAGCTCCGGGCTCTTGATCGGGAAAATCGGTCGCGTATCTGCCGTATCAGGTTTGGCGAGGACTTCCAGCAGCCACAAGATAGGATCGATCGGTGCCGTCTCGGGGCCGCGAATCTCTTGCAAGGCCTTTCGAGCTACTGAGTCGAACTGCTCCACGCGGCCGTGTGCCGACACGGGCAGGCGCCCGAAGGCGGCCACGTCGAATCCGCTGCCCGCCCCAGCCGACAGGGAAAGAGCGACGCCGGCCACGATCGGGACGACAGCCTTTATCATCACGGGGAAGTCCGTTCATGGTTGCCGCAGAAACTCGCGGGGATCGATTGTCTCGAGCGCCCTTCGAGATCTGAAGACGCGCTGGTTCGCTGGCAGATCATCCGGCAGGTACATTACCGCCAGCTCCGTCGGAGTGTCACCCGCCGGCGTTTGCTCCGCCTCGCCGCAAGCCGTGTAGCGGTGACCGGAGCCGGCGTGGATTTGAGCAGCAGGAAAGCAGCCGTGACGGCGGTGAGCCGTGGCCATGATCATCGCGGTTCACTTCTTCTTGTGCCGCTTCCTTCGCGTCTTCCGGTCGCCCTGCATGTACTTGTAGTCCGGCCGCTCGGCGGGAGGCGGCGCGTCCGGAGCCGAATAGGCGAGGCGCCGATCGGCGATCTGCGCGAGCGTCATCGGATCGAGTTGCGCGACGCCGTAGACCTGCGCCACCTCGAGCGCCGACGCGCTCCGGCCGCGCGCCCAGATCTTCCGCAGCAGATCTCCCGATGCAGGCGAGTGCCAGAACGATCCGGTCGCCGGCTCGGGCGGCGGAGGCGGGGGCGGCGGCGTGTCGGCTTGCGGCTGCGCTTGCGACGAGCCGCGCCTGGAGGTGGTCTTCGTCTTCGTCTTCGTCGAGCGGGTCGGTTTCGCGGTGATGACTTTCGCAGGCGTTCCCGCGTCCGGGGTGGCTTGCGCGCCCGCGTCAGTGCTCGCTTGCGCGGCGGCGCCGTCAGTCCCTCCCGCCGCGCTGGCGCCGGCGTCCGGCCTCCCGCTCATCCTCCCCAGCGCATCTTCGAGGCCAGCGGCGAGAAGCGCTCCCTGCAGTTGCGTCGCGGCGCGCATCCACTCGTCCGATTCCAGCGCCCATCGTCCCGCGTCCTCGTCCGTCATGGTGGCCAGGGTCGCGCGCTGGATGAGGTCCTTGTAGAGCGCGGCATTGGCCTCGGCCGTCTGCGGGCCGTCGCGTCGCTTGACCTCGAAGATCACGAGCGCCGCCGCGCGCCGCGCGGCCAGTAGCCTGCGCGTAGCCTGGACGTGGACGAGATCGTCGAGCGGCTCGCCGCGCAGCGCCGTGTGCTCCCGCAACCAGGCGGGATCGGTCGTCACTTCCTGGAAGAGTTGCGCGACACCCTCGGTGGCCGATCCGCTGCCGAGCTGGACGATCTCCCAGCGAGGCGCCTGCGAGAGCGCGCCGCCCACCGCGCGGGCGCTCTCGTGGAGCACCGCCCGCTGCTCCTCGAATCCACCGGCAGGCCGCAAGGAAAGGCGGACGTCTTGCGGCGGATCGACGAGGAGCGCCAGCGGCCGTGGTCCCTTCGAGGGAGAGGGTTCCGAATCGACCTTCAGATTGGGGAGCCCTCCGGGATCGATGCTGAGGCCGGTGAAGGTCTCGCGTGCCGAGGGCCAGGCCTTGGTGGTCGTGAACTCCCGA
>VBKL01000180.1 GCA_005879805.1 Deltaproteobacteria bacterium | reverse complement strand
CTTGCGGTAATCGTTTTCATGCTGGACGAAGATTTGCAGATCCCGCATCCCGTTCGGGTCCGCGGCCTGCCCGTTCAGCGTGAAGCGGTCGCTGTCGACCTCGATCCCGCCGTGGCTGGTATCGAGATTGGCGACCCGGATGGTCGGCGGCTCGTGCGGCTGCACTCCGGATACCTTCGCAAAGGAAGCATGCGCGCCGGGCGCCTCCTTCACGAGCGTCGCGGCCACGAATCCGGTGCGGCCCTTGCCCCACTCCACCCGGTAGAACGATCCGAGCTTGCCCTTGGCGGCCAGGACCGCCCCCTTCTTGGCGCTCGCGATCTTGTTCGCCTTCTCGTTGGGGTTGGAGAGGATGCCGGCCTCCGAGACGACGCGAATGGCGGCGACGCTCGGCGCGATCTGCGTAGGAGCGCCAATCGGGAGGAGCACTTTCTCGTGCTCGATCTCGTAGGTGTCCTTGTCGCCGATGTCGAGCCGTAGCGGCACCGGCGCGTCCTCGAAGCCTTTCTTCACCTCGAGCAGGAAGGTGGCCGTGCGCGTCTCGCCGGGGGGGATGGGGCCGAGCTTCATGCGGCCCTTCTTCACGTTGATCTTGTCCTCGGAGAGGTTCTTCAGACCCGCGAAGGCGTCGAACGCCTTGCCGACGCCGATGTTCTTCACGTCGATGACCATCTCCACCTGCTCGCCCTTGTGGAGGAGACCGTCACCGCCAGAATCCTTGTTGACGAGCTGCCAGCTCCAGGCGAAGGCCGGCCGGGGAAGCTCGGCGATATCGCTCTCCGCGTGCAGGTCGTCGAGCGACGAGCCCTGATCGTCTTCCCACTTCACGGTGATGTCGTCGCGCCGCGAAGGCACGTACCGCGGGATCTTCACCGGTACCGTCCAGGTCCGCTTCTCCTTCGGGCCCAGTTGCCCGAAGACGAACTCCCGGCGGTCGAGGATGTTGTTGTCGGACTTCGTGTAGGCGCGCAGGGCTTCGCCTGGCGCAACTGCTCCTGGCGGTTGGTGCTGGTCGCCGCCTGGGCGACGAGGTCGCGGCAGAACTCGATCTGGTAGTCGAGCGTCACGCCGTCCTCGTCCGACGGATCGTCCGAGTCGTCTTCCTCCGGCGCCTGGCCCGCCTCGATGGCCTCGCGGGTCTTGCGCTCCTTGGCGGTCTCCTCCTTGAGGAAGCGCAGCGTCTCGAAGGGCTTCTGTACCGCCCGCTCGCGCGCGGCCTTGGCCTGCTCCTCGTCGCGGGCGAAGGAGTTGAAGAAGTGCTTGTCGTAGTCCGCCTCGCGGAAGGTCTTGGGCGGCGCGAACAGGTCGATGCGCTCCTTGAGGATGCGCGCCGGAACCAGCTCGATGTCGGGCGTGATGCCGACTTCCTGGATGGAGAGGTCGCCCGGGGTCAGGTACTGCGCGATGGTGAGCTTGAGCGCGCTCTCTTCGCCCGAATCCTTGTCCTTGAAGTCATAGAGGACCTGGACCGAGCCCTTTCCGAAGCTGGTGCGGCCGACGATGACGGCGCGATTCAGGTTCTTGAGCGCGCCGGCCACGATCTCCGAGGCGCTCGCGCTGTCCGAGCTGATGAGCACGGCGAGCGGGAACTCGCGCTCTCCGCCGTCGTTGCGGGCGAGCTTGGGCTCGCGGAGCGTCCCGTTCACGCCCACGGTCGTGACGATGGTGCCTTCCTCGAGGAAGGCGTCCGACACCTGGATGGCCTGCTCGAGGAGGCCGCCGGGATTGCCGCGCAGGTCGAGGACGAGGCCCTTGAGCGAGCCGCCGTTCTGCGCCTTCATCGCCTTGATGGCGCCGAGCATCTCGCGATGCGTGGTCCCGGAGAACCCGGAGAGGCGGACGTAGCCGACGCCCTGATCGAGGAGCTTGGAGGTCACCGTCTCGTAGGTGATGAGGGCGCGGACGAGGTCGAGCTTCTTCGTCTCCTGCGTCTTGCGCACGACGTAGATGGAAACCTTGGTGCCGGGCTTCCCGCGCATGCGATCGACGGCTTCCTGCAGCTCCATCGAGACGGTGGAGTCGTTGTCGATCTGGGTGATGACGTCGCCCTTGCGGATGCCGGCGCGGAAGGCGGGCGTGTTGCGCAGCACTTTCCGGACGGTGAGCCGGTCGTCGATCATCGAGATGACGAAGCCGAGGCCGCCGAACTCGCCCCGGGTCTGGACCTTCATCTCCTTGTAGAGCTCGGGCTTGAGCAGCCAGCTGTGCGGGTCGAGCGTGGAGAGCATGCCGTTGATGGCGGCGTACTCGATCTCACGCTGATCCTGGTTCTGGGTGACGAGGTTGTCCTTGATGAAGGTGAAGACGTCCCTCATCTTGAGCGGGATTTGCCAGATGTTGTCGACGTCGCGGTAGTCGAACTCGCGGGTGGCGTTGCCGACGGTGACCCGGACCTTGCCTTCGGGAAGGTTCGGGTTCGCGTGGCCGCAATCGGCCGCGGCCGTGGCGGCGATGCCCGGCTCCTTGTGCGCGCCCTGCTCCGAGCAACCCTGGCCGCCGAACTCCACCATCACCTCGGCGACCTGCCGCTCGACGGCTTCGAGGCCCGAGGTGAACATCTCCTTCGGGTTGATGCGGCTAGGGTCGACGTAGTTGTCCTTGATCTGGACGATCGACTTGCGCAGCGTCTCGAGGCTCGCGAGGTCGTAGTTCTTGTCCGCTTTCGGGTCGACGGCGGCGTACGCGTCGGAGGTCCGCAAGGCGTGAGGCGCTCTGTCGCTCGGGATGCTGGCGAGGGAAAGCAAGAGCGCTGCGGGAAACAAGACGAGCCGAACGGCGGACTTCGTTCGCATGTGGCGTAGGCCCCAAGACGGCGAGGGAGCGAGCGTTTCGAAGGATAGCCAGCGCCTTCCGTGGTCACAAGGAAGGCTCCGCCTCCGATCTATGTACTCCATTGAACCACAACAGCGCGCCGCGCATTCGCGCTTTTCGTCTCAGGAGGCGCGGCGGTCGACCGTGTAACCCTTCGCCTTGAGCGCGGCGAGGAGCTGCTCGCTGTGGCTCGCCCCGCGGGTATCGAGGGTGAGCTCGATCTCGGTGTCGCCGATCGGACCTTTCAGGAAGGCCCGCTCGTGATGGACCTCGAGCACGTTCGCCTTCTCGGCGGCCACGGTGGCGAGAACGCCGGCGAGCGCTCCAGGCCGGTCCGGGACCCGCAGCCGCAGGACCACGCGACGGCCCTCCTTCACCAGGCCGCGCTCGATGATCCGGGAGAGCAGGTTCACGTCGATGTTTCCGCCCGAAATGCAGCAAACCACCTTGTCCTCAGGCGAAAGTCCGGGGATCCGCTTCTGTAGCAAAGCCGCGGCGGGAGCGGCGCCGGCGCCTTCCGCGATGGTCTTCTCGCGCTCGATGAGAAGGAGGATGGCGTTCGCCACCTCCTCGTCGTCCACCGAGACGAGATCATCGACGTAGCGCTCGCAAAGGGGCAAGGTCCGCTCGCCCGCCTTCTTCAGCGCAATCCCGTCGGCGAGCGTCGTGGCGCTGGGCAGTTCCACCGGCCGCCCGGCTTCCCGCGCGGCCTGCATCTTGGCGAGGACCTTCGCCTCCACGCCGACGACGCGCACCGAAGGGTTCTGGTGCTTGACCGCGAGCGCCATGCCGCCGAGAAAACCGCCGCCGCCGATGGAAGCGACCAGCACGGTCATGCCGGGGACTTGCTCGAGGATCTCGAGGCCCGCGGTTCCCTGCCCGGCGATGATCTGGTCGTCATCGAAGGCGTGGACGAAGAGGTAGCCCTTCTCCTTCTCCAGGCGCCGCGCCTCGAGATAGGCGTCCTCGAACACGGTGCCGCTGAGCACGACCTCGGCTCCCTGCTCTCGCGTCGCCTGGATCTTCACCAGCGGCGTCGACTCCGGCATCACGATCACCGCCTTGATGGCGAGGCGGCGCGCATTGATGGCCACTCCTTGCGCGTGGTTGCCGGCGCTCGCGGCCACCACCCCGCGGCGGCGCTCCTCGGGCGAAAGCAGTGCCAGCTTGTTCGCCGCGCCGCGCTCCTTGAAGGAGCCGGTCCGTTGCAGGTTCTCGAGTTTGAAGTAGATCTCGGCGCCGCACAGCAGGCTGAAGTTCCGGGAACGCGGGCAGGGAGTCACTTCGACGTGGCCGCGGATTCGCTCCCGGGCCGCGACGATGTCCTCGTAAGTGACCATGAGGGGCGCGGAGACTATCCCAACCGGAAACAGGCGCTACCCCGGCCGCGTGCATTTGGAGCAGGTTTCGGCACATTGTGGGAAGAACTCGCGGTTCCGGGGGGTTCCGGGAGGACGTGCCAGCATCCTTTCCGAGACCTACCGTGTCAGGGGTCGGGGACCGCCGGCGGGGAGAAGTCATGTCGAACGGCAAGAGCGACCGGATCCGTCTCGTCGACGAGACGCAGGCCGACAGGCAGACGATCGAGGCCTACGAGCTCATCACTCGCAAGATGCGGGTGCCGCGCGTGCCGCTGTTCTTCCGCGCGCTTGCCGGCGAGAAGGCCCTGGTCGCTTGCTTCCAGGCCTTGCGGCCGGCCATCCGGCTGCGAGCCTTCGAGGAGGCGGGCGACGAGCTGCGCGCCAAGGCGGTGCGAGCCGCCGTCGATCTCGGCTGCCCGCTCATCGAGACCCAGCTGGAGTGGGCCGGCTACGACGTCGACGAGATCGATGAGATCCGCGGGCAGGTGAACGTCTTCCACTACCAGGACCCGAAGATCCTCCTCTACACGGCGATCCTCTGGGAGGCGCTGCACGACGTCGCGGGCGGCGGGCGCGAGACGCCCCGCGCGACCCAACGGATTCCCCGCGGCGTGCCGCACGAGATGGACATCGTCGAGCTGGTCGCCGAGGACTCCGAGGGAGACCTGGGGCGGCCGTTCAAGTCGATCCGCTCGCACTTCGATTTCGGGATGGTGCCGGACGAGTTCCGCGCCTTCGGGCGATGGCCGAAGTACCTGCAGCTCGCCTGGGACGACGCTCGCAAGCGCGACAGCGAGCCGCGGGCGCAGGGAGCTCTCGCGGATCTGCTCGCCTCGGCGGAAGCGCTGGTACGGACCATCCCGGCGCGGGTGCGGGTCACCGATGAGCAGCTCAAGGCGGCGGGCGCGAATCCGGAAAGCGTGCGCGCTCTGGTGGATCGGTTCCGCAAGTCGCTGCCGAACCTGGTGCTCGATCTGGCGCTCTTCAAGGTGCAGCTCGACGGCGCCGAGGACGCGCTCGATTCGCCCTTCCCGATCCGCTGGAAGTACATCTCCCCGGACGCGTACATGTCCGTTCCCATCGAGGAGCCGGTGAAGCTCCGGGCGGGGGATCCGATCGGGCTCGAGGAAGAGGAAGAGGAGCACTAGCCCGCCGGAAAGTTGCTCTGCTGCATCGCACCGGCATCCTGCGAGGCAATGCGGCCCATCGAAGCGGGTCTCTTGCAAGGAAGCGAGCTCTACCGCGAGGTCATCCTCGACAAGCTCGCCCACGCCCGCGAGTCGGTCGACATCGCGACCTCGAACCTGAAGGACATGCACGTCGAGCGAGACGGCCGATTCGATTCCGCGCTCGC
>VBKL01000062.1 GCA_005879805.1 Deltaproteobacteria bacterium | reverse complement strand
GGCGCGCAATCCCGCGTCGACGCACTCGACATCCTGCTCCGGCTTTCCGCCGCTGGCGCCGAGCGCTCCGAGGACGCGCCCTTCCTTGCGGGCGAGGCGCGACCCCGGTCCCGGAACCGGGGGTACCCGCGTCAGCTTGCTCACGACGCCGAAGAACCCGGGCCGATCCCGGTACATCTCGCCCATCTGCTCGCCCTCGCGCAGCGTGAGCGCGGTTCCGGAAGCCTTCGCCTCGGCGATCTGCGGAGAGAGCGGAGGGGCTCCGTCCATGCGCAGAAGGGCTACCAGGAACCCGCCCTCGTCCACCACCGCCACCGAGACGCGGATGCCGATTTTCTGGGCCTGGGCCTGCGCCGCGGCGATGGCGCGTAATGATTCTTCGAGGGAAAGGGGCATGGGAGCGAACTGTAGCAGGTCCGGCGAGCATGGGGACGGTCGCGCGACTTGAAAATTCCCCGCGCACTGTCCTTATTGGTCGCGGCGGCGGTGTAGGACGCGAATGCATCTGATCTCGGGAAGGCAGCGGCAGATTCTTTGATTCCGGTAGCCGATCTCGGCGAGGTCCCCCCGGGCAGGAAGCTCGGCCGGAGGGTGGCCGGCACGCGCATCCTGCTCGTGAACGCGGGAAGCGGCATCCACGCGTACGAGGATCGCTGCCGGCACCGCGACGTCCCTCTGTGCGATGGGAAGCTCGAGCAAGGGGTCCTTACCTGCCCCGCGCATGAATGGCGATACGACGCGGATACCGGATGCGCGATCGAGCGCCCGGGCGTGCGCTTGCGGAGGTTTCCCGTGCGGATCGAGGCGGCCCGCATCCTCGTCGACATCGGAGGTAGCCGATGATGATGGCACCTGCCGAGGTAGACCACCGTCCCCTCCTTCTCGTCGAGGACGACGCAGACGTCCGCGATGCCATCGCCGCCACCCTGCGCGACGAGGGCTACGTGGTGGCAGAAGCCGAAAACGGCCGGCTCGCCCTGGAATGGTTGCAGCGGAACAGCGACCCCTGCCTGGTCCTGCTCGATCTCTGGATGCCCGTGATGAGCGGCATGGAGCTGCGCGAGAGGATGGTGCAGGACCCGCGCCTCGCCGCCCTGCCTCTGGTGGTGGTCAGCGCCGCCGGGGATGGGAAGGCTCGCGCCGAGGAGATGGGAGCCATCGGCTATCTTCGCAAGCCGCTCGACCTGCAGGACCTCCTCGCGACGGTCGAGCGCTACTGCTGACTCACAAGAGGGCCGCTCCGGGCGCCGCCTTTCCTTTCCGAAACCGATCCGGACGCAGCGCTTCGACGTCGAGCGAGGGCGTACGCCCGGCCAGCAATTCTGCTCCCAGCTGACCGAGCGCCGGGGAAAACATGACGCCATGGCCCGAGCAGCCACAGGCGAGGAACAGGTTCTCCACCTCGCCGGAGAAACCGAGCAGGGGTAGATGGTCCGGCGTCATTTCGTAGAGGCCTGCCCAGGAGCCCTGCCGATCGATGGTCGCTTCCGCGAGCACGGGGACGCGCTCCCTGGCGATGCGAGCGATGTCGTCGAGCCATCGGGGCTCGACCGACGTATCGAACGCGTCGCCGGAATTGCCAGGCGTGGGCAACAGCAGCAGGACCCGTCCATCGCGGACGCGAAGATGGAACCCGTCCTCGACGAAGATGGTGAGCGGCATCGAGGCGGGGAGCACGCTCGTTGGTTCCGTCAGCGCCACTTGCCTGCGCAGCGGAGAGACGGGCGCAAGCACGCCCGCCATCCCAGCGACCGCCGCTGACCATGCGCCCGAGGCGATCACCACGGTCCCGCACGGGATCTCTTCGCCGGCGACGCGAAGCGCGGTCACCTTGCCCCGCTCGAGACGAAATCCCTCCACTGCTACCCCGGTGCGCAGCCGCGCTCCACGCTTCCGGGCGCCCGACAGGTACCCGTCGAGGATGCGCAGGGCGCGGATGAAGCCGTCCGTCGGGCAATAGGCGCCGCCCGCGAATTCGCCTCGGACCGCGGGGTTCACCCGGGCGATCTCCGCCGAATCGAGAATGCGCGCCTCGGCGAGCCCGCATTCGCGTTGCATGCCATTGGCCTGCCGCAGGGTCTCGAGCTCCGCCGCGGTGCGGGCGAGCCAGAGATACCCGTGGGGCTCGTAGCCGGCATCTACCCCCACCTCCTCACGGAAGCGGCGCAGCTTTTCCCGCGCGAGAAGCGCGAGACGGACCTCGAGGGCGGTGCCGAACTGGGCGCGAAAGCCTCCGGTCGCCCGTGCGGTGCTTCCTTGCCCGGGCTCGCCACGGTCGAAGAGAACGATGTCGCGAATACCGAGCGCCGTCAGGTGCCATGCGATGCTGGCGCCGAGAACACCCGCACCGACGATGGCGACGTCGGCGGTCAAGCCGGCCGATTCCCTGCCGGCCGTTCAGGTAGCCTTCTGGACTTCATACTTCGGCACCCGGAGCGTCTCCGAACGGGCAGCCTCGTACCACAACTGGAAGTCGGGGTCGTTCCAGACAGCTTCGGCGTACGCCGCGGCCGGCCCCGTGAGAGGGAGGCCGTAGGTCCGGAAGCGCGACACCACCGGCGCATACATGGCATCGGCGATGGTGAAGGCGCCGAAGAGAAAGGGGCCGGTCTCCAATGCTGCGGCCTCCGGCCTCCGCCCGTCGCAGGCAAAGCCCGCTCCTCCCCCGTACCGCTCGCGCGTGGAGGCCCAGATGGCCCGGACCCGCGCGGCGTCGTCGAGCGCCTCCTGCGGCGTGTCCTGCTGGATCTGCTCTTTCATCTTCATCGGGCAATGAGTGCGCAGAGCGACGAAGCCCGAGTGCATCTCGGCGCTGATCGACCGTGCGACCGCGCGGGCCTCGGCGTCCTTCGGCCACAGGTTCGCCGCGGGGTACGTCTCGGCAAGATATTCGCCGATGGCGAGCGAATCCCAGACGGTCAGGTTTCCGGAGAGGAGCACCGGGACCCGCCCCGAGGGCGAGTACTTCCGGATGTTCTCGGCGGTATCGGGGCGGTCGAGCCCGACCACCACCTCTTCGAACGGCTGGCGGCTCTTCTTCACCATCAGCCAGCCGCGCATCGACCACGACGAGTAGTTCTTGTTGCCGACGACGATCTTCAGCTCGGGAGCCTCCCGCGAAGCATGCTAGCAGGTGGATCGATGGAGGTGCGCCACCTCGCCGACGGAGCTGTGCTGGCCGGGTACCCGGACCTTCCGGAGCCCGCGGCAAACCAGGCTGCGCGCGCTCTCGCGGCCGGGCTTTCTCGCGAGACCCCCGCGTGGTTGCTCGACGCGATCCCCGCCGCGCGCACGCTGCTCGTCCTCTTCGATCCGGATCGGCTCGGGCATTCCGAAGTCGAGGCGCTCCTTCTGCGCGCATCCGCGACGCCATCGCCGGCTCCATCGCGCACCATCCATCTGCCGACCTGCTACGGCGGCGACGCGGGACCCGATCTGGAAGAGCTGGCCAGCGCCGCGGGGCTCCCGGCGAGCGACCTCGTCCGCCTGCACGCGAGCGCGGAGCACCGCGTGGCGTTCCTCGGCTTCGCGCCGGGCTTCCCGTACATGAGAGGAACGCCGCGAGAGCTTTCCCTCCCCCGTCTCGCGACGCCCCGTGTCCGGGTTCCCGCGAGAAGCGTCGCCGTGGCCGACGGGTACACGGGGATCTATCCGGAAGAATCGCCCGGTGGATGGCGGCTCATCGGGCGTGTCGCGGCGACGCTGTTCGATCCTGCCGCGACGCCTCCCTCGCTCCTCTTGCCGGGAGATCGCGCGGTCTTCGATCCCATCGTGCCCGCTCAGCTTGCTGCATTCGAGGCGTCCCGCAAGCGCTCGGCGTCCGCGCCTGCCGAGCCTCTCTTGAAGATCGAGAAACCGGGTGCGTTCACACTTGTCCAAGGCGGACCGCGGCACGGCCTCGGAGCGCTGGGTGTCGGCGCCGGCGGAGCCATGGATCTCGCATCGCTCGCGGTCGCCAACGGTCTCACGGGGAACTCGCCTTTCGCCGGAGCGCTGGAAGCGGCCATCGTGGGACCCGATTTGTTGCTCCTTGCCGATGCGACTTTTTCCGTTCCAGGCGCGCTTGCGGAGACGCGCCTCGACGGCAAGCTCGTCGCGGGCCCCGGCCCGCACCCGGGCAAGAAGGGCGCCCGCCTCGCCGTAGGCCCCATCCGAGGCGGCTTCCGCGCCTATCTCGCTTTCGCGGGCGGGCTCGCCCTGTCCCCGCCGGGAACGCCGTCGCGGCCCCTCCGGAGCGGCGACCTCGTCGGTCGCGCGCAAGAGCCTGCTCCCCGGCTTTTCACGGTGCCGCACCGGATCCGCATTCCACGCGAAGGCGAGATCGAGCTCCGCGCCCTGCCCGGCCCGCAGTGGGACTTCTTCACCAGCGAGGGGCGGGAAACCTTCTTCTCCGCATCCTTCCGCGCGACCTCCCAGAGCGACCGGCGCGGGATGCGGCTGGACGGACCGCAGCTCGATCTTTCCCGCCCCTCGGACATCCCCCCGGAAGGAACGGCGCCCGGATCCGTACAGGTACCAGGCGCCGGGCTTCCCATCGTCCTCGGCCCCGACCGGCCGGTGACGGGAGGGTACGCCAAGATCGCGACAATCATTTCCGCGGATCTGCCGCTCTTGGCACAGGCGCGGCCTGGCACCATGATCCGTTTTTCGCCCGCGACGCTGGAGGAGGCGCTCGCGGCGCGCCGGAGCGCGACATGACCACCATCGACCTGAACGCGGACGTGGGCGAAGGGATGGACGACGCCGCGATCCTCCCCTTCCTCACTTCCGTGAACGTCGCCTGCGGCCTCCACGCAGGCGGGCCCGAGGTCATGGACCGGACCGTCGCGCTGGCGCTCGAGCGCGGCGTTCGCGTCGGCGCGCACCCGGGGTACGACGACCGCGCGAACTTCGGACGCCTCGACGTCGAGCTTTCCGACGCCGCGGCGACGAGCCTCGTCCTCTTCCAGATCGGCGCGCTCGAAGCCTTCGTCCGCGCCCACGGCGGGAAGCTCGTCCACGTGAAGCCCCACGGCGCGCTCTACAACCGCGCCGCCCGGGACCCGGCGCTGGCCCTCGCGATCTGCGAGGGAGTGCGCAGGGCGCGGCCGGATCTGGTGGTTGTCGGACTGGCCGGGTCGCGGCTGGTCGCAGCGGCGAAGGCTCTCGAGTTGCCCGCCGCGAACGAGGCCTTCGCGGACCGCCGCTACCTGCCGGACGGCAGGCTCATGCCGCGCAAGGAGAAGGAATCGGTGCTCACCGATCCCGACGAGGCGGCCGAGCAGGCGCTGCACATCGCGCGCGACGGCTACGTGATGACTTCGACCGGAACGCGCCTTGCGGTGCGGGCGCAGACACTCTGCCTGCACGGCGACACGCCGGGAGCGCCGATCATCGCCCGCACCGTGCGGGAGCGCCTCGAACGGGAGGGCGTCCGGGTCGCTCCGCTGGGATCGCCGGTCAGCGAGCAGTGAGACCGAGGCGCCGCGCGATGCCGGCAATCCCGGCGGGCTCGAACACCGAGATGAGCATGATGAGGAGCCCGTAGACCACGAGGTCGAGGCTCCGGCCGCTTCCTCCGAGAAGCACCCGGGTCGCTTCCGAGAGCGGGACCAGCACCAGGGCGCCCAGCAGGGGGCCGATGACCGTGCCCACCCCGCCGAGGACGGCGACGAGGCAGATCTGGATCGAAAGCGAGAGGGGCAGCACCGATCCCGGATCGATGAACAGCACGTACTGCGCGTAGAAGGTGCCGGCGCAGGCGGTCAGCGCCGCCGAGAGAACGATGGCGATCTGCTTGAAGCGCAGCGCCGGCACCCCGACGCTCCGCGCCGCCGGCTGGTCCTCGCGAATGGCACGCCAGTAGTAGCCCGCTCGGCCCCGCCGGAGCCACGCCGAGAGCAAGAGCGTCGCGAGGAGCATCGCCGCAAGCACGTAGTAGTAGCCGAGCTTCGACCTGTGGAACTGGAAGGAGAGGAGCCCCTCCGTTCCGACCGGCAAGAAGAGTCCGACGGCGCCTCCACCGAAGTCCCAGTTGGTGACCGCGATGCCCGCGATCTCGCCGATGGCGATGGTGGCGATGGCGAAGTAATGGCCGGAGAGACGGAAGCACGGATAGCCGATCGCAAGCGCGAGCGCGCCAGCGACCAGCGCTCCCGCGATCATCCCGACCCACGGAGAGAGGCCGGCGTGCTGCGCGAGGAGCGTGGAGGTGTATGCGCCGGCGCCGAAGAAGATCGCCTGTCCGAGGGACACCTGGCCCGCGAATCCACCGAGGAGGTTCCAGGCGCTCCCGAGCAGCGCGTAGAGCATGACGAGAATGGCGAGGTGCTGCGGGTAGGGTCCGCGGAAGACGAAGGGGAATCCCAGCGCGGCGGCGGCGAGGATGGCGAGGGCGATCTTCATTGCTTCCCCAGGAGGCCGCGCGGCCGGACCAGCATGACGACGAGGTAGATGGCGAAGACGAAGATGTTCTTGACCGCGGGCGCGACGAACACGCCGGCGAGCGACTCGACGGCGCCGATGATGATCCCGCCCAGGAACGCGCCCGTCACCGAGCCGAATCCGCCCAGCGCGACGGCCACGAAGGCGATCAGCGCGAAGATGCCGCCGACCTGCGGAAACACGTAATAGAAGGTCGAGAGCAGCGCCCCCGCGACGCCAACGCAGGCCGCGCCGAGTCCCCAGGAGAGCGCGAACATGCGGTCGGGATCGATCCCCATGAGCGAGGCTGCCTGCCGATCCTCGGCGGTGGCGAGGAGCGCCTTGCCCGTCTCGGTGCGGGTGAGGAGCCAGTAGAGGAGGCCGGTCGTCAGCACCGCTCCGATGGCCGCGACGAGCTGCGGGCGGCTGATGAAGACGCCCCCGAGCGCGATGCGGCCGGTCGCCATGGTGGTGGCCACCATGCGGAAGTCGGGACGGAAGAGGAACTGCGCGAGGTTCTGCAGGAAGACAGAAAGCCCGAAGGTGGCGAAGATCTGCGCCAGCATCGGAGCGCGCAGGACCCGCCGGATGAGCGCGTAATAGACGAGCACGCCGAGGAGGAAGAGGGCGACGGCATTGAGCGGGAGCGCCACGAGGGGATCCCAGCCGAGCGAGGCGTTCAAGAAATAGGAGAGGTACATCGAGAGCATGAGGAATTCGCCGTGGGCGAAGTTCACGATCTCCATCACGCCGAAGATCAGCGAGAGCCCCGCGGCGATGAGCGCGAAGACGAATCCCGCGAGGAGCCCGGAGACGAGCGCTTGCGCGACGAGCTCGCAGGTCACTTGCCCCACGCCGGCAAGGGCCAGCGGATCTGTGCCGCTGCGAGGTCGAACGGGTAGACGACCCGGTACTTCCCTTCCTGGATCTGCACCAGGATTCCCTGACCCAGCGTGTTCTGGTGCGTCTTCGGGTCGAACTTCACGCCGCGCCAGGGCATGATGAGCGCGTCGCCCGCGATGTCGGTCGCCTCGAGCGCGGCGCGGATCTTCTCCGGCTCGATGGACCCGGCCCGGTCGATGGCATCCGCCAGCACGAGCAATCCGACGAAGGCGCGGGCGCTGGTGCCGTCCATGTCGATCGCCTGGCCGCGCGTCGCTTGCGTCTTCTTGCGGAAGAGATCGTTGACCTTCTTCACCACCGGCTTCTTCTCGCCGAGCTCCAGCGCCCACACCTCGCGGGAGATGATTCCGTCGGCGTCCTTGCCCACGGCGGGCACGAACTCGCTCGCGACGTGGCCCGCGTCCATGGCGAGGATCGCCTGCGGGCGGAAATCGAGCTCCTTCATGGTCCGCGTCGAGAGGATGGCGTCGTTGGTGTAGGAGGCCTGCAAGAGCACGTCGGGCTTCGCCGCCTTGAGCCGCTGGATCTCGCTGTTGAGATTCGTCGCCTTGGAGTCGTAGGCAACGTCGGCGACGACCTCGTACCCATGCTGCTGCGCGTACTTCTTCTCGAACTTCGAGACGTCCGTGCCGAACAGCGTGTTCTCGTACATCAGGCCGACGCTCTTCGCCGCCTTGCCCTTCTTCTTCATCTCGTCGAGGAACTTGAAGAAGTTCTCGCTGAACTCGTCGTCGGTCGGCGTGGTGCGGAAGAACCAGCGGAAGCCGCGGGTGGTGAGCAGGGGCGAGGTGGAATCGGCGTTGAGGAACGGGATCTGCAGCCGCTCCGCGGCCTGGCTCGCGGTGGCCGTGACGTTCGAGTTGTAGGAGCCCATCAGGGCGGCGACCTTCTCCTGGCTGACGAGCCTCTCGGCCTCGGAGAGGCCTTTTTCGGGCGCACCCTGGTGATCGGCAAAGACGACGCGGAGCTTCGCGCCTCCGAGGTGGGGCAGGCCCTTTCCCTTCGCCAGCGGCAGCGGCAAGTCGATATCGTCATTCACGATGTCGACCGCGAGCTCGATGGCGCTCTTGATGTCGTTGCCGACCTTGGCGAGGCCGCCGGAGAGTGGGTACACGGCACCGATCACCACTTCCTGCGGCGATGCGGCGCGGGCTCCGAGCGCTGCCGACACGGCGATGGCCAAGGCCAACCGGAAGGACATGTCCCCTCCTCGTTGTCGCAGAGAGTGGCCGAGCCGCCACCGCCGCGTCAAACCCGGCTACGATGCGCGCGATGGATGCAAGCGCATGGCATGCGTCCGAGGCAAGGGAGCGAGTCCGCCGCGGCGAATGGACGGCGCCGACCGCGGGCGTGGCGGTCGCACACGCGCAGGCGAATCTAGTGTGCCTGCCGCGAGAGCACGCCTCGGACTTCCTGCTCTACTGCGTGCGAAATCCGCGGCCATGCCCGCTCCTCGAAGTGCTGGACGCGGGCCGGTACGAGCCCGAATGTGCGCCGGGCGCCGATCTGCGCACCGACCTGCCGCGCTACCGGCTTTTTGAGGAAGGCGAGCTGGTCGGCGAACTTCGCGATCTGCGGCCGGTCTGGCGCGGCGATCTGGTCAGCTTCCTCATCGGCTGCTCGTTCTCGTTCGAAGCGCCGCTTCTCGCGGCAGGCCTCGAAGTCCGTCATCTGACGGCGGGATGCAACGTCCCCATGTACCGGACCAACCGCGCGACGAGGGCCGCGGGACCGTTTCGCGGCCCGCTCGTCGTCAGCATGCGGCCCTTCAGGCCGGACCAGGTGCCCCGAGTGGTGGAGATCACCGCCCGGCTCGCCCGGGTCCACGGCGCGCCGGTACATGCAGGGGATCCGGCGGCGATCGGGATCGACGATCTCTCCCGGCCCGACTACGGCGACGCGGTCCCCATCCGTGCCGGAGAAGTCCCCCTCTTCTGGGCCTGCGGCGTGACTCCGCAGGAGGGGCTCCTCGCCGCGCGCCTGCCCTTCGCCATCACCCACGCGCCGGGGCACATGTTCATCACCGATCTGCCCTGCTCGGGCCCCTTCCCGGGCGACGTCGTCTAGACGCCCAGGAACGCCTTCCGTACCAGGTCGCCCTGCAGCAGCTCGCCGGGTGCGCCCTCCGCGACGACGCGTCCGGTTTGCAGGACGTAGGCGCGGTTTGCATGCGCGAGCGCGGCGCGGACGTTCTGCTCGACGACCAGGATGGTGACTCCGCGCTGGTTGATCTCGCGGAGCGCCTCGAAAATCCGGGTCACGAGCTTGGGCGCGATGCCGATCGAGGGCTCGTCGAGGAGCAGCATCGACGGCCGGCTCATGAGCGCGCGGCCGATGGCCAGCATTTGCTGCTCGCCGCCCGAGAGCGTGGAGGCCGTCTGCGCATCGCGCTCGGCAAGCACGGGAAAGAGGGCGTGCACCCGGGCGAGTCCCTCGTCGCGCGCCGCGGAGTCGCGCTGCCCGTAAGCGCCGAGCAGCAGGTTGTCGCGCACCGAAAGCCTGCCGAAGAGGCGCCTTCCTTCGGGAACGTGGGCCATCCCCTTGCGCACGATCTCGTGCGCCGGGCGGCGCTCGATCGCCGAACCCTGGAACTCCACCGAGCCGCGCGAGGCGCGCAAGAGGCCCGAAACGGTTCGCAGCAGCGTCGACTTGCCGGCGCCGTTCGCGCCGAGGAGCGCAACCATCTCGCCCGGGCGTACCTCGAGCGAAACGCCGTGCAGCGCCGGCACGCCGCCATAACCAGCGGTGAGGTCGCGCACGACGAGGGCGCCTTCAAGCGCCAAGGTAGGCCTCGATTACCTTCGCGTCGTGGGCGATGGTCTCGGGGGGTCCTTCGGCGATGCGCTTCCCGCGATCGAGGACGACCACGCGGTCGCTCACCGTCATGATCACTTCCATCACGTGCTCGACGACGAGGAGCGCGATCCCGCGTTCGCGCAGCGCGCGGACGACGGCGAGCGCCTCCTGCGTCTCGGCCGGCGTGAGCCCGCTCAAGGCCTCGTCGAGCACGATCAGCCGCGGCCCGGTCGCCACGGCCCGGGCCAGCTCGAGGCGCTTCTGCAGCGCGACCGGCAGATCTCCAGCGCGGGTGCCCGCCTGCGCCGCGAGACCGACCAACTCGAGCGCGGAGAGCGCCCTCCCGCGCGCCGGGGTCGCGCGCAGCTCCCGCAGGAAGGCCCCGACCATGACGTTGTCGAGGACGGTCATCTCCTTGAACACCTTCACGATCTGGAAGGTGCGGGCGATGCCTGCGCGGGCGACTACTTCCGGCGGCCGGTTGGTGAGGTCGTCGCCGGCAAAGACCACGCGGCCCGCGTCGATGCGCAATTGCCCGGTCACGCAATTGAAGAACGTCGTCTTGCCCGCGCCGTTCGGTCCGATGAGCCCGACGATCTCGCGTTCGCGGACGTGCAGATCCACCCCGTCGTTCGCGACCAGCCCTCCAAACCTCTTGGTGAGTCCGTGGACCTGGAGGAGCGCGCTCACTTCAAGACCGCTTCCGCCTCGACCGCGACCTCGCCGGCATTGTCGGTGGACCACAGCCGCACGCGGCTCCCGTCCGGATCCGGCTCGCCTTCGATCGCGAACGGAGAGATGTCGTAGGTCGGGCGCAGCGCCTTGAAGGCGAACGAGGCGGTCTCCGCGTCCGGCAGGCGCCGCCGGAGCAGGTCGAGCAGCAGCGTGGCGATGAGCGGCCCGTGCACCACCAGCCCCGGATAGCCTTCCTGCTCGGTGGCGTAGCGGTGGTCGTAGTGGATCCGGTGCCCGTTGAAGGTCAGCGCGGAGAAGCGGAAGAGGAGCACGTCGTCCGGGAGGATGGTGCGGTGCCAGCCACTCGGCTCCGACGGCCGGATCGGGCCGCCGAAAGATTGCCGCTGCGCTTCGCGATAGACGAGGTTCTGCTCTTCCTCCACGGCCACGCCACGCGGACAGGTGACGGTCCGGTGGACGGTCACGAAGCACAGCGCGCCTGCCCGTCCGCTCTTCTCCTCGATCCGGTCGATCACCGAGGTCTGCTCGACCGCATCGCCCACCCGCAGCGGGACGCCGAAGCGCAGGAAGCTGCCGGCCCACATGCGGCGGGGAAGCTTCACGGGAGGCAAGAAGCCGCCGCGCCTGGGGTGCCCATCGGGACCCAGCTCGGAGTGCCTCGCGACGGGGGCGAAGAGCGTCCAGTGAAAGCCGGGGGGTACCGGATCGCGGTCGGCGGGAAAGGGGTCGTCGCGATCGAGGGTCGCGTTCCACGCCGCGAGCTGGCTCGCGCGAACGGCATCCTTGCGGACCTCGGTGCGCCCGATCCACCGCGACAGATCCTGTGACTCGTCCAAGCCTCGCGCTCCCCGTTGACGTGCGTCTTCGAACACGGTGCAATCGAGGGGAACCGCCTGTCAAACTACACGCTGGGGGCCCGGTGCGCGACGCCTCGTATCAAGAGATCCGCGACTCGGTGCGGGCGCTCTGCACCGGGTTCGACTCCTCGTACTGGCAGCGGCTCGACCGCGAGAGCGCCTATCCGGAGGAATTCGTCCGCGCGCTCACCGAGGGCGGCTGGCTCGCAGCCTTGATTCCGCAGGAATATGGCGGCGCCGGGCTGGGCCTCGCCGAGGCGTCGGTGGTCCTGGAGGAGATCAACCGCTGCGGCGGGAACTCGGGCGCCTGCCACGGGCAGATGTACAACATGGGGACCCTGCTCCGGCACGGCTCCGAGGCGCAGAAGCGGCGCTACCTGCCCAAGGTCGCCTCGGGCGAATTGCGCTTGCAGTCGATGGCGGTGACCGAGCCCACTACCGGCACCAACACCACCAAGCTCAAGACCACCGCGGTCCGCAAGGGCGACCGCTACCTGGTGAACGGCCAGAAAGTGTGGGTCTCCCGGCTGCAGCACACGGATCTCATGATCCTCCTCGCACGGACGACTCCGCTCGCCGAGGTGAAGCGCAAGTCGGAAGGGCTCTCCATCTTCCTCGTCGACGTCCGCGGCGCGCTGAACCGTGGGCTGACGGCGCGTCCCATCCGCAACATGGTGAACCACGAGACCAACGAGGTGTTCTTCGAGGACCTCGAGGTCCCCGCGGCGAATCTCATCGGAGAGGAAGGCAAGGGCTTCAAGTACATCCTCGACGGGCTCAACGCGGAACGGACCCTCATCGCCGCCGAGTGCATCGGCGACGGGTACTGGTTCGTGGACAAGGCCACCCGCTACGCGCGCGATCGCGTCGTCTTCGATCGGCCCATCGGCCAGAACCAGGGCGTCCAGTTCCCCATCGCCGAGAGCTACGTGGAGGTCGAAGCGGCGAATCTCATGCGCTGGAAGGCGTGCCGTCTGTTCGATGCGCACGAACCGTGCGGCGAGGAAGCGAACATGGCGAAGTACCTCGCCGCCAAGGCCTCCTGGGAAGCCGCCAACGTCTGCCTGCAGACCCACGGAGGATTCGGATTCGCCGCCGAGTTCGACGTCGAGCGGAAGTTCCGCGAGACGCGGCTCTACCAGGTCGCTCCCATCTCCACCAACCTCATCCTCTCCTACGTCGCGGAGCACGTGCTCGGCCTGCCCAGATCATTCTGATTCCACCAATGACTCGAATTCGAGCAATGTACCTTCGATGTGACGCTCTTCGATCCGGCGCCTTCGGCGCCTCTACCAGGGGGGAGATCTCTCCCCCCTGGACCCCCCAAAATCTGCCGATCGGCACAAAGCAGCTCTGGGGTTGAATTCATGCTGCCGCTCGAAGGCCTCACCGTGGTGTCGCTCGAGCAGGCCGTCGCGGCCCCGCTCTGCACGCGGCACCTCGCCGATCACGGCGCGCGGGTGATCAAGATCGAACGGCCCGGGGCAGGCGATTTCGCTCGCGGCTACGACGAGACGGTGCATGGGCTCTCCTCGCACTTCGTCTGGCTGAATCGCGGCAAAGAGAGCGTCACGCTCGACCTCAAGCACGCCGAGGCGCGGGAGGCTTTGTCGAAGCTGGTCGCGGCCGCCGACGTCCTCGTGCAGAACCTCGCCCCGGGCGCGGCAGCACGACTGGGGTTCGACTTCGCGACGCTCGCGCCGCGGCATCAGCGCCTGGTCGTCGCCGACATCTCCGGCTACGGCGACAGCGGCCCCTACCGGGACAAGAAGGCCTACGACACGCTCATCCAGGCCGAGGCAGGTCTGATGAGCGTCACCGGCCTTCCCGATACGCCCTCGCGTTCGGGCATCTCCGTCGCCGACATCGCCGCCGGCATGTACGCGTACTCGGGAATCCTCACCGCGCTTCTGCAGCGCGACCGCAGCGGCCGCGGCACGCGCGTCGAAGTCTCGATGCTCGAGGCGCTCGTCGAATGGATGGGGTTTCCGATCTACTACGGCCGCTACGGCGGAAGACCGCCCGCGCGGACGGGAGCGAGCCACCCTTCCATCGCGCCGTACGGGCCCCATCGCACGGGAGACGGCAAGATGGTGGTCCTCGGGCTGCAGAACGAGCGCGAGTGGGCCGTCTTCTGCGATCGGGTCCTCGGCCGGCCCGACCTGGCCGGCGACCGCCGCTTCTCGAGCAACAGCGCGCGGGTCGCGAACCGCGCCGATCTGACCCGCCTCATCGAGGAGGCGTTCGCGGCCCTCGGCGCCGCCGACGTCGTCGCGCGGCTCGATTCGGCAGGAATCGCCAACGGCCGGCTGAATGCCATCGCGGATGTGGTTGCGCACCCGCAGCTTGCCGCCCGCGACCGCTGGCGCCAGGTGGAGACGAGCGCCGGCCGCGTGGCCGCGACGCTGCCGCCGGCGAACCTGGAAGGCGTCGCGCCGGCGATGGGCGCCGTCCCCTCGCTGGGAGAGCACACCGAGGCGGTCCTGCGGTCGCTCGGGTACTCTTCCGCGGCCATCGAAAACCTGCGCGCGAGTGGAGCGATCTGATGTCCCATCCGACTAGAGAGCTCTGCGAGTTCCTCTCCGCATTCGGGTGGAACGACATTCCTCCGCCCGTCATCGAGACCACCAAGGGACTTTTCCTCGACTGGTTCGCATCGGCGCTCGCGGGCAAGGACTCGCGCCCGGTGCGCGCTTTCCAGGCCTTCGCAAGGCAGGCCGGCCCGGCAACCGGCCCCAGCGAAGTGCTCGTCGACCGCGGCAGCACGAGCCCGTTCTTCGCGGCGCTCGTCAATGCCGCCTCCTCGCACGTCGTCGAGCAGGACGATGTGCACAACGGCGCGGTCTTCCATCCTGGCACCGTCGTCTTCCCCGCCGTGCTCGCGCTCGCCCAGGCGGAGAAGAAGTCCGGCAAGGAGTTCCTCCTCGCCGCCATCGCGGGCTACGAGACCGGGATCCGCGTGGGCGAATTCCTCGGCCGATCGCACTACACGGTGTTCCACACCACCGGCACGGCCGGAACCCTGGCGTCCGCCGCCGCCACCGCGAAGCTCCTCGGCTTCGACGCCGACAGGACCCAGCAGGCGCTGGGGTCGGCGGGGACGCAGGCCGCGGGACTCTGGGAGTTCCTGCGCGACGCGGCCGACTCCAAGCAACTGCACACCGCCAAGGCAGCGGCGGACGGTCTCCTCGCGACCTGCCTTGCCCGCGAAGGGATGACGGGCGCAAAGCGCATCCTCGAAGGCCCCCAGGGAATGGCGGCGGGCATGTCCAGGGACGCTGATCCGCAGAGGATCACCGACCGCCTGGGCAGGCGCTGGGCCCTCGCCGAGACTTCCTACAAATGGCACGCGTCGTGCCGGCACACGCATCCCGCCGCCGATGCGCTGCTGGATCTGTTGCGCCGCGAGCGTCTCGGCCACGAGCAGGTCGCCCAGGTGACCGCCCGCGTGCACCAGGCGGCGATCGACGTCCTCGGTCCGGTCGTCCATCCGCAGAGCGTGCACCAGGCGAAGTTCTCCATGGGCACCGTGCTGGGCCTCGTCGCCGTGCACGGCAAGGCGGGCCTCGACGAATTCGAGGAGCTGGCGCTCACCGATGCTCGCGTTGCCGCTTTCCGCGAACGAGTCCGGATGGTGCGCGACGACGAGGTCGAGGCGGCCTATCCGCAGCGCTGGATCGGGAAGGTCGAGGTGCGCACGACCGACGGGCACACCCTCACCGCCCGCGTCGACGTCCCGAAAGGCGACCCCGGCAATCCGCTCAGCCGCTCGGAACTGGAGGCCAAGGCGATCCGGCTCGCGAGGTTCCGCGGCGGAGCGACGGAAGCCGAGATGCGCGCCGCCATCGAGTGCATCTGGAGATTCGAAGAGCAAGCGCAGGTCGGAAGGCTCCTCGCATGACCCTGCGAATCGAGAAGTCCGGACCGATCACCACCGTGGTCCTCGATCGCCCGCAAGCGCGCAATGCCGTCGATCGCGAAACGGCGCAGGCGCTCGCCGACGCCTTCCGTGCCTTGGATGCCGACGCCGAGGCGCGCGTCGGCGTGCTCTATGGCGACGGAGGGACGTTCTGCGCCGGCGCCGACTTGAAGGCCCTCGTCTCGGGAGCGCCCAACCGCATCGCTCCCGACGGCGACGGCCCGATGGGCCCCTCTCGCCTGGTGCTGGGAAAGCCCGTCATCGCCGCCATCGCAGGTCACGCGGTGGCGGGCGGCCTGGAACTGGCGCTGTGGTGCGATCTCCGCGTCGTCGAGGAAGACGCGATTCTCGGCGTCTTCTGCCGCCGCTTCGGCGTGCCGCTGATAGACGGCGGGACGATCCGGCTGCCGCGCCTCATCGGCCTTTCCCGCGCCCTCGACCTCATCCTCACCGGCCGCGCGGTCGGCGCCGACGAGGCGCTGCAGATGGGCCTCGCAAACCGTGTCGTGCCGCACGGTTGTGCTCGCGCTGCCGCAGAAGAGTTGGCGCGTGAGCTCGCCTCCCTGCCCCAGATCTGCCTGCGCGGGGATCGCCTGTCCGCGTACGAGTCGCTCGATCTCGACCTCTCCGAGGCCGTATTGAACGAATTGCGCCACGGAATGCGGTCGCTCGCGGCGGGCGAATCCGCCGCGGGCGCGCGAAGGTTTGCGGCCGGAGCCGGACGGCATGGAACATCCTCGACCGGCGAATGACTTCACGATCTTCCATGCATCCGGCGGGTCTCTCCGCTCGATCAGCGGCCGTGAAATATTTCGTTCTTTCTGAATAATTCAGCGCCTTTCCGGGCGCGACATTCGTCGCTGGGGGCTGGACTCTACGTCGCGAAGCCGTGTGTAGTGCAAACACACGACACGCCGCACCCCGGTGGAAATCGGTTCCAACGAAGGACGGTCCATTGTCTGAAGGAGGACCATGCGCAAGGTTCGAAGCGATGATCGACAACGGCGACGCTTCAGGGTGATGGTCGGCAGCGCCGTGTCCTTCACGCTCGACGTATCGGCTGGTGGCTTCTGCACGGAATCGATGCGGGTCCTGATGCCGGGAACGCCGGTGGAAGGAGCGATCGAGGGCAACGGGAAGAAGGTGTCGTTCGCTGGTCGCATCGCCTGGAACGTTCCCGGCGACTCGTCGCTCAACGTTCGCGGCAAGATGGGAATCGCGTTCTCGAAAGTCGCTCCTGAAATCGCCGAGCTTCTCTCCACCCGCGCCGCACCCCGGGGTGTCGCCTAGTCCGAGGGTTCGTCGCGAAGGCGCGCCTCCCCCCGGCGCGCCGCGGTTCAGTAGGTCATCGCTTGCTTTGACAGCGCCACCGCCCCAGACCCGGTCTCGGATCCGCTGAAGGTAGCGCGGCGGCGCCTCGCCCTGTGCTACGCCATCGGGATGCGTCTCTTGCTCGCCGAGGACGAACGTCGGGTTCGCGCCTTCATCGCTCGCGGCCTCTCCGAGGAGGGGTTCCAGGTTCGCGAGTCGGGCGACGGTCTGGAAGCGCGCAACTTGCTCGAAACCGACCGCTTCGATCTCCTCCTGCTCGACTGGATGCTGCCCGCTCTCTCCGGGCTGGACCTGTTGCGCTCGATGCGCGCGCGGCAGGACATCACCCCGGTGATCATGCTCACCGCACGCGACGCGGTGCCCGATCGCACCGCCGCCTTGAACGCGGGCGCCGACGACTATCTGGTCAAGCCCTTCGCCTTCGACGAGCTTCTGGCGCGCATCCGGGCCGTGCTGCGCCGGGCGGCCGGGCGCGCCTCGGGAATGCTGAAATGCGACGACCTCACGCTCGATCCCGTGACCCGCAGGGTGCAGCGCGCGGGACGCGACATCCGCTTGACCGCGCGCGAATTCTCTTTGCTGCAATTCCTCCTCGAGCATGCCGGCGAAGTCGTCTCCCGGGCGCGGATCGTCGAGGCGGTCTGGGAGCACGACTACGAGACGTTCTCCAACGTGGTCGAGGTCTACATCCGCTACCTGCGCGCGAAGATCGACGAGCCGTTCCCGCACAGGCTCATCCACACCTCGCGCGGAGTCGGCTATTCGTTGCGGAGCGACGTGTGAAGCCCGCCCTGCGCCACCGGTTGGCCCTGCTCTTCGCGACCGCGGTCGCGGCGGCCCTCCTCGTGTCCGGGGCCGCCACCATCGGCGTCATCGCGCTGCAGACGGAAGCGCACATGCGGGACGAGATCAGCCGGGGCCTGCCGGTCGACGACGACGACCTGCTGGTGGTGCCCAGGGCGGCAATGGCGATGGCCATCGTTGCTCCCCTCGCCATCGCGGGGGCGGCGATTCTCGGTCTCTATCTCGCGCGCCGTGCTCTGGCGCCGATGCGCGAGGCCAGCCGGCGAGCCGCTGCCGCGCGCGCTTCCGAGCTGGATCTCACGCTTCCGGTCACCGGCGCCGGCGACGAGTGGGACGACCTCGCCAGCACGCTCAACGTGCTCCTCGCCGACGCGCGCGGATCGATGTCCCGTGTCCGCCGATTCACCGCCGACGCCGCGCACGAGCTGCGCACGCCGCTCACCGCCATCCTCGGCGAGGTGGAAGTGGCGCTCCGCCGCACGCGCACCGAGGGGGAATTGCGCGCGACGCTCGGCACGGTCAAGGAGGAGGCCGAGCGCATCGCGCAGCTTCTCGAGGCGTTGCTCTCGCTCGCCCGCGCCGACGCCGGCACCCTGCTCTCCAGCAGGGCGGTATTGCCGCTCGGCGAGATCCTCGAGTCCACCGTCGCGCGAGCCCGGGAACGGGCGTCGCAGAACGGGCGCGCACCCATCCGCGTCGAGTGCACGCCGACCAGCGCGCTCGTCGAGGGCAACCGGCCGCTCCTCTCCCGTGCCCTCGAGAACCTGCTCGACAATGCCGTCCGCCACGCTCGTGCCCGGGTGACCGTGACTGCCGCCTCGGACGGGACCACCGCGCGCATCCGGGTCGCCGACGACGGACCGGGAATTTCGCCGGAAATCGCGTCCAACCTCTTCGAGCGCTTCGCCCGGGGCGACCGCGCCAGATCGGGGGAAGGCTTCGGGCTCGGCCTCTCCATCGCCCGCGCCATCGCCTTGGCCCATGGCGGGACGCTCGATCTGCGTCCGTCCTCCGCCGGCGCCCTGTTCGAGCTTGCCTTGCCCGAGACGGCCGCAACCGAACGCAACGACCGCGCGGCGGATGCGACGGCATGAGGGACTTCTAATCTCCCTCTCACATCGAGATCGCTCCTCGCGCGATACAAGACCCGCCGCGGGCTGACACCGGTGAACGAGAATGACCGACGAAGTGCCCGACGTGTGCCCTACCTGCAACGTCCCGATCGATTGGTCGGACTGGAGCAGGGCTCGAGTGGACGAATCGCTCGTGCGCGACAAGGCCGAGATCAGGATGGGCCGGTGCGGCTGCTCCGGGAAGACGTACATCCAGACCCGGCCCGGCCGCGAACCCGCCCAGCCGGGAAAGGTCCGTTAGCTTTTCGCGACGCCTTCGACGGAGAGGGCAGGCGGCACGCGCAACGTCTGTAGCACCACGCAATAACGCTCGGTGAGACGCAGCAGCGTGGCGCGCTGCTCGTCGGTGGCGTCGGTATCGAGCTCGAACCGCAAACGGATCTTTTCGAATCCGACTTTTGCATCCTTGGAAACGCCGAGCGTACCGCGGAAATCGAGGTCGCCCTCGGCGAGCACCCGGGCATCGCGCAATTCGACTCCGATGGCGGTGGCCACCGCTCGCAGCGTCACGCCCGCGCACGCGACCAGCGCCTCGAGGAGCATGTCTCCGGAGCACGCCTGAAGGCCGGTCCCGCCCGTCGCGGGATGGAGCCCTGCCTCCACCATCCCCTTTCCCGTCTCGAGCTTGCAGGCGATTCCTTCCGTCGCCCGCCCCGCGGCGCGCAAGGTGATGAGCGCGGACGAAGGTTCCGACCGGTAGCGGTCCTTCAGCGGCGCCTGCACCGACTTGAGTCGATCCGCATCCATGGGCGGCCCTCCGGCTCGCAAGCTCGCACAACGGGCTCTCGTTGTCGCATCCCTTCGCCCCATGCCCCGCCTTCGGTCTGATAGAAGGCAGCCATGGCCTCCGAATACGCCTTCGAGCTGGCAGCTTCCGCCATCCGCTTCGGCCGCGGTGTCACCCGCGAAGTGGGAATGGACCTGGCCGAGATGAACGCGAAACGCGTGATGGTGCTGACCGATCCGAACCTCGCTCGGTTGCAACCCGTCGCGACCGTGCTCGAGAGCCTGAGCGACAACGGCATCACTTATTCGCTCTACGATCGCGTGCGGGTCGAGCCGACCGACGGGTCTTTTCTCGATGCCATCCAGTTCGCGACCGAGGGGCGGTTCGACGCCTTCGTCGCGGTGGGAGGCGGGTCGACCATCGATACGGCCAAGGCGACCAACCTCTACGCGACCTATCCGGCTGACTTCCTCGACTACGTCAACGCGCCCATCGGCAAGGGAAAGCCGGCGCCGGGGCCGCTCAAGCCCCTCATCGCGGTGCCCACCACCGCTGGCACCGGGAGCGAGACCACCGGCGTCGCTATCTTCGACTACACGCCGCTGCACGCGAAGACGGGGATCGCGCACCGGCGTCTCAAGCCCCTGCTGGGAATCCTCGATCCCGAAAACACGCGCAGCATGCCCCGGCAGGTGGCGGCAACGAGCGGCTTCGACGTCCTCAGCCACGCCATCGAGTCGTACACCGCCCTGCCCTTCCAGAAGCGCCCCCGTCCCGAGCGGCCGGTGCTGCGGCCGGCGTACCAGGGATCGAATCCGATCAGCGACGTCTGGTCGCTGGAGGCGCTGCGCTGGGTCTCGAAGTATTTCGTGCGCGCGGTGGAGGATCCTGACGACCTCGAGGCGCGCGAGAAGATGCAGCTCGCGGCGTCGTATGCGGGGGTGGGGTTCGGCAATGCGGGGGTGCACCTGCCGCACGGGATGTCGTATCCGGTCTCGGGGATGGTGAAGGATTTCCGGCCCGAGGGGTTCCCGGGAACGCATCCGATCGTGCCGCACGGGATGTCGGTGATCTTGAATGCGCCGGCGGTGTTCCGCTTCACGGCGGAGGCGTGCCCGGACCGGCACTTGATTGCGGCGGAGATTCTGGGAGCGGACATCTCGCGGGCGAAGCCGGAGGACGCGGGGAAGATCCTCTCGGATCGGCTGATCGCGATCATGCAGCGCCTCAAGGTGCCGAACGGCCTGCGCTCGGTCGGCTACGACAAGTCCGATATCCCGGCGCTCGTGAAGGGGACGCTGCCGCAGGCACGGGTGACGAAGCTGTCGCCGCGACCGGTGAACGAGGCGGACCTCGCACACCTGTTCGAGGAGTCGCTGACGGCGTGGTGATGGCGGTCCAGGGGCGCCGTCGCGCTCTACCAAGAAACCGCTTACGCCGTGACCAGCGACCGAATGAGGTCGCGAACGTTCGCGACCTTCTCCAAGCCGTTCACCTGCTCGATGACTGCCTCCGTCTTGCT
>VBKL01000061.1 GCA_005879805.1 Deltaproteobacteria bacterium | reverse complement strand
CGATCAGGATTACAGCACCCAGCAACACGAGCAGCATGGGTCGAACATTGCCCACCAAAGTGTCCTGCAATGGTTGAACCTCGATTGTCCATTGCGCCTGCGGCGGGTAATCGCCGGGAAAGTCGTGGCGCAATTCGGCAGCCATGGCAGTGAGCCGCGCCTGAGCTTGCGCCAGTGTCAGGCCAGGCTTCAGTCGTCCGATTCCATGTACCAGAATCCGTGTACCACGCGTTGGCTTGGGAAAGGGGTCTGCGATGAATCCGCCAGCGCCAAACACCTCCGCGTCGCCGGAAATTGTCGGTCCAGGATGGCGAAATCCGGGTGGCAGAACCCCGATGATTGTCAAGGGATCGTTGTCGAGCCCCAGGGTACGGCCGACAACGTTCGGATCGGCGCCATAGGCGCGATGCCATAGGGCATCGCTGATCACGGCCTCGGCAGCGAAACCAGGCGCAAAGTCCTGCGGGCCAAACAGCCGTCCAATTTGCGGGGTCACGCCCAGCATGGAAAAGTAGCTGAAACTGCCATTGACCCCCTCGACACGCTCGGGCTGCCCGGCGCCGGTCAAATTCTCGCTACCCTCGAAGATTGGGGTGACATCTTCAAATACGCCCGCTCGCGTCTGCAGGTCATCCAGCTCGGGCTTGGAAAACCGGACGTCGCGCAAACCTACCCCGGGCTCGTTGAAGAAGATTCGTACCAAACGATCAGGATCGCGGTAGGGCAGAGGACGCAACAACACGGCATGCACGATGCTGAAAATGGCGGTATTGGCTCCCACGCCCAGAGCCAGCGTCAGGACAGCCACGATCGTGACTGTGGGTTTCTTGACCATCATGCGCAAACCATAGCGAACATCCTGGCCAAGCTCCGACGCAAACCGTGTCATCCAAATCTCCCGCTACTCGTCGTGCTTCAATCCGACGTTGCCAAATCGGCGGCGCGCTTCAGCCCGTGCGTGCTCCGTCGTCAAACCGTGAGCTTCGAGTTCCACGGCTTTTTCGGCGAGGTGGAGCTCCATTTCTTCACGCAGCGCCTTGTAGATCCTCGCCCGACGGGCGTGGCGCCGCCCTCTCAGCCCTGGGCGCGCAACGCGGCCACCGAGCGCCCGTTGTACCCCCAGGAGGCGGCGGGCACGTCCACGAACAGGACATATACCGGTCCGTGTACCGGGGCATAGGCCTGCCGCAACGTTTCGGTCGTGCGCTGCAGCATCTGCTCGCGCGCCTGGGCGTCGCCCGTGCCTTCGACGACGGTGATATGCGCCTGCACGAGGCTTGCGCCGGCCGCCGGCGCCTTGCCGCCGGCGAACCAGGCTTGCGGATCCAGCGACTCGAAGCCGACGAGGACGGACTCGGGCTTGCGCGCGAGCACGTCGACCATCAACCCGACCAGCTCCTGGGTCAGGCGTTCACGTTGCTGGGGCGCCAGGCGGGTCGAGGTGCTGCGGACGGTGATCTGGGGCATGTGCATCTCCTGTGTATGTGGTACACCGGTGGGTATACATGACAGGTGGAGCTTTGGCAAGCGCCCAGCGGCGCAAGCCGTGGAGCAGGGGGGAATCAGCGGGAGGCGGCAGCCGGCCGGCGCGCGCTGCCCAGCAGCGCCGCGGCGGCCTGCTTCGCCGCCTGCGAATACGCGGGGTCGCGGTGCAGCAGCAACTGGGCGACGGCGCCGTCCACCAGCACCATGAGCTGCCGGGCCAGCCGCTGATGGCCGGCGTAGCCGTCCTTCACGAGCTCGGCCTGAAACCAGGCCTCGAGGTTCTTCTTGTGCTGCGACGCGTGTCGCACCGCTTCATGCCGGGGCTCATCCACGAATTCCCCGGCGGTGCGGATGAAGGGACAGCCATTCCACCCGGCCTGAGTGGCAGAGCGTTCCACCGCGTCGAACAGCGCGGCCACCTTGGCCGCGAACGGCCCCGCCACGCTCGAAGCCGCGCCGATTAGCCGCGCCAGCGTGAGGTCGCTGCGCTGCTGGACATAGGCCGCGGCGAGATTGTCCTTGGACGGGAAGTGGTAATAAAGCGTGCGCTTGGTCAGCCCCGCGCGTTGCGCCACCTCGTCCACGCTGCTGTTGCGAATGCCATGGGCGTAGAACACCTCGTCGGCCGCGGCCAGCAGGCGTTGGCGGGTTTCCTGCGGATGTTTGGGGCGCGCCATCCTTGAAGTATACCGCTTGGACGCATCCTGGGCCGGTCTGAGCCCGATGTTTGGCGCTCGAGCGACAAGCCTCGGGGCTAGACGGCGATTGCACCGATGAGGTTTGTCAGGCTGCGGAAGTCGTCCGGGTTGCACGTGTAGATCGGCAACCCGACTGCAGCGAGCCGAGGCGGCGTTCGATCCATTGCCGTTCGACTCCGAAGCCTACGGTCTGATCTACGCGGCGGTCGCCAAGTGAAGGAACCTGCCCAGCGCCCTTCGAGACGGTAGGAAAGAACTCATTCGCCTACTCCCAGACCTGACGAATGAAATACTTGCGAGGCGTTGACCTACCTGAACGGTCTCGCGCGTGTGCCAGATATGCAGGATGAAGTGGTAGGCGCTTGCACTTCGTAGCGCCACTCGTACCTGGCGACGATGAGACGCCAAACCTCGCGCGGTTCGTACTGCTCCTGCGCGGGGGATAGCATCCCGGTCCCGCAGGCTGTAGCGTCGTAATGCGGGGAGAACTGCGGCTTCCTCTGAAGGCGAAGACGTGATCGCTTCACTCGCGCATGACCTCGCTAAGGAGTTCATCGCAGGTCCTGGCGGCGGCCAAGGCGAAAGCGCGTGCGGCTTACGGCGACAGCATCGGGCGGGACCTCGCCGCGGCGATCGATGGCCTTCGGCATCACCCGGACAGGCTCGAAGACTGCATGCGCGCGCTGCAGATGAACGTACCGAAAGCGTTGCTGTGGAAACGAATCCGGGCCCTCGAGCGCGCGGGCTGGTAGCTTCCAGGGCGACGTGACGGGCACGTGCGACCGAATCCATCGATGTCGGACCCCGCTGCCATTCCTGCGAGCCCGGGGAGGTGCTTGCGTTGAGCATCGTGGATCTCGAGGAGCGGCGACAAGCGCGGCGTCGCGAGGCGTGGGAGCGTTGGGTGGCTTCGAGCGAGCGCGGGCTCGCAGAGATCCGGCGCGCCGTCGACGCGATCGAGCCCCTGGCGCAACAGCTGATTGCCCAAGGCAAGCGCCGGCGGCACGCACCGCGGTGCGAGTCGCCAGGATGCTGGAGGTCGTTCACGAGCTGCGAGCCGGTCAGGGGCGCTGAGCCGGCGATCGTCAGGCTCTGCGATCGGCACCTCCAGGCCGTCCGCTGCGGACGGCTACGAGTGAGCACGGCGGGACCGCGCTTTCTCGTCTGGGCGCTCTACGGTCGGCCCGGAGCGCCTCCGTGCGTGCGTCTGAAGCAGCGTCGCGCCCAGCACCGGTAGCCTCAGCGGCGTGAAGCTGGCGATGGGTTGTTGACCGGCGCCAGCCGCAAACCCGCCGCCATCATCACCATGAGCGGCCCGAACAGGCCTGCGGGTACGAAGGCCGTCGACGCGATGCCGGTCGCGTCCCAGAGTAATCCGCCGAGCACCGGCGTCACGATCGCGCACAGGTAGCCGATCGCGAACATGGCCGCCGCTACGCGGCGGCGAGAGCGAGCGCATCAGGCGCGGATTGCTTGACCAGGAGACTGGTCTCCGGAATGCCGAACTCAACGTAGCTCTTCATGCGGGACAGCGTACCGCCGTGGGCCGGCGCGGACGGTATGGATTCCGTACCGGCGCCTCGCGACGATGAGCTCAGCCTTGATTCTTCAGTGCAGCTCGATTTGCCGCGTCGCGCTGCGCGCTCAGGTAGCTCACCAGCGCGAGGAGCTGCGGATGCTTTGCGACCAGCTCCTGGAACTCCGCGCGGCCGAGGCGGAGCAGGAGCGTGTTCCCCGGCGACGTGACGGTCGCCGAGGCCGGCTCGCGGCTCAGCATCGACATTTCGCCGAACAGATCACCCTGCTTGAGCCGAGCCAGAGAGACGTTCTGCGCCGACATCTCCACCGTCCCGTGGAGCACCACGAAGAGCCCGTCGGACGCCTTGCCCTCCTTGACGAGCACTTCGCCCGCTGCGGAGGGGCGCACCTTGAATCTGGCGACGATCTGCTTCCGGTCCGCCGGGGAGAAGTCGCGGAAGATGGGCGAGATGGTCATCACGTTGCTGAGCAGGCGTTGGCGGTAGACGGTCTTCACCGACTCCATCACCGAGGGATGCTTCTTCGCGATGTCGCGCAGGACGCCGTCGGTCACCTCGAGCAGCTCCGTCTCGGAAAGGGCAGAGACGTTCGCGGTGCGGGGCGCCCCCGCAAGGAGTGCCGTCTCGCCGAAGAATGCTCCGTCCTCGAGATGCGCGAGCGTCAGCTCGTTGCCGTCGATGTTCTTCCAGATCCGCACCTTGCCCTTGGCGATGACGAAGAGACTCCGTCCCGGATCGCCTTCGTTGAGGATCTCCTGCCCCGCACCGTACCGCCGGTAGGGCAGTTGGTTGATCAGCTCGATCGCCTTGCTCGGGCCGAGGACGTCGAACAGCGGCACCCGCGTGGTCGGCACGCTGTGCCGGGCCTTTGCGGAAATCGCGCTCACTGCGGCGTCGAGCTCCCGTCCGCTGGCGCTGCCTCCGGGTGCCGGCGCCACCTCGGCGCGCAGGTCGAGCACCTCGGCGTCGTCGCGGGACATGGCGAGGTTCCCCGGCTCGTCGCCGAAGATGTTCTCGGCGGGAAGGTCCTGCGGTCCAGGGCCGAGATCGAACGACGTGCGACGCCGCTCGGAAGGCCAGGGCCCGCGGGCCAACTCGGGCGCCGCCTCGGCGCGCAGGTCGAGCACCTCGTCGTCGTCGGGGGCCGTAGCGAGGTCCTCCGGCTCGTCGCCGAAGAGGTTCTCGTCGGGAAGGTCCTGCAGTCCAGGGTCGAGCTCGAGCGACGTGCCACGGCGCGCGGGAGGCGGGGGCGCGCGGATCGACTTGTCCAGGCGGGCGCGAGCGCTCGGCTTCGACTCCGGAGGAGCCGGCGCTTCGCCGAGATCCTCTGGGGTGAACTCGAGCTCGCCGCGCTGCTGCGAGGGACCGGTGCCCGCGTCAAGCTCGTCGGTGATTGGAGCCGACGGATCGTCGCGGTCGAGCGGTGCCTGGCCGTCGCTCGCGTCCACGTCTTCGAACAGATCGTCGAGTGGAGAGGCTCTCGCCGCCTCCGGTGCGGGGTAGACGCCGGTAAGGATGGGCGTGATGGACCCGCTTCCATTCGGCGTGGCGAGAGCCGACTTGCCGCGCGCAACAGCCCCATCCTCCGGGAGCGGCTTGCCGAAGCGGCGCTGGTGCAACTCGCCCAGGTCGCGCCGCGCCTCCGCGTTACGCGGGTCGATCTCGAGGATCACTTTCGCCACCGAGATTCCCTTGCCGAGCAGGCCGAGATCGTTGAACGCCTTGACCACCGATTGGTAGCAGACGATCGCCTTCTCGGGTCGGTCGAGCTTCCGGTAGCAGTCGCCCAGCTTGAGCTTGTGATTCGTGTCCTTCGGCTCGGCGATGACGAGCCGCTCGAGGGCCTCGACGGCCTTGTCGACCTTGCCCCTCTTCAGGTACTCCGCGACGGAGTCCTTGAGCTTGCGTTTGTCGACGGCAGGATTGGGCATCGCTATCACTAGTTCTATCGCGCCCCCGCCGACGGCGTCTGCGCTCGCACAGGCGCACGTCGCGCCTGATCAACTCCATCGTGCGCGGATCGGCTACCTCCGGTCAGATACGGAATATGCACTTATCCAACAATCACCCGGAGCTCCAGGGGTTGATTCGGCCCTTATTTGTCAGGCAACAGGCCGAAACCCGCGAAGAGCAAGTCGGCCGCGGCGCGAACGGCGTGGCCGTTCTCGGTTTGGCCGGCGCACGACAATACCCACATACGGTCTCTCCGCGTGATCACACGGCGCCGGTGGACCTGCTTGATGCCATGACTGTCGACAATCGACTCGTACTCAATCGCATCGGCGCCCAGAATCCGTGAAGAGCGTTGCCAGACGAGTGACGAGGGCGCATTTGCGTTCTGCTCCCGGAAGAGCTCATGGAAGGCCTGCTCAGCCGTGATTGGCGCAGGCAACTGCTTGACGAATACCGCGAATACGACCCGAGGCCTTTCACGGATCCAACTCGCGACGAATCGCTCGCTGACTTGAGCTCGCTGCCACGGCAAAGGCGGTGGGAAGAGCTTGAATTGATCTCGCTCGAACACCAATGGAGCCGGGCTGTCGGCGGCCGATCTCGCCGAGAGGGGTGCGAAGACCGCGAGCGACGCAAGGACGGATGCGGCTTTCATTGTCGACGACTTCATCACGGTATCCATCGGACGACGGCGGCGGGTCAGTTCGCGAACGCGCGATCCCCGTCTGCGCCCGTCCCTGCGCGGCGGCATGTACCACGCCCCCTCGCGTGCTGGTTAGCGTCCCCACGTGAGCCGGCTCCGGGGACGAGGCGACGGAAGGTGGCCGGGATCCTCCCCGACCAGCTCGGCGCGAGCGCAGCCCGAGCACGCCCCCTCGCCGGCCGTGGACACCCTCGCACGGATGTCGAGGAAGGGCCGTTGCGGACTGCTGGCATAGGTCCGCCCTCGGCCACGAGGAAGCGGCCGTTCGCAGCCGTTTGCTGGAGGAGGAGGGGCGAGTCGAAGCACAGCCGTCTTGCTGACGCGGTTCATGCAGAACACGCCGAGAACGGTACGGTCTCCCCGGTCCGCTACTTCGCCATGATCCCGCCGTACTTCGCGACGAAGCGCCGCCAGGCGGCGGTCGCGGCGTCCTGGGCAGAGTCGATCAGGGCGGACCCGTCGGCGTGGACCAGCCGGTGGTCGTCGACGACGATGCGTCCGTCGACCAGCACAGTCTCCACGTTCATCGCATGCGCGTGGTAGACGAGGTTCTGGATCGGGTCGAGCGTCGGGGTGAGACCGAACACCCGGTAGTCGAGGACCACCAGGTCCGCGCGCTTGCCGGTCTCGATGGATCCGATCTCGCGCTCGAGACCGAGTGCCCGGGCGCCGCCCATCGTGGCGAGCTCCAGCGCGTCGGCCGTGGGCATCGTCACGGCGTTCTGCTCCTTGAGGCGCGCCATCAGCACGCACGCGCGGACCACCTCGAAATAATCGGAGAACATGCTGTCGATGCCGAGGCCGACCGTGATGCCACGGCGTCGGAACTCGCCGACGGGGGCGATGTAGCCGCGGACCGAGTTGATGAGGGGACAGTGGGCGACGGCGGTGCGCGTCTCGGCCAGAAGCGCGATGTCCGGGTCCTCGATGACGTAGCAATGCGCGGCCACGACGTCCGGCGCGAGGAGCCCGTTTCTGCGCGCGTACTCGTAGGGGCTCACGCCGTGGAGCCGTCGGGTGGCGACGCCTTCGGCCGGCCCCCAGCCGAGGTGGATGCTGAGGCGGAGCCCCAGGCGATCGGCCGCCGCGCGGGACTCCCGGAGGAGCTCCGGCGAGGAGCTGATGGTCATGTTCGGCGCCATGATCACCGAGATCCGGCCGTCGGCCTTGCCGTGCCAGGCCTCGGCGAACTCGACCGCCTGGCGGAGCTGGGCAGAACGGAGCACCGCGTCGTACCGGTACCGGTCGTGGCGGAGACCGTCCACCTCGACGTCGAGAGTCATGACGCCCATCAGGCTCCGGATGCCGAGCCGCTCGACGAACGGGGCATAGACGTCGGCGTCCTCCTCCATCTCGAGCACGGTGGTGACGCCGCTTCGCAGGAGCTCCGCGTACGTGAGGGATCCGACCGCCAGGCGCTCCGGGCGCGTGACGACGGTGGTCATCGGGAAGTACATGCCGGTCACGCAGCCGAGCCCGGCGTCCTCGGCGCGTCCGCGGAAGAGCGTGTAGCCGACGTGGTTGTGTGTGCTCACGAAGCCCGGGATGACCACCTTGCGCCGGCCGTCGATGACCCGCGCCGCCGTCGGGTGGCGGCGCACGACCTCATCGCTCGGGCCGACGTCGACGATGCGGGCGCCCTCGACGTAGACGGCGCCGGGCTCGAAGATGTGCCCGCGGGGCTCCACGGTGATCACGGTCGCGTCTCGGATCAGGAGGCTCATGGCTTGGCCCTTCGATCTCCGGCTCCCTGCGTGGCCGCTGCGTAGCACGCCCAAGGCCGGTCGCGATGCTCACCGGCGCCGGGATGGCCCGCGTTGCCGCGATCGCCCGTCCCACTTCAATTTCGCGTTGCACCCGCATAACTGCGGTTCAAGCAATCAAACAGGGGCTGTCCCCATTTTTCTTAGCCCCGCCCGACGAACGGCATCTTCGTTGCCATGATGGTCATGAACTGCACGTTCACGTCGAGCGGCAGGTTGGCCATCTGCAGGACCGCCTCGCCGACGTGCTTCACGTCCATGAGCGGCTCGGGCTTGATCGACCCGTCGGCCTGCAGCACGCCCTTCGCCATGCGCGCGGCGAGCTCGGTGAGGGCGTTGCCGATGTCGATCTGGCTGCCGACGATGTCGTCCTTCCTCCCGTCGAGTGAGATGCACTTGGTGAGGCCGGTGACGGCGTGCTTGGTGGAGGTGTAGGCGACCGACATCGGCCGCGGCGCGTGCGCCGAGATCGAGCCGTTGTTGATGATGCGCCCGCCCTTCGGCGTCTGCGCCTTCATGATCCGGATCGCCTCCTGGGTGCACATGAACATCGCGACCAGGTTGATGTTCACCACCTCGCGAAATTTCTCGATCGGCAGGTCCTCCATCGGCACCGAGGGCGCACCGATACCGGCGTTGTTGAATAGCACGTCGAGCCGGCCCCACTTGCCCTTCACCTCGGCGAAGAGCTGCTTCACCTCGGCGTCCTTGGTGATGTCCGCCGGCAGCACCATGGCGCGGTCCTGCGCGCCGGACTCGGTGGCGGTCTTCTCCAGCATGTCCTTGCGTCGGCCGACCAGGCCGACGTTATAGCCATCCTTCAACAGCGCCAGCGCGGCGGACTTGCCGATGCCGGAGCCGGCGCCGGTGACGATCGCAATCCTCATGGTCTTCGCCTCGATACTGGTTCGCAGGATCGTAAAGGAGAAAAAAGGGTCTGTCCCTGCTTTTCCACCTTCGACGAGAAACGAAACCCCTGTTACCAGATCGCTGTAAATGTCGGCCGCCTGCAGGTATCCCGAGGAGACCTGAACGGCAAGGTCGTCGAGTGGATGGAGAAGGTCACGGACGAGCAATACACAGGTGCCGCGACGCGATGATGAGCAGAGGCTGGCTCAAACGATCGCGTTCCACTTCTCCGCGCTCGCGCCGGCGAGCGCGCGGACCTTCTCCTCGTCGCGGGCGAACTCGGCCGCCCGGCCTTCGTACACGATCCGGCCGTTGTCGATGACGTAGGCGCGGTCGGCGCAGCTCGTAGATGCGGGCGATGTTCCAGGGCCCCGGCCGCTCCACCGGAACCTTGAGATTTTCCTCGACGGTGAGATTCGCGAAGATGCGCCGCCCCTCCGGCACGTACCCGACGCCGAGCCACGCGATGCGGTAGGACGGCCACGCCGTCGTGACGCGATCGAAGATGCGGACCGTGCCCTCTTTCGCGGGGGTGAGCCCGACGATGCTGCGCATCGTGGTCGTCTTGCCGGCGCCGTTGCGCCCGAGGAGCGTGACGATCTCGCCTTCGCGGACGGTCAGATCCACTCCGTGCAGGATGTGGCTCTTGCCGTAATAGGTATGCAGCCCGCGAGCCTCGAGAGCGTTCATCGGACCTTCCCGAGATAGGCGGCCTGGACCGCTTCGCTCTTGGCGATCTCGTCGGGCGTGCCCTCGGCGAGCGCCGAGCCCTCGGCGAGGACGGTGATGCGATCAGCGAGGTTGAAGATGACGCGCATGTCGTGCTCGACGAGGACGATGGCGAGCTTCTGGTCCTTGTGCAGGCGCCGGACGAGCCGGACGATGTGGTACGTCTCGTCGTCGCCCATCCCCGCGGTCGGCTCGTCGAGCAAGAGAAGCCGCGGCTCGAGCGCCAGCGCCATCATGATTTCCGTGGCCCGCTGAGCACCGTGCGTCAGCTCGGAGACCTGCCGGTCCGCCTTGGCGGAGAGCCCTCCTAGCTCGATGAGCGCGGCGACTCGCGCCTCGATCCGCGTTTCGTTCTCTCGCGACAGCCACAGGCTGAGCCGGTGCTTCGACGCCACCTCCACCGCGATGCGCAGGTTCTCGCGCACCGTCAGCTCGGGGAAGATCTCGGTGATCTGGAAGGTACGCGCGATGCCGAGGGCGACCCGCCGGTGCGACGGCATCGCGGTGATCTCGTGGTCGGCGAAGAAGATCCGGCCTTTCGTGGGCGGGAAGAAGCCGCTGATCATGTTGAAGAAGGTGGTCTTCCCGGCGCCGTTCGGACCGATCACCGCGCGCAGCTCGCCGGGCTGCACGGTCATCGTGACTTCCTTCACCGCGACCACGCTGCCGAAGCTGCGCGACACGCCCTCGACGCGCAAGAGGCTCACGGTTCGGCCACCGTCCTCGTTCGGGCCGTGCCGACGATGCCGCGCGGAAAGAAGAGGACGACGAGCACGAAGACGAGCCCCACGAACGACATCCAGTTCTCGGTGTGGCTGGAGAGATAGTCCTGCAGGAGCACGTAGACGGTAGCGCCCATCAGCGGCCCCCAGAACGATCGCATCCCTCCCATCACCGCCATGATCACGAAGGTTCCCGACTGATCCCAGCGCAAGAAGCGCGGATCGGTGAAGTTGTTGACGAGCGCGAACAGCGCGCCGGCGAGGCTCGCGAAGAAACACGAGATGACGAACGAGAGCCAGATGTGCAGCTCGATGGGAATGCCCAGGAAGCGCGCGCGTCGCTCATTCTCCCGGATGGCGAGCAGGGTGCGGCCGAAGGGCCCGCGCAGGAGCAGCGCCATGACGGCGACCGAGATCGTGAAGAGCGCGAGCACGAAATAGTAGAAGGCCTTGTCGTTGCCCTGGATGTCGAGGGTCGTGAAACCGAGATTGATCGGTTGGCGTCCCCATCCGGTGAGTCCGTCGTCGCCGCCGGTGACCGAGTTCCAGCGGAACGCGATGAAGTAGAACACCTGCCCGAACGCGATGGTGACCATCGCGAAGTAGACGCCGCGGAGCTTCACGATGAGGGCGCCGATGATCGCCCCGGCAAGAGTGCCGGCGGCGACCCCGATGACCACGCCGGCGGCCGTGCTCGGGAACAGGTACTTGATGGTCATCCCCACGCCGTACGCGCCGAGTCCGAAGTACGCCGCGTGGCCGAAGGAGAGGACGCCGGTGAAGCCGAGCAGGAAGTTGAGCGCCATCGCGGCGAGGCCGAGCACCACGATCCGCGCGGCAAGCTCGGTGTAACCGCCCACGGCCAGCATCCAGAACGGCATGGTGAAGAGGAGCAGCCAGATGACGCCGCTCCCCCAGTGCTTGCGCAAGAGTGGAGTCAGAACCGACCCTCCTCGCCCAGCAGGCCGCGCGGCAGGACGAGCAGCACGATCCCCATCATCACGTACATGACCGCCTCGGTTGCCGAGGGAAAGAAGACAGTGGTGACCCCCGACGCGACGCCGATGAGGATGCCGCCGAGAAGCGTTCCGGGGAGGCTCCCCAGTCCGCCCACGATGATGGCGACGAAGCTCGGCATGATGAGCGAAGTGCCGATGGTGGGCTGCAGGCCCAGCATGCCGGCGGCGAGGACCCCCGCGAGGCCGGCGAGGTAGATGCCGAGGCCGAAGTTGAGATTGCGCAGGATCCGTACGTTGACGCCCAGCACCGATACCGTCTCGAGGTCGAGGGTCCCCGCGCGGATCCGCATCCCGAGCCGCGTCCGTGTGAGCAGGAGAAAGAGCCCCGCCACGGCCGCGGCGACCAGCACGACCATGAAAACGCGGTACCCCGTGAGGAAGAAGAGCGACGGGCTGAGCGCGGTGGTGAGGCTCGCTGGGATCTGGTAGGGCACGCTCTGCGCGCCCCAGATGAACCGGGTGCCGTCCTCGAAGATGAAGGCGAGCCCGAAGGTGAGGAGCAGGCTGTAGAGCGGATCGCGCCCGTAGAGGCGGCGGATGAGGACGCGCTCGACGACGATGCCGACGAGCGCCGTCAGCACCGGGGCGATGACGAGGGCGCCCCAGAACCCCACGTACGGGAGCAGCGTGTAGGCGATGTATGCCCCGAGCGCGAGGAAGCCACCGTGCGCGAAGTTGATCACGCCAGTGAGGTTCAAGATGAGCGACAGACCGAGCGCCATGAGCGCGTAGAACGCGCCCACGACGAGGCCGTTGAAGACGTTGAAGAGGATGAGTTGTGTCATGGAAGAGCGGGCTCCCGGGCCAGAAGCCCGGGAGCGGAACGCTTCCTCACGTGGCGGAAGGCCAGGTCATCTTGCAGCCGGCTTCTTCGGGCGAGGCGGCCGCATCGGCGCCCTTCACGAGCTGCGTCACATTGAAGAGGTCTTCCGGCTCGCTGCCCTTCGCCTGGGCGTTGCCCACGTAGAGCGTGGTGATGAGCTGGTGCGTCTTCTCGTGGAAGTAGGCCTCGTTGGGCATGAGACCCACTTCGGGAGGAAGCTTCATGCCGCCGAGGGCCTTCGCCATCTTGAGGGCGTTCAGCGACTTGGCCTGGTTGGCCGCTAGCGCGCAGCTCCAGATCGACGCGTGGCCGAACCAGGTGCGGGCCGTCGGGACCTTTCCCGTCTTCTTCTTGATGGCGGCGACGAACTCCTTCACGTGCGGAACGTCGGGCTGCTTCCAGTACCACTCGAACACCCAGGTCCCGATGCGCGCTTCCGGAGGCAGCCCCAGGAGGGACTCGAGCTCCTGCTGCGCCCCTCCGAGGTGGAGCCGCTTGTCGAGCCCGAACTGCACGGCCTGCTTGAGCGCGTTGATCATGTCGTCGCCCTGGACGAGGAACATGATCACGTCCGGATTCGCCGACTGCGCCTTGATGAGGTAGGAGGAGAAGTCGGTGGTGCCGAGGGGCGTGAGGTCGCCGCCGACCTTGGTGCCGCCCCCCTTCGCCGCGGCTTTCTCGAGGCCCTCCTGCAACGTGTGGCCGAAGGCGTAGTCGGGCGTGATGTAGTACCACTTCTTGCCGATGTTCTTGAGGAGCGCGCTCGAGACCGCGTTCGCTTCCATCGTCGTGGTGTTGCAGACGCGGAACACGTTCCAGTGGCAGCTCGAGCCGGTGATCCCGTCGGTATGGCCGCCCGGGACGATGTGCAGGACGCCCTTCTCGTTCGACACCCCCGCCATCGCCAGGGCGAGCGCCGAGTTGACGTTGCCGACGAGGAAGTTCACCTGGTCGCGCTCGATGAGCTTGCGCGCCTTCTGCACGGCGGTGCCGGCCTCTCCGCTCGTCGAGTCCTCGACGAGCAACTGCACCTGGCGGCCGAGGATCCCACCTTTGGCGTTGATCTGCTCGATGGCGAGTTGGGCACCGACGAGCTCGTTCTTCCCCAAGGCCGCGTAGGTTCCCGTGAGCGGGTTGTCGAGGCCGATCTTGATCGGCTCCTCGCCGCGCGCCTTGATGATGGGAGGGGCGAGGAGCGCGGCGCCCGCGGCCGCCGCGGCCTTGATGACGGTCCGCCGCGTCATCGCGGTCGGAGTGCTCGGCTTCTTCATTGTGTACCTCTCCCTCGCGGTTGCTGCCGGCGTATCCCGGATCCGAAGATTGCTCTCCGCTCGCGTGGCCAAACGCCGGATGGCGTAGCGGTTCAACCGGCGTGCATAGCACGGCGGCGGGCTGCTCTGCCACGCTCGGCGGAGAAGGTACGTCCGCGTATCTCTCTCTGCTCGCCCGGAGCGTGCCAACGCAACACACGACTGGTCACAAAACCTGAGGCTGATGTCTCCAAGAACAAGATGGCCCACGAAGCTTCGACGACGGATCTTGCCGAGCGCGCGCGGGAAGCTGCAGCGGGTGACAAGGCAGCCGCGCGCGAAATCCTCGATGCGATTCAGGATGACGCGACGAGGCGGCGCTCCTGGCCGCAACGCAGAAGCCGATCTCGGTGACGTGCCTCGGCGAGAAGATGACGACGCCGGCCTGGAGGGAGAAGCAGTCCTGGTTTCTGATCGCCGAGAACGATCGCATGGTCGCGCCCGAGACCCAGCGCTTCCTCGCAGAGCGCATGAAGTCGAAAGTGACCACGGTACCGTCCGACCATGTTCCGCTCTCATCGCGCGCCGAGGCGATCGTGGATCTCGTCGTCACCGCCGCACGGTGAACCGACGCGGGCGCGCGAGCTCACCCGCGCGCACCGCGCGTTCGCGGCGGCAGTTCGTCCACCCCGAGTGGACAGAGCCAGGCCAGATGATCCACCTTGAACCCATGCCTACCAGCCAACGCGTCGTCCAGGTCTGCCTGTTCTTGGTCGCAGCCATCGCTTTGGTCGGTGGCACATTGCAGATGGTCTTGGGAGAGCCAGACACCTCGCCGCGGCTCGATAACGTTCATCGCTTCATGGCGGGCGTGTACCTCTCGACCGGCCTCATCAATTTGTGGGCGGCGGTCACCATTCGACGCCAAGGAACCCTCGTGTACCTCCTTGCGCTCGGGGTATTTTTCGCCGGCCTTGGAAGGCTCCTGTCCATGAGCCAGGTCGGTCTGCCTGCTCCCGCTGCGGTCTGGCTTGGCTACCTCGTTCCCGAGCTGTTGCTGCCGGTCGTCATCGCCGTGGCACATCGAGCGACGAGCCGCGATCCAGCGCAGCTCGCAATTGCAACCTGACCCCTAGCCCAGATCAAGAAGAACCGCCCGGCAGTTTTTCGCTGAAGGCCTTCGTGCGTCCGGCCAGCGTCTGCAGCCATTCAAGCTGCACACGCGCACCGGTTCGAAAGAGATCCACGAACGCCGGCGGCATCGCCGACCAATCGATCTTCACAGCGCCCCAATCGGGCCGTCGCCCGTCGTAATCGGTAAATTGGAATTCCCGCGCCAGCTCCCACGAACTGAGCAGCTGACCGGTGCGCGCAATGACGTCCGGATCCCTGGCGAGCGCCGCCACCGCGCGTCCGACGAACAGCGGCGATTCCGATTCGAGGAAATTCGGATCCTTCTTTCCCGCATCGCGCCAGTTGGCTTCGGTGACGCCTTGATGCTCGAGCATCGATTCCGATCGCAGGAATCCCGGCGTGATTGCAACCGCTGTGACATTGTGCGGGTACAGCTCAGGCGCCATGTTCAGCGCCAGGCCCTTCAGCGCCAGCTTCACCGTCTGCGTCAGCGGATTTCCGCCAGCCGGCAGTATGTCGTTCTCGGTAACTTCGACGATGAGCCCACGCTTCGCCCGGATCATGAGCGGCGCCGCATTCTTCGCTGTGATGATGTGCGACAGGATGCAGTTGCGAAAGATCGCATCTCCCTCTTCGAGGTTCGCCTTCCAGAACGTCCCCCACTGGTGCATCAGGGGGTCTTCGCCGGCGATGGAGTTGACGAGCACATCCAGCCGGCCGCGCTCGCGGTCGATGCGATCGAGCAGCGTCTTCACCTCCGATTCGGCGGTGTGATCGACGCGCACGGCGATCGCTTCGTCGCCACCGGCCACGATCATTTCGGCGGTTTCCTCGATCGTTTCAGGCCGGTTGTATGGCGATGGGTTGCCACGCACGCTACGGCCGGTGCAATAGACCAGGGCACCGGCTTCGCCGAGAGCGCGCGCGATGCCGCGCCCGGCGCCACGAGTGGCGCCTGCGACCAGGGCGACCTGTCCGGTGAGTAGTTTCGTCATGAGGGTGACCCGTAGATGAACGTATACTTCCTCCCATGAATCGTCGCGCGGCACTCAAGACGCTGGGGACGGCCGCTGGCGCTTTCCTGCTCGATGGATGCATGCGGCGCGGCTCGCAGGTCGTGCCGGGGCACCCTCCGGAGTTGCTCCATTTGCCGCGCGTGGATGTCCGGCCCGAGCTCGAGATCCGTACCGTCGTGGGGCTGCGTCCGTTCCGGCCGTCCGGCTTCGTCGTGCGCGCCGAGAACGTCGGCGACAAGCTGGTGGTCCACAACTACGGACACGGTGGCGGAGGCGTCACGCTCTCCTGGGGCACCAGTGAGCTGGCCGCGCGTCTGGTGCGCGAAGCGAGTGGGGCGCGTGTGGCCGTGCTTGGATCGGGCGCTGTCGGACTGGCCACCTCCCGGCTGCTGCAGGAGCGCGGATATTCAGTGACAATCTATGCCAAGGACCTTCCGCCAAATACGACCTCGAACACCGCCGGAGCGCAGTGGTATCCGTTCCTGGTGTATGAGCGTGAGCACGCCACTCCGGCGTTCATGCAGCAGTTCGTGGAAGCGGCGGGTATCGCCAATCGGCGCTTTCAGCTGATGGTCGGCGAGCGCTACGGCGTGCGCTGGATACCAAACTTTTATTGCTCGCCGGATCCGTATACCAGCGGAAGGTTCGCGCCAGGCAATCCGCTGCACCAGTTCCTCGTCGACGTCACAGCCATCGAAGGGCCCAGCAATCCATTTCCGCTGCCCTACGTGCGCCGCGTCCAGACCATGATGATCGAGCCCTCCATCTATCTGCCGGCGTTGATGAGCGATTTTTTTGTCGCCGGTGGAAAGATAGTAGTGCAGGAGTTTCATTCGCCGGCCGATGTCGCGCAGCTGAGCGAGTCCACCGTCGTCAACTGCACCGGACTCGGCGCGCATGCTCTCTTCGGCGACCAGGAGCTGACCGCCGTCAAAGGGCAGCTCACCGTGCTCATGCCGCAACCCGCCGTGAACTACGCCGCGCACTTCGGCGACGACTACATGTTTCCCCGGCGCGATGGCGTGCTGCTCGGCGGCACCCACGAGCGCGACGTCTGGACTCTCGACCCGAATCCCGACGCCAAGCAGCGCGTCCTGGCGGAACATCAACAGTTCTTTTCGGGAATGAAGGCTTGAAGAAGAATGCTCACCGCAGGCGAGCGAAGAGCACGACCACGTACGCCACGAAGGTCGCCAGGCAGACCGGCGCGAGCGCGCGCATGCAGGAGCTGCCCGACGCCTTGGAGCACCTGGGTGATGGCCAGACCGAGGATGATCGACAGCAGGACTGATAGATAGCTGAAGGCGTCCACGCGCGAGAGCCTACAGCGAGGGCTACTCCACCGCATCGGTCGGGCCGCCCAGGCATCGATCCATGAAACGAGAGGAGCAACCGATGCACCCGACGAAAAACGACCTGCCCGAGACCACGCGGCGGCGAGCGGTCGATCTGTGCAATGACCGGCTGGCCGACGCCGTCGACCTGCAAACGCAGACCAAGCAGGCGCACTGGAACGTGAAGGGGCCCAATTTCATCGCCTTGCACGAGCTGTTCGACAAGGTGAACGAAGACGTGGAGGACTACGTCGATCTGATTGCAGAGCGCGCGGTGCAGCTTGGCGGAGCCGTGGAAGGCACGGCACGCTCGGTGGCAAAGCGATCGACGCTCGCGGAGTACCCGCTCAAGACGGGGACCGGCCGGCAGCACGCCGATGCCCTCTCCTCCGCCCTGGCGGCGTTCGGCAAGGTCATCCGCAGCGCCATCGACGAGAGCGACCGCATCGGCGACAAGGACACCAGCGACATCTTCGTCGAGATCTCGCGCGGCGTGGACAAGTGGCTGTGGATGGTCGAGGCGCACCTGTCGCCGGAGGAGTAGGTCGACGGCAACGCGAACAGGACGGCGATGGCCTTCACCGCCGGAAAAGCCTACTCCGACTGGAGGGCGATGGCGGGATCGATCCGGGTGGCGCGTCGCGCAGGCACGATGGTGGCGACCATGCAGACGATCACGAGCGCACCGGCGGCGAGACCGAGCGCGAGAGGATCCAGAGGGCTGACGCCGTAGAGAAGTCCGGATATCGCGCGCGTCGCGACTGCCGCTCCCGCTCCGCCGAGGACGATTCCGAGGCCCACGACCGAGGCGCTCTCGCGCGCAACGAGGCCGAGGACCCCGGCGGGACGCGCGCCGAGCGCCATCCGCACCCCGATCTCGCGGGTGCGGGAGGCGACGTTATAGGCGAGCACTCCGTACAGACCGATGGCCGCGAAGGCGAGCGCGATGAGTGCAAACGCTTGCGTGAGCGCGAGGGCGAACCTGCGCTCCTCGAGCGACGAGCTCACCAGTTCGCGCAGCGGCCTCACCGCGAACGCAGGCAGGGTCGGATCGAGGCCGGAGAGCGCCGCGAGCGCCTCCTTCATCGCTGCGCCTTCCGGATTGCGCGATCGGAGGACGATCGTCATCGTGCTGCGCGGGTCCTGCGCGAACGGGAAGTACATGATCGGGGGCACGTCGGTATCGAGGCCCATCTCGCGGACGTCGTTCACGACACCGACGATCGTCGACCAACCCGCCTTCGGGTCGAGTGTGATGCGATGCCCGATCGCGTCCCCGCCGAAATACTTGCGCGCGAAGGCCTCGTTCACGACCACGGCCCCCGGAGCGCCAGGGCGGTCGGTCTCGTCGATCGCCCGGCCGTGCAGGACGCGCATGCCGATGGCAGCGAAGTATCCGGGAGATGCCCTCCGGATCTGCTCGTCGAACCGATCCGCGCCGGGCGGGGTCGGGCGGCCCTCGATGTCGAAGTAGCGATCGGTGGTGTTGCTCATGGGAAGGAAGTCGATGGCCCCCGCCGCGACGGCGCCCGGCTGGTCGCGCAACGCTTGCAGCGCGCGCTGGTAGAAGAGGTCGTAGCGCGCGCGGTCTGAGCTCGTCACGGAGCCCGAGGAGGGCAGCCCGCCCACGGAGCTCGTCTCCGAGCCCGATGCGGGCAGGGCGATCCTCAGCGTGACGGCCCCGCGCGGTTCGAAGCCCGGATCGACGTGGACCACCTTGGAGAAGCTGCGCAAGAGAACGCTCGCGCCGGCGAGCAGGACCAGCGCCAGCGCCACGCCGGTTACCACCAGGGCGCGGCGAAGCCTCCGCGCACGCGGCGCCGCCGACGAAGAGACCGTGCGCAACGCGCTCTGTAGATCAGTGCGCGCCGCGGCGACGGCTGGCGCGATTCCGAAGAAGGCGGCGCTCGAAAGCGTCGCTAGCAGCGCGAACCCGAGTACGAACGTGTCGAGGTGCACTGCCCGCTCGCGCAATAGGTCCCTGGGGCCGAGCCCGACTATGAGATCCACCCCGAACCGGGAGAGAACCATTCCCGCCGCCCCCGCGGCAAGAGCGAGGAGCAGCACCTCGAGGAGGGTGTGGCGGACGAGGGCCGCGCGGCCCGCACCCAGCGCGGCGCGCACCGCGAGCTCCCGCTGGCGCGTGGTCGAGCGGGCGACGAGGAGGTTCCCGGCGTTCACGCACGCCATCCCGAGAACGAGGAGGACGGCTGCGAAGAGCATCCACAGCATGTCGCGAATGTCGCCGACCATGCTCTCATGCAGCGGCTCGGCGGCAAGCGCAAACCGTGCTTCGGCCGGATAGGATTCCGGGTGATCGGCGTCGACCTGCGCCGATGCCGAGGCCAGCTCCCGCCGGGCGCGCGTAAGCGTCATGCCCGCGCCCAGCCGGCCGATCACGCGTAGGAAGTGATTGGTCCGACTCGATTCGGCATACATCGCGGGCGGCAGGGCGAGCGGCGCCCACGCATCGAATCGCTCCGGCAGCTCGAGGTCCGGCGGAAGGACCCCCACGACCAGGTAGGGATTGCCGTCCACCTCCACGGTCCTCCCCATCACGCCCGGATCGGATCCGAACCGGGAGCGCCAGAGCGCATCGCCGAGCACGAGCTTGCGATCCGCGCCTTCCGTTTCTTCTTCACGGAGAAACCAGCGGCCGATTGCGGGATGGATGCCGAGCGTGGGCAAGAGCGACGCGGTCGCCAGCCCGAGGGAGACGTGGATCGGTTCGGTGGGCGTGGTGAGATTCGCGCCCGCGCTCGCCCACGCGCCCACGCCGGCGAAGCTGCGCAATGTCGCGTAGTTCGTCCGGTACTCGACCGGCGAGATCGACCAGCCCGGCGGACTCCCTTTGAAGCTGTTGCCGAAGTGGACGAGCGCGTCCGGGTTCGGAAACGGCAAAGGGGCAAGGAGGACGCCCCGCAAGACGCTGAACACCGACGTGGTCGCCCCGATGGCGAGGGCCAGCGTGAGCACCACGGCGAGCGAGAAGGAGCGCGCGCGGAGAAGGGTCCGGGCGGCGATCTTGAGCTCGTGAAGCATGCTCGCGTCATAGCAAGAGCAGGGCCAGCGGACTTCCGAGGGCGCCTCGCAGGCAGCGTGTCCGGTGGTGGGATCGATCGGTCCCATGAGCGCACGGATGCGGCTCACCGTCCTTCTTCGTCGACCGCGAAATCGCTCCGCCCGAGGACCGGATGCGGAGCGCCCGTACAGGTAGTATCAAAGGACTCGCAGAGGTGCCGACGGCGTTGGGACTGATCGAGCGCAAGCTGATCGTCCCGCAAGGAGGCAACGTGAGCGAGCCGGTGACGTTGACCGTGTTCTCCGATTACGTATGACCGTGGTGCTACCTCAGTACCGTGCGTATTGAGAAGCTCAAGACCGAGCACCGCTTGAAAATCCGGCTGGTGCACTTCCCGCTCCATCCGGACACTCCCGCGGAAGGCCGCTCGCTCGCCGATCTCTTCGCGGGACGGAACCTGGACCTCGAGGCTCTACACGCGCAGATGAAGGCGCGGATGGACGCCGAAGGGCTCCCCTACGGCGAGCGCGCGAGGACGTACAACAGCCGGCTCGCGCAGGAGCTCGGGAAGTGGGCCGACACGCAGCCCGGCGGCGAGGCCATCCACGACGCTATCTTCCGCGCGTACTTCGCGGAGGGGCGCGACATTTCACAGCCCGCGGTGCTCCTGGACGTGGCGAGGCAGGTTGGGCTGCCCATCGATGCCGCGCGCGAGGTGCTCGACAAGCGGACGTTCAAGGATGCCATCGACGCGGACTGGAAGCTCTCGCGCGAATACGGCGTCACCGGCGTCCCGACGTTCGTCGCTGGCCGTTACGGCGTCGTCGGCGCTCAGCCGTACGACGAGCTGGTGCAACTCGTGCAGAAGGCCGCGACGGAAGGCGACGGCAGGTAGCAGCGGTGACGCGGGACCTCGCCCCTCAACCGATCGGAAAGGGAACGAAACATCCCTCGGGGAAGAGGCTGCTCGCCAGCATCACCTCGTCGATGTCCCGGTGCGAAACCCACGACGGGGCAGCCTGGCTTCGCGGATCGAGCCAGAAGGACTCGATCCTCCCGGCCAGCGGCAGATAGGGCGCGAAGTCGCGGACGATTTCGCCCAGCCCCTCCCGCTCGAGATGCTCGACTCCGTGCAATCCAATGCCGAGCCCGAGCTCCCGGAACGCGAGCCGCATCGAGGCTGGGCGCGCGAGGTCCACCCTGTCCGAAGGGTCGCGCAGGCCTTGGAGCGCGGCCTCGAGCAGCGCAGGGAGCAAGGTATCGTCCGCAAAGGCTCCTGTTCGCGAGAGCGCGGCGAGGCGGCACGCGTCGATGAGCAGGCCGCCGATACCGAGTGGATCGCTCGTCGCGAGATCGGATCCTTCGAGCATCGAGGCGAAACCTGCGAGCGGCTCGCTCAGGTCAGGACCGCCCGCGGCGCCCGAGGCCGAAGCCGTGGCGCGGAGCTGCGTGCATGTCACGTACCCCTCGAGGGCGTCGTGCTGACCCATCGACGGCACGAGCGGACGGGTCAGATCGATGCTCATCTTCCAGCGTAGCCGCAGGGCCCCGGAGTGCGGCTGATAGCTGAAGCGCCGGAAGGCGACCTCGGCAAGCTCGCGGGCCTGGAGGTTGAAGCGGGCATCGCCGGTGAAGCGCGAGACTTGATCGAGGGCGTGCATCCAGCGCGTCAGATAATGGAGGTACTGCCCGTCACGGTCCCATTCCAGACGGTCGTCGAAGGGCTCGCCGGCAGCGCGTTCGGGAAGCTTCTTGCCGATGCGCAGGCCGCCTGCGGTCGGATGCGCAGACGAGGCGCCGTCGAGCCAGCCGCTGCGGGGATCATCCTCGCGATGCCTGCCCAGCGTCTCATGGACGAGCTCGACGAGGCCGAGGGCCAGGCCCGCGTAACGGTGGTCCCCGGTCCTGCGCGCGATCGCAAGCAGGTTGCAGACCGCGAACGCGTCCGTCCACAGGTAGCGCTGGCCGCCTTCGCGCTCCGCGAACCCGATCATCAGCCGGGTCGCTTGCTCCAGGCGTTCTCCGTTCGAAGGCTGCATTACATCCGCCGAATCAAGTCCAACCGCCTCGAGGGCCAGATACGACGGGGGAGGGCGCCATGCGCGGCGCGGCCGGCGCGAAGTCGGGCTGTGTCGCCCGAACGCTGTAGGCACCGAGGAGGCGCGCGCGCAACCGCGCCAGGGGTCGCTCGACCAACCGGTACATCGCCCAGGAAAGGGCAACGGACATGGCGAGCGTGAGGGCCACGCGGGCAGGCGGGAGGGAAATCCGCGGCATCACCTGCTCGTAGACGACGTCGTGCAGCAGATAGAACGAGTACGAGAGCGTTCCCAGGAACGCGACCGGCCTCCAGTTGAGAGGACGCATCGGTCCCCAGCGCGGGAAGCGGATGGCAGTCACGAAGACGGGCACCAGCGCGAGACCCTGGATCGTGTACCGGACGGATTCGCGGATCGCATGGCTCGAAACCACGAACGACGCCAGCAGGATGACGATGGCCGCCGGAAAGAGCAGCCACTTCCATGCGCGCTCGGAGAAGCGACCCGGGCCATCCAGGATCGGATTGCCCCAGACCGCGAGCGCACAGCCGAAGAGGATTCCGTCGATGCGCGTATCGGTGGCGAGGAGGGTCCGTTCGAGCGGAACGTTCCAGTGGAACACGAGGGCGAGGCGCCAGGCGAGAACGCAAGCGCAGATTCCCCAGAGGAGCGCGGCGAGCCGCACGCCATTCTGGACCCACCTGGTGAGCAGGAAGTAGATCACCGGGAACGCCAGATAGAAATGTTCCTCGATGGAGAGGGACCAGATCACGCCGGTACCCGGCGGCATCTCGATGCCGGAGATCATCGCGTAGTTCGCGTAGTACCCGAAGCCCGCGACGAGGGCGCGACGATCGACCGTGCCGCGGAACAGGCCGACCTTCACCAGGAGGACCGTCGCGAGAAAGATCAGCGCAAAGGGCGGGATGATGCGCAGCGCCCGGCGGACGTAGAAATCCTTGAAGGAGATCGTCCCTTCGCGCGCGCGCTCGATGCGGAGGAGGGTCGTGATCAAGTACCCGCTGAGGAAGAAGAACACGGTCACGCCGAACCGGCCGGGGATTGGCAGCCAATAGAGGACATGGCTCCCGAAGACGAGCAGGACCGATGCGGCGCGGATTCCGTCTAGCGAGGGGATCTGCAGGGGTGCCGCTGACGGGCTGGTGCGATGGGCCACGTGTTCTCAAGCGCGCAGCGCAGCCCGCAACCCGCCCCCTGGAAAAGCAACGCCCCCTACTTTCGTAACCCTGGAATAATCCACATCGCGACGGCGAGTCAAAGTCTCCGACGATCGTCCTGGACCTGCCCGACTCATCCGGCACGAGTGGGAAAGGGCAACGGACGCGTCTTGTTCACGTGGCTTCGTCAATCCGCTCGATCTGTTGCACATGCTGGATCCGCCCGGATGCACGGGTCCGCGACACGAGCGCGTCCAGAGGCTGTTCGCCGAGAATGTGCGTGGGCGGTCGCCGTCACCACGGCTGGCTCGAGCGGTTCGGTGGACGGTCGCGATCCGGAGGCGGCGATCGAGCGCAGCGACGGCTGGATCGTCGGAACCGCGGAAAGCATCCAGGCTGCGGACGCGACCCAGGCGGCGAGGAGGACGGAGGGATACGCCCAGAATGAGATCGTTTTCAGGGTCATCCGAGACCCGCCACACTGGCTCCCAACGTCATCAGTCCGATCAGCATCGACATCTTCATGAACGGTTTCCTTGGGCGCGTCGTGCGCTTCGCCCAACCAGACCTCGACCTCGAGATCGCCATTCCGCCGGGAATAACGACGACGAAGCCGGAACAGGATGTTCCAGTGGACCGGGCGAACGCCGGCAAGCGTGCTTTTTGGGTAACGCACCATCCGCCGTATCGCCCGAGCAGCGGTCGGACCGGGTCAACGGCCGCCCACTCCGCCGCGACATCATTGATGCGCGCTCGTCTTGCGCCGTCGCTCCGCGTCGCCATTGTTCAAGGCTGCGGGACCTCGGCCGTTGCAGGGCGCACCCTGCCCGCCAAGCGAGCTGCCACGGCCGGAAACATCCATTCGCGAAGTGGCGGGCACGAGTTTCGACAGCGAAGAAAGCGAGAACACGCCATGAAGAGAACCATCCTGTTCGTCGGCTGCGCGGCACTCATGGGCACGGCCATCGCATGCAAGGATCAGGGGCAGAGCGCGGTGTCGCCGAATCAGCCGATGTCCGCAAACCGGGGGCCGAACGCGACGAACCGGTCGCCGAACGCCCTGAACCCGACTCAGAGCCCGACGCCGAACGCCACCGACCGGGCGCAGAACGCCACGGAGGTGGCAGGCACGCTCAAGTCCGTCGACAAGGACAAGCACTCGCTCACCATCGCGGCGTCGGCGGGCGGTACCCAGGACGTGAAGATCGCTGATTCCGCGGCGATCACGCGGGACGGCGCCAAGGTCGACCTCGACCAGCTCCAGCCGGGCGACGATGTGCGCGCAAGCTTCGATCCGGCGACGAAGCAGGCCTCCACCATTACCGTAAAGTCGAACCAGACGAACAAGGCCAAGTAGCTCACGCGGCCGAGGAGGCTGGGCAGATCGTCATGCGCGGGCCTTGCGCGTCCGCGTTGCAGGCGCCGCCCGCCTCCGGGTCGGCCCGACCCTTGCCGCATCACATGTACGGCGCCGCCAATCGACGCCGGAGAAGCTCCCGCACCGCATCCGTCGGAGCGGAGCCTAGCGCCCGCTCGCGATGTTGCCAGGCCATTTCCGGATGCCGCGCGCGCCGATGCAGGTCGCCCAGTACGGCATCCCAGAGGTAGGAACCGGATAACCAGGCGGGCGGCGCGAGGCCCTCGAGCACGGCGCCTCGTCGTACGCCATCGCTATGCCTTCGCCGGGGGCGGGGTACCGTCAGTGCCTCGCTCGAGATCGTCGAGCCAGTACTCCCCTGCGGCGCGCTGCCCTGCAGCCCGCCGCTCCTTCTCCACGGCCCGCAGTTGCACCCTGCGGATCTTTCCCGAAATCGTCTTCGGCAGCTCCGCGAATTCCACGCAGCGGATGCGCTTGTACGGGGCGAGCTTCTCCTTGCAGAAGGCGAGGATGTCGCGCGCGGTCGCGGCGTCCGGTGTGACTCCGGGCTTGAGCGCCACGAATGCCTTCGGTGTGCTGGTGCGCACCGGATCCGGGCTGGGGACGATGGCTGCTTCGGCGACCGCGGGGTGCTCGATGAGAACGCTCTCCAGCTCGAACGGGCTGATTCGATAATCGGACGATTTGAACACATCGTCGCCGCGCCCTACGTAGTGGTAATAGCCGGCCTCGTCGCGGGCCGCTTCGTCGCCGGTCCGGTAGTAGCCGCCCGCCATCACGGCGGCGGTGCGAGCCGCATCGTCGACGTACCCGACCATCAATCCCATCGGGCGGGGGTCTAGCTTGAGGGACAGCTCGCCTTCGGCGTCTTCGCGCCCCTGGGAGTCGAGCAGGGCTACTTGATAGCCCGGCAGCGGCCGGCCCATCGAGCCGAGACGCACCTCCTGCCCGGGCGTGTTCCCCACTTGCGCCGTCGTCTCCGTCTGTCCGTAGCCGTCGCGAATGGTCAGGTTCCAATCGCGGCGGACGTGCTCGATCACCTCGGGATTCAAGGGCTCGCCGGCGCTGAGCAGCTCGCGCAATCCGGAAGGCCGTTCGCCCAGCTTGTCGAGGATCATCATCCGCCACACCGTGGGTGGCGCGCAGAGCGTCGCAATGCCCGCCTTGCGCGCCCATTCCACGGTGCGCTGCGCCGAGAAGCGCGCCTGCTCCAGCACGAAGATGGTCGCTCCCGCGTTCCAGGGAGCGAAGAAGCTGCTCCAGGCGTGCTTGGCCCAACCGGGCGAGCTGATGTTCTGGTGCACGTCTCCTTCGCGGATGCCGATCCAGTACATGGTCGAGAGATGCCCGACCGGATAGCTCGCGTGCGTGTGCAGGACCAGCTTCGGCTTCGCCGTCGTGCCCGAGGTGAAGTAGAGCAAGAACGGATCGGAGGCCCGCGTCTCGCCGTCGGGGAGGAAGGTGGCGCTGCTCGCGAGCGCATCCTCGTAGCGGGTCCATCCCTCGGCCTCGCCGACCACGAGGCGCGTGCGGACCGCGTCGATGCCCGCAAAGCGGTCCGCCACGGAGGCGTCGACGACCGCGTGCTTCGCCTCGCCGCGCGAGACGCGCTCCTCGACGTCTTTGCGCACGAGCTGCATGGAGCAGGGCACGACCACCGCGCCGAGCTTCATCGCGGCCAGCATCACCTCCCAGAGCGGGCGCACGTTGGAGAGCATGAGGAGCATGCGATCGCCGCGGCGCACACCCTTCGCCCGGAACCAGTTCGCGACGCGGTTCGACCGCTCGGAAAGATCGGCGAAGCTCGCCTTCACCTCGATGCCCTTGTCGTCGGCGATGTGGAGCGCGATCCTCGCGTTGCCGCGCGCGTAGGTGTCGAACCAGTCGAGCGCCCAGTTGAAGCGGTCCAGCTCCGGCCAGCGGAACTTCGCGAACGCGGCGCCGTAGTCGTCGCGCTCGGCGAGGAGAAGGTCTCGCGCGCGCAAGAACGTGTCGGTGGGGCCCATCGCTCACCTCCGCGCGCAGGCATAGCAGCCTCGCGCCGCGCGGTGGAGCCCCCTCACCGAGGAGGACGATTCGCCACCAGCATCTTTCCGTCGGCCTCCGCGACCAGGACGCCGTCCTGGTTCTCGCACCGTGCGCGCATCGAAACGATCCCTCCGCCGTGCCGCGGTTTCTCCTCGCGTCCCTCGATGGTCCAGGTGGTGCGCAGCGTGTCGCCCGGACGAACCGGCGCCTTGAAGCGGCAGTTCTGCTCGAGGTACGCGATGGCCGTGCCGTGAAAGTACATGCCTGCCGGCGCCGAGACGATGGCGCCGGTGAACGTCCCGTGCAGGATGCGGCCGCCCATGCGCGTGCCGCGCGCGTACGTCTCGTCGACGTGCAGCGGATTGAAGTCGCCGGTCAATCCTGCGGCGAGGACGAGGTGCGTCTCGGTGACGGTGAGCGACGCGCCGAACGCATCGCCGATCTTCGTCTCCTCGAACCATTTTCCAGTCAGCATCGTCGCCGATCTTATCAGGGCCGTCCCTCAACTCGCGGCGATCAGCTCCGGATGGGGATCGCGTCGCCAGGCGTTCGTCTCCCGCCTGAGCGCGGCCGCCGCGTAGGCCCAGAGCCCCTCCGGTGCTGGCGCGTTCGCGGGCGGGGCGCCGTCCGCGGTTTGCGGACCGGCGGGCAGGGCGTTTCGTAACGCGCAGGCGGTCATGGGGCGCGACGTTTGCCGCGCGGACCCTTTGGCGCGCCGCCCCGCGAGCGCACGGGACGCGAAAATCCCGGATGCACGCCGGGTGTCAGACCTTCGTGATCGGCGATCCGACGCAGCATGGCACCGAGAACCTCGCGCTCGTCGGCGCCGAGCGGCGCGCAGACGTCGTCGTCATGCGCGCGCGCGATCCTTCCTACCGCCTCGAACGTCTCCGCGCCCTTGCGCGTCAGGTGCAGGGCATGGGTGCGCCGATCGTCGGGAGCGTCCCGTCGCTCGACCAGACCGCGTTCCTCGAGCTCATCGACGAGGACTACGAGGCGGCTCGGCACCATGCCGAGAACCGAGCTCAACGCCTGCTGGCTGATGCCTGCGTTCTGCTCGATGACGCGCAGGGTTCCCGCGTGCGCTGGCGACAGATCGAGGGCGGCCAGCCGCCCGGCGAACCGGGCGGCCGCATGGGCACCGACTTGCGCGAGCAGGAACGCGGTCGAGCGCGGGTGGCGAACGTTACCTTGCATGGGCGAATCATGCCTTGACAGTACGATTCATGCTATATATCATTCTATCAATGAACTAAATTGCGGACCAGCGGAAGGAAGGAGCGCGCCATGCGGCTCGGCTTGCAGCGGGAGATCGGGGAGACAGGGCGTCATCGCGGTCCGTCCCTGGCCGCGGTCGCCGGCGTCTACGCAATCCTGGTCCTCGTTTCCGTAGCGGTCCCGACCGCGATGGCTTCGGGACGGCATTTTCCTTCTCCCTTCGATCCTGGTGCCCCGGACTGGTTCGCCGAATACCCGTCCGCGGCGCTGGCGTCGGCGTTCCTGATCTTCTGCTCGGCGGTCCCGCTCGGCATCTTCACCGCGACTGCATCGAGCCGCTTGCAGTTTCTCGGCATGAAGGTCGCCGGCATCCACATCGCCCTCGTCGGAGGGGTGGCGGCGTCGGTTGCGTTAGCGACCTCGGCATTCGCGGCATGGGCGCTCGCGCAAGCGGGCGGACCGGACGCGAGGGCGGTCGCGCATGCGCTGCACATGTTTTCGTTCGCGGCGGGCGGTCCCGGATTCGTCGTTCCGTTCGGCCTGCTGGTCGCCGGCGTCTCCGTCGTCGCCGGCCTGCAACGATTCACGCCGCGCTGGCTGATGGTGGCGGGCCTCGCCATCGCCGCCATCGCCGAGCTATCGGTGCTCACGTTCGTCTGGCCGGCCGCCGCGATCCTGCTGCCGATCGTCCGCTTCACCGGGCTCCTTTGGATGGTCGGCATTGGAATCGTTATCCCCACGTCGCGGGCGCCTCGCGCGCAGCCCGCACCGATTCGAGAGGCGTCCGCGGGAGCCGCGGTATGAGTGGCCTGCGGGAGAAGGTCGCGCTCGTCACGGGGAGCTCGCGCGGGATCGGCGCGGCGATCGCAAAGCTGTTCGCCGGCGAGGGCGCAAAGGTGGCCGTCCACGGCCGGGATGCGGCCGCGCTCTCGACCACATGCGACCAGATCGAACGCGCGGGCGGCCGGGCGATCAACGTCGCCGCCGACGTCACCAGTTTCACGGAGATCGAAGCGATGCGAGCGCGTATCGAGTCGGAGCTCGGGACGATCGACATCCTCGTCGCCAATGCAGGCGGCAGCTATAGCCCGCCCGGGCCAATCGAAAAGACGACGGAAGAGGGATGGCGCGCGTCGGTCGACGGCAACCTCACGGCGACGTTCCTCACCATCAAGAGCGTCCTTCCCGGGATGAAGCGACGAAGGGCGGGCGTCATCATCACCATGTCGTCCGCGGCCGGCCGCCGCGCGCATCCGAGGTCGCCGATTCCTTATGCCGCTGCCAAGGCCGGCATCGAGATCCTGACCCAAGACGTTGCCAGCCAGGCGGGACCTTTCGGCGTCCGGGTCAATTGCATCGCGCCGGAAATCATCCTCACCGATCAGAACCTCCGGCGGATTCCGGAAGCACAGCGGATCGAGCTCGCCGACGTCCATCCGCTCAAGCGACTGGGGACGCCGGAGGACGTCGCGCATGCCGCCCTCTTCCTCGCTTCGGAGAGCGCGACGTGGATCACGGGTATCGTCCTCGACGTCGCGGGCGGCGCGGTGATGATTCGTTGACCGGCGTATGCGACCTCACGTTCGGAGCCGGTCCACGATGGCTTCCACGTGCAGCGCCGTCGTGTCGAGCGTCGGCAACCCGGCGATGGTCTCTTCGCGCAGCAATAGCGGCAACTCGGTTCCGCCGAGGATGATCCCATCGACGCCTTTTTCGTCCCGCAGGCGCGCGATCAACTCGACCATCCATTGCCGCGTTTCGTCGCGGAAGTCGCCTTTCAGCAACTGACCGACGTAACGCTCGTGAACGGCCAACCGTTCCCCCTCGGCCGGCGTTACGACTTCCATTCCACGCCTCGTGAACACCGCCGGATAGAACACCCCTTCCATGGTGAATCGCGTGCCCAGAAGGCCCAGGCGCGCAAGCCCGCGGCTCTTCGCCTCGTCGGCGCAGACCTCGACGATGCTCACCATCGGCACCGGCGAGCGTGCCGCCAGCTCGTCGAAGACGATGTGCGGCGTGTTGGCCGTCATCGCGACGAAATCCACACCGGCTCCCGAAAGGCGTCGCACGGATGCGAACAGGTACTCGGTGAGCCCCGGGAGGTCGCTCTCGACGAGTGCGAGCCCGCGCTGGACGTCCAGGCTGTCGATCACCATCGAAGGAAAGCTTCTGGGATCGTGCCGCTGCCACGCCTGGATGATGCGCCGGTAGTAATCGATGGTCGATTCCGGGCCGAGTCCACCGACGAGCCCTACGGTTGCCATGCTCCGTCCGTTCACGTGAGGCTACTGGTGACGATACTATTGCGGTAGCATCGATGGCGCTCGCGGGGGTGATCCATGCTGCTCGTGGATGCGATGGCCCGCGCTCTCGGCTTGCCGCAGGCCGGGTCCGGCGAGGTCGCCTATGGCGTCGTGGACGGATTCCTTGTGCAGGTGCAGCTCGCCGAAAGGAATGGCTTGACGAGAATCGAGGTCATCGTCCGCTACGCCGGAGAAGGCAAGGAAGAGGAGCTGCGGCGCGCTCTCGACGATTCGCCCGACGTCAAGGCCAGCGGAATCCGCTTCAGGCACGTGCAGATCGACGACACGACCGCGACCCTCGGCATCTTCCACGAGCAGCTCAGCTTTCCGGAAGAGAGCGTCGTCCTGCGGCGAGCGCGAGCCTTCCTGGAGGTGGTCAAATCGGTTTCCGCGCCGGAGCCAGCCACTTGTCGCTGTTGCGGGTCGCCATCGCCA
>VBKL01000179.1 GCA_005879805.1 Deltaproteobacteria bacterium | reverse complement strand
GAAGGATCCGTCCGGGGCGATGAGCGGATTGGAGCTCGTATTGCCGTCGTTGATGCTCGCCGGCAGCGGACGTGGTGCCCCGCCCGGCCGGAACGAGTACAGCACCGGCCGCGGTCTTCCGGTGGTCTGCGCGGCCCGGCCGAAGACCATCTCGCCCGCGGCGCTTTGCGTGGCGAAGACCTCGTTGTCGTCCGTGTTCACCGCCTCCACCGGACGAGGCGTGGCCCAGCCACCTCCTTTGGAGCGGTCCGCGATCCATACGTCGAAGTTTCCCCGGGCGCGATCGGACTCGAAGAGGAGATGCTGGCCGTCGGGAGTCACGAAGGGATCGATGTCCCGCGGGCCGGTGGAAAAGGCGAGCGGCGCCGGAGCGCCCCAGCCGGACCCGTCGAACCGCGAGACCAGCATGGTCATCGTCTTCCGGTCGGCGGTCATGGTGTCGAAGTAGAGCTCGCGGCCGTCGGGGGAGAGCGCGCCGCCGAAGGTCGAGCCGGCGGCAATCCACTGCGGCAACAGCGGGACGGGCACCTCGCCGGCGTCGAAAGCGCCGCGCCGGGCCGAGGCGCAGGCGCAAAGGGAGGCGCAAAGGAAAACGATGCGGCGCACGTCCCCGGAAACGCCGCGCGGGGCCAGCCATTCCCGCTACTGGTGCGGCACGAAGGCCGCCTTCGCCTCCGGCATCTCCTTCTTGATCGCCTCGATGCGGTCCTTGTCCGAGGGGTGATCGGAAAGGAAGGCCGGCGGCGCCTTGCCCTGCCCATACGCCGCCATCCGCTGCCAGAAGTCGATCGCCTTCTCCGGGTCGTAGCCCGCCTTGGCCATGAGCACGAGGCCGATGTGGTCCGCCTCGCTCTCCTGCGAGCGCGAGAAGGGAAGCTCGATGCCGACCTGGGAGCCGATTCCCAGCGCCGCCGCTGCCGGTTTCGCCGCCTCGGGCTTCGCCGCGCCCACCGCGGCGAGGATGCCGCTCTCGCCGAGTTGCATGAGGGTGCTGCGCGACAGCCGCTCCGCGCCGTGGTGCGCGAGCGCGTGCGCCGTCTCGTGACCGAGGACCACCGCGAGGCCCGTCTCGTCCTGCGTGAGCGGAAGGATGCCGCTGTAGACGGCGATCTTCCCTCCCGGAAGGCACCAGGCGTTCACCGTCTTGGGATCGTCGATCAGCGTCGCCTGCCACTGGTATTTGGGATGGAAGTTCGCCTCCGCGGCGTCGGCGATCCGCTTCGCCACCCGCTGCACCATCGCGGTGGCGGCCGCGTCGCTGCTCGGCTTGGCCTTGGAGACCTCCTGCGTGTAGGTCTGGGCGCCGAGCTGGTTCATGGTCCCCTCGCCGACGAGGTTCAGCTCCTTCCGGCCGGTCACCGGGACCGTGGTGCAGGAGAGCGCGGCAAGGAGCAGGACTCCAGGTAGCCTTCGCATGACTGCTACATACCTCAAGCCGATGCAGGCCGGCCGGAGACGCGGTCGAGCAGCCTCGCGGTCGCGGGCGTGCGCGCCGCCCTGCCTCTTGCACTGCGGCGCGGCGGGCGGCCGCTACGCGCCGTCCCTCACAGCTTCTTGCCTTCGAAGTGCGTCGTTTTCAGCGACCACGGCTCGACGCCCTCGAGGCAGCGCACGTTGACTGCGCGCGTGTCGGTTCCGTCCCGCGCCGTCCCCTTCGCGAAGGAGTGGATTCCGCACTTCTTGCAGAAGAGGTGGTGCAGGTGGTGCTTCCCCCATTGATAGTCGGTGAGGGAATCCTCGCCGCTCAGGAGCTTGAACTGCGTTGCCGGTACGAACGACCGCATGGCGCCGACACGGCCGCAGATGGAGCAGTTGCACTCCATCACCTTGTCCAGGTTCATGTTGGCTTCGAACTTCACGTTCCCGCAGTGACAGCTGCCTTTGTATTGCTTCTCGTCGCTCATGGAGAGCCTCCTTCGATGGCCCTTGACTACCGCATCCAGGAGCGAGGCGCGCTACCATCCTTTCGTGGACGAGCGACTCCGGAAATGGGACGAGAAGTTCGCCCGCGGCGACGAGCTCCACGCCTTCGCTCCGTCAATGCCCCTCCCGGACGCGATTCGCGGCCTTGCGCCCGGTCTCGCGCTCGATCTCGCCTGCGGGGCGGGCCGGCACGCGATCTACCTCGCCGAGCAGGGCTGGCGCGTCCAGGCGCTCGACGGCTCTCGCGTCGGGATCGATCGCATGCTGGACGAGGCGCGCCGCCGCGGCGTCGAAGGCCGCATCGAGGCGCGCGTCGGCGATCTGGAAAGCGACTCGTTCACCCTCGAGCCGGACGCCTTCGATCTGGTCTGCGACTTCTATTTCCTCCACCGCCCGCTCTTCGCGCAGATCCGGCGCGCGGTGCGCCCGGGGGGTCTGTTCGTCGCCGCCATCCACGTCGAAGACGCGGCAGGGAGCGAGGCTCCGCATTCGTTCCTTCTCGCCCCGGGAGAGCTTCGCGCCCTCGTCGGCGGCTGGGGCTGGGAGGTCGTCCACGCACGGGAGGGAGCTTCGAGCGAAACGGGCCATCGCCACGCCACCGCGGAAATCGTCGCACGAAGGCCGCGCTAACCGGTGATGGCTTCCGGGGTCGGCGGCGTCTCGATCCTGGCCTCTGCTTTTTCCGCCAGCGAGAGCGCGGCGATGCGCCTCCGGCGCGGCTCGGCGGTGAGGAGATGGCCCGCGGAGATGGCGAGCGCGACGGCGAAGCAGAGCAGCCACAGCGGGCGCGGCCCGAGGCGCTGCATCGTTTCTCCGGCGACGAGCGGCGAGAAGGCGAAGGCGACGCCCCAGCACATGGAGTAGGCGCCCTGGTAGCGGCCGCGGAGCGCCGGCGGGGCGAGATTCGCAACCATGGTGGAGGCGACCGGGAATCCGATCACCTCGCCCACCGTCCACAGGGCCGTTCCGATCGCGTAGACGGGAAGGCTCCCTCCCAAGGCGTTGATGCCATATCCCAGTCCGAAGAGCAGGGCGGAAAACGAGAGCAGCCGCGCGCCATCGAAGCGATTGAGCTGCGCCGAGAGGAGCGGCTGGAGAAGGACGACGCCCGCGCAGTTGAGGCCCATGAGGAATGCGTATGCGGACGGACCGAGCCCGTGCGCCGCCATGTCGAGCGGGAGCGCGAGTTGCCATTGCGTGAAGACCGCGAGCGCGCCGAACTGGAGGAGCAGGAAGGAGAGGTACGGGCCGTCGGAGAACACTTTGGCGAGGCCGCGGAGCGCTGGCTCGTGGACGAGGCCTTGCGGGCGCGTCTCCGGAACGCGCAGGAAGATGACGGCAGCGGCCGCGATCGAGCTCGCCGCGTCGGCCAGGAAGAGGACGACGATGCTCCGCTCCGCGACCAGGCCTCCGAGGAACAAGCCGACCGAGATGGCGAAGTTCGCCGCCCAGTAGGTGAGCCCGTATGCGCGGGGCCGATCTTCCGGCGGGACGACGTCGGCGACCGCGGCGCTCATCGCGGGCCGGTAGAGGTCGCCCGCGGCCGCGGAGAGGAACGCCATCGCGCAGAGGAGGACGGGATCGCGCGCGAAGGCGAGGGTTCCCACCGCGGAGGCACCGAGGACGAGCGCGACCAGCATCGTCGCACGCCGGCCGATCCTGTCCGCGAGGAGGCCGCCGAGCGGTCCCGCGATTGTCATTCCCAGCCCGTACAGGGCGAGCACGCGGCCTGCCTGGGCGGGAAGAAAGCCGCGATCGCGAACGAGATAGATGGAGAGGAAGGGCAGGACGAAGCTGGCGAGGCGGTTGACGACGAGCCCCCACCAGACGGTCCAGAAAACGCCCGACAGGCCCCCGATCCTCGAGCCGAGCCAGTTGCGCAGCGTCGCCGGCTTCGGGCTGACGGCGGGCATCACTTCTCGTCGGGACGCAAGAGTCGTTCCGCCTGCGCCTCGTCGAGCGGAACGTACCTTCCCTGCTCGGGGTCGTGTGCGAGCACTTCCGCGTTCGCGATGTCGAACCAGAACGCGTGCAGGCGCAGCCGGCCTTCCTTCTCTGCCCGCGCGACCAGGTCGTAACTGCGCAGGTGATCGAGCTGGAGCAGCGCGTTCGCCTGCGAAAGTTGATCGGCGGCGCCCGGTGCCGTGCGATCCGGAATCCGCTCCAGGGCGCGCTCGGCGTGGCGCAGCCAGGACTTCAAGTGCGGGGTCGCCACCTTCTCCCGTCCCCGGACGAGCCCGGTCATCGCGCCGCAGCTGGAGTGCCCGCAGACGATGACGTCCCGCACCTGGAGCATCCCGACGGCGAACTCGATGGCAGCCGCCTCGGATTCGTCCGCCACGGAGAACCCGTCCGCGGCGGCGGGCGAGACGATGTTGCCGGGGTTGCGCACCACGAAGAGGTCGCCCGGCTCGGTGGAGGCGAAGACGTTGATGGCGACGCGGCTGTCGGAGCAGGCGATGAAGAGGGCGTCCGGGTTCTGCCCGAGAGCAAGCCGCGCGAAGTTTTCCCGCGCCACGGGGCGGACCCGGTTACGGAAATCGACGATGCCCCGCACGCGGGGGTGCCGGCCGGGCTGGTCGCTCCCGGCGTGGTTCCCGTCGTCGTTCCCGTCGTGGATCCCGTCGTCGATCCGGACGAGGGGCTCATCACGCTGCCGCTCGTCGCCGAGTTGTCGGCGGGCGATCCGGTGGTCGAGTTCGTCCCGGCCGTGGTGCCGGTCGTCGAGTTGTTGTCGGTGCTCGTTCCGGTCGTAGCACTGTTGTCGCCCGGCAGGCCGGTCGTGCTCGAGCCGGTCGTGCCCTGTCCCGATGCGCTCGTGCCGGTGCTGGGCGAGCCGATGGTGCCCGTCCCGGTGGTCGTGGAGCCGGTCGTTCCGTCGGTGGTGCTGCCGGTCGTGCCGGTGGTTCCCATCGTGCCGGTCTGACCCGCGGTCGTTCCGGTCGTGCCCTGGGCGGTGCCCGTGGTGCCCTGGGCCGCGGGTCCGGACTGACCCGCCGTCTGCGCGATGGCGGGCGTGGCGGCGAGCAGGCCAGCGGCCGTGGCGAGCAGGAGCTTCCTGGTTGGTGTCATTGTCATGCCTCCGTTGAGGTTTGCCCCGAGGGCCCGAACATGGTGACGCACCGGGCAGGGAGCCACGCACGAGCAGGACGCCGCGCGGCGGCTTGCTCCGATCGTCCTGGGAGGGAATGCGGCAAGGCTCGGCCGATGCCAGTTTGCGCGGAGGAGCCCGAGCATGTCGAAGACCGTGCCCCTCACCTCCGATCAACGCAGCGCCTTCTTCGCCGCCTTCCTCGGCTGGACGATGGACGCGTTCGACTACTTCCTCGTCGTGCTCGTCTACGCGGAGATCGCCCACGACTTCGGCACCTCGCTGACCAAGATGGCGTTCCTCACCACCGTGACGCTCCTCATGCGTCCGGTCGGCGCGCTCCTCTTCGGGTTGTGGGCGGATCGCAGAGGCCGCCGCATACCGCTCATGGTCTGCGTGACCTTCTATTCGGCGGTCGGATTCGCCTGCGCCTTCGCTCCCGACTTCGCCGTCCTGCTCGTGCTCCGGCTCCTCTATGGAATCGGCATGGGCGGCGAGTGGGGACTCGGCGCGGCGCTGGCGATGGAGAAGATCCCGCCCGAGCGGCGCGGCTTCTTCTCCGGAGTACTCCAGGAAGGGTACTCGCTCGGGTACCTCATCGCCTCGCTGGCCTTCCTGCTCATCCACTCCGCGCTCGGCCTCTCCTGGCGATGGCTGTTCGCGGTCAGCCTCTTGCCCGCCCTCATCAGCCTCATCATCCGCAGCCGCGTCGTCGAATCGGAAGTCTGGCAACAGACCCGCGAGAAGATGAAGGCGAGCCGCACCTCGATCCGCGACGTCTTCCTCGACCGCAGGATCGTGCGGCGCTTCTTCTATCTCGTCGCCCTGATGACTCTCTTCAACTGGATGAGCCACGGGACGCAGGACATCTACCCGACCTTCCTCAAGCAGGGCGCCCACCTCTCCGCCTCGGCGGCGAGCTGGATCGTGGTGGTCTACAACTGCGGCGCGATCCTCGGCGGCATGTTCTTCGGCTCGCTCTCGGAGAAGGCAGGCCGCAGGCGGACCATCATGCTCTGCACGCTGCTCGCGCTTCCCATCGTCCCCATCTTCGCCTGGTCGACGTCGGCGGGCATGCTCTGCCTCGGGTCGTTCCTCATGCAGGTGATGGTGCAGGGCGCCTGGGGAATCATCCCGGCCCACCTCACCGAGCTTTCCCCCGACGCCATCCGCGGCTTCTATCCGGGCGTCACCTACCAGCTCGGCAACTGCATCGCCGCCTTCAATCTGCCGATTCAACAGGCGCTGGCCGCGAAGCACGGCTATCCCTTCGCGCTCGCCGTCACCATCGTGCCCGTGCTGCTCCTCATCACCTTCGTGACCTGGAGGGGCGCCGAGGCGAAGGGAGTCCAGTTTGGAGGGCAGCGCGCGGCGCAGGCGGCCTGAAGTACAATCCCGGCATGTGCCGCAACATACGAGTCCTCTACAACTTCGAGCCCCCGACGACGAAGGAGGAGATCCGCGCCGCCGCCGTCCAGTACGTGCGCAAGGTGACCGGTCTCGCGAAGCCTTCCGCCGCCGACCACGAAGCCTTCGATGAAGCAGTCGGCGAGGTCGCCAAGGCCACCCAGAAGCTGCTCCGCTCGCTCAGCGCGCACACCGCGGTGCGCACTCGCGAAGAGGAGCGCGAGAAGGCGCAGGCGAGGTGGAAGGCACGGGTCGCTCGAGGGGTCTAGCGGGCGGCCGGAGCTATCTCGGCATCCTTTTGCCCGCTCGCGGCGAGGCTCCGCTCGAGGAAGCCCGAGGCCTTCATCTCTTCGAGGAAGTCGCGCAGGTATCGCGCGCCTGCCTCGCGGCCTTTGGGCATTCCCATCGCCTGCTCGATGGCCATGAACCGGCCGTCGAGGACGCGCACCGCCGGGTTCCCCTTCGCGGTGCGGACGAGCACCTGCTTCACGCCTGCCGCCGCTTCCAGGTGAACGCGATGTCGGCGGCGCGGCCCGGATCGACCGCGAGGAACGCCACGTCCCAGGCGCCGGTCTTCGCCGCGTCGAAGACGTTCCCCGCGCTTTGGTAGGTGACCAGCTCGACGGGAACGCCGAGCCGCCGTCCCAATTCGCGCGAGAGGTCCACGGAAACGCCGCGCGGCTCGCCCGTTGCCGGATCCTTCTGCGCGAGCACCGGATTGCCGAAGTTGATTGCCGCCCGCAGCGAGCCTTTTGGCGCAATCTCCTTGGTTTCCGGACGGACGGACCCTGCAGTGGCGCAAGCGCAAAGCAAGGGAGATACGACCAACGCCGCGGTCGACTTCCGCATCCTGAGACCTCCGGCCTTGCAGGGTGGACCTGCGCCGCCTTATACGGTGCCGCTCCATGATCGCACGCCTCGCGCTCGCGCTGACGTTCCTGTCGCTCCAGCCTGCCTGGGCCGCCAGCCGGATCTACTCCATCGACTCCAAGGCGAGCAGCGTCCAGGCGCACGTCGGGAAGACGGGGATCGGCAGCTTCGCCGGGCACGAGCACCAGATCCTGGCGCCCGCGCTGCAAGGCGACGTCAACGCCGACTTCGACGACCTCCCCAAGTCGACCGTGGAGCTCCTGGTGAATGCCCGGGCGATGACGGTGAGCGAGGAAGGGGAGCCGAAGGGGGACGCTCCCAAGGTCCAGCAGGCGATGCGGGGGCCGAACGTCCTCAACGTCGCGCGCTTTCCGCTCATCCGCTTCCGGTCGCGCGAGGTGAGCGGGAAGAAGCTCTCCGATACGTCCTACGAGCTGCGGGTGCAGGGCGATCTTTCCTTGCACGGCATGGTGAAGCCGATCGTCGTTCCGCTCAAGGTCGACTTGCAGGGCGACACGCTCACCGCCGACGGCAAGCTCACGGTCAAGCAGTCGGAATTCGGAATCAAGCCCACCACCGCGGCGGGCGGTCTCGTGCAGGTGGAGGACGAGGTGCCCTTGACGTTCCGCATCGTCGCGCGGGCGAGCCGCTGATCATCGCCTGGAGCGCAGGAAAGGGGTAGAAGGACGGCCGGTGGAGCAAGCGCCCGAACAATCGTTTGAATCCGAAGTTCCCCGAAAGCGTCTATGTCTTGTAGTGTCACCTCGCATCGTCGTATCCGATCGACCACGGAGAAGCTCATGCGCCGCATTGCCATCCCTTTGATCGCACTCGCAGCCGCCGCCTGCGGCGGCTCTGGCAGCAGCGGGCCGACCGAAGCCCCCCTGAACATCACGGCTTCCGGCATCGCGAGCAACACCGGATCGACCTCGATCACCATCCCGGTCGGAGGGCGGGTCCATTACTTCAACAAGGACACGGTCGCCCACCAGATCACCTCGCCCTGCGCCGAGCTCAACATGGCGACGCCACTCGCCGCTGGCGGGAATCAACTGCAACCGGTGATGAACACTTCCGAAGGGTGCAACCTGACCGACTCCGCGAACGCGGCGCTCACCGCGACCGTTTCCGTGGCCGCGCCGACTCCCGGCGGTGGCGGGGGCGGCGGAAGCGGCTACTAGCGGTTCTTTGAAGCAAAGGTCGCTCGGGGCGTCCTTCAGCGGTCCATCAAACTCCTTCCAGGGGGCCCAGATGAGGCGCGTCGGCCTTTTTCCGGTACTTGCTGCATCGATCCTTCTCGCGGCGTGTTCTTCCAGCACGGTGCCGCTCGCTCCGATCGATTGGCAAAGGGTGCCCGGTAGCGGACCCGGGGGCGCGTTGCTCGGTCCCAACCCCCGAACGGGCAGCTTCGACGAGGTCGGCAACTTCACCGTCTCGGCATTCAAGGATGGCAACATCGTCCGGCTTTATTACGGCGGCGCCGACAAGGAGGCCGGCGCGAATCCGGCATGCCCCGGGATCAATGACGTGCACTGGCGCCCCGGCCTCGCGATCTCGACGGACGGCGTAACCTTCACGCGTGTAGACGGCGGCAAGACGGGCGGCGCCATCCTCGACAACGGCGTTGCGGGAGAGTTCGACAGCTTCCTGACCTATCGGCCGTTCGTTCTGAAAGACGGAACGACGTACCGCCTCTGGTACAACGGCGCCACGCAGCCGTTCAATTGCCCTCCCGGCAAACTCGGGCTGGACCGAAACATCGGCTACGCCGAATCCTCCGACGGCGTTCATTTCACGAAGATCAACAACGGGCCCGGTATCGGCGGCAGCGTGCTCAAACTGGGTGGCGCGGGTTCGATCGACCAGCAACAGGTCGGCTACATATGGGTCATCAAGGATACGAACGATTACAAGATGTTCTACTCTGCGAACGACGCGAACAACTTCTGGCGCGTCGCGCTCGCCACCTCGACCGACGCGCGCAACTGGACCAAGGTGCCTGGCAAGCTGACGGGCGGAGCGATCCTCGATGTCGGGCCGACCGGAGCGTTCGACGTCGCCTGCGCCTATCAGCCGACCGTCGTGAAGGAGCGCGATCAGCTCTACCGGATGTGGTACCGCGGTTGCCAGACCGCGGGAAATCCGAACGGACCGAGCAAGGGCGTCATCGGATACGCCGAGTCGAACGACGGCATCACGTGGGTAAAGGTCCCGCAGGATGATCGCCCGCTCGCTGCAGCTCTTGTTGCGGGTGCTGCGGGAACGTTCGACTCGGGCGGGCTTACCACTCCGGCGGTGTTCCTCGATGGCAACACCTGGAACATGTACTACGCCGGTTTCGACACCAAGGGCGTCTTCCTCACCGGTCTCGCTCGGGCCCCGCA
>VBKL01000178.1 GCA_005879805.1 Deltaproteobacteria bacterium | reverse complement strand
GGCCGTGGATGATGGACATGCACCTGTACTACTTCGACCAGAAGATCCTGAAACAGATGCTCGGGCGGGCGGGGTTCGAGATCGTTCATGTGCGCAAGTATTGTCACATCATCACGGTCGACTATTTCCTGCGGAAGCTCGGAGCGCTGTCGGTCCCCGGTGCAGGGTTGCTCCGCTGGGTGGCGGAGAAGACCCGGCTTGGCAGGCTGTACGTTCCTTTCCGGTTCGGGGACATCCAGCTCTTCGTTTGCAAGAAGACCTCCAGCCCCGGGCGCGCCGCGTCCGCCGCCGGAAGCGAGTATCGCGACGCCTGCGCTCCGCCCGATCGCGCGAGTGGCACCGCCGGTTCGCGCTGAGGGATGACTCTCGCAGGCAGATCCTCCGGCGGCATCGTCGCCGGATACGCTTTGCTGCTGGCAGCCTGGGTCCTCTGCGCCGCTCCCTTTTCCGCGCCCGACGAATGGTCTCATTATCTTCGCGCCGTCGGAATCGGCCAGGGCCATCTCCTCGGGGAGCGTGTGGCGAGCTTCCACGATCCGGCGCTCACCCCCGCGCAGGAAGCCTGGGTCGCCCAGGCCGTGCGCGCCGTGAAGGTGCCTGCCGGACTTTCGCCCGACGGCTACGGCTGCAATGCCTTTCATGCGGAAGCGTCGGCCGCCTGCATCGAGCGAATCCCGCCTCCCCCCGCGGTACCGGTCGTCCGCAATGTCGTCACCGGGACCTACCAGCCCGCCGCCTTCCTGCTGCCGGGATTCCTGGTCAAACTCGCGAAGACTCCGCCGGGCGCGCTCTCGCTGGCGCGGGCCGCAAACGCGTTGACGTGCCTCGCCCTCCTCGCGCTCGCCCTGGCGGCCATCTCGGGACCGTCGCTGCCCGGCTTCCTCCTCGCCCTGACCCCGATGGCGATCTACCTCGCAGCCTCGCTGAATCCCACGGGACCGGAGGTCGCCGCGGCCGTCGCATTCGGGGTGGGTTTGCTCGCCCTGGGTCGCGACCGTGCCCCGATGGCGTGGCCGACCGTCGCCATCGGAGGCGCCTCCCTTTGTCTCTGCCGATCGCTGGGCCCGCTGTTCGTGTTGCTGATTGCTCCCTGTGCGCTCTTGTGCAGCCTTCCCGGCGCACTCGCGAAGATCCGCTCCGCGCCGCGCAGCGCCGCTTTCACCGCAGCGGCAATCGGCCTGGCGGCGGCAGCGAATCGCCTCTGGGAAGCGAGGTACGGGCCGAAACTGCGGTTTCCGCGGAGCGAGCCTGCGGCGATTGCGCTCCGGGAAGCGGCGCGCTCCTATCCGGAATGGCTGCGCGAGGGAATCGGCGTCTTCCAGTACACCGACTCGTCGATGCCCGACGCGGCCTATCTCCTCTGGTCGTTCCTCCTCGTCGCGGCGATCGCCCTCGCGCTCTGGCGGGGAACACCGCGCGAGCGCTGGGCGCTCCTGCTCGCCATCTTTCTCGCGCTCTCCGTCCCGCTGCTCCTGGATGCCTTCATCTTGCGACCGATCGGGTGGATGGCGCAGGGCCGCCACGTACTTCCGGTCGCTGTCATCGTGCCGCTGGTCGCCGGCGAGATCGTCGGCCGGCATGCGGACCGGCTCGATCGCCGTCTGTTCGCCGCCTTTTGCGCCGGCGTCTGTTTCGTCTGCTCAGCGCTCCAGATCGTCGCCGTCTATGCCGATGCGCACCGCTCCGCCGTGGGGAGCAGCGGATCCTGGTTCTTTCCCTTCCATCCGGCGTGGAGCCCGCCGGCCGGGTTCTGGTTGCCTCTCGCGACCGCCCTTGCCGGGAGCGTGATCCTGGCCACGAGCGCGGAACGGTCGACTCGTGTCGCGGAAGGCGGCGCCGGCGAGCGGCAGGGACCGATCAGCGCGCCGCGTCCCCGCCATTCATGAAACGCAGCACGCGGTCGATCTGATCGTCCCAGGTGAAGCTCCGCACCAGTCGCGCTCCCTCCTGCGAGAGTCGCTCGCGGAAGTCGTGACCTTCGGCCAGGCTTTGCAACGCGTCGGAAAGGAGCGAAGGCGAGGGCTCGACCATCAGCGCGTTCTTCTGGTGCTGCAAGAGCCAGGTGTTGGCGGGGTTCACGTTGACCACCGGCACCGCGGCGCAGCTCATCAACTCGAAGGGCAAGTACGAGGGATGCCGCGTCAGCATGAGCGCGAGCCCCGCGTGACATGATCGATACAAATCGCCGGTATCGCGGTACGGCAACAGGCCCATGAAGCGGATCCCCGGCGCCGAAGCCCTGATCGCCTCGGGAATGCTGCTTCCCGCGACCAGCACCTCCACCGCATCGCCATTGCGCGCCTGGAACCGGCGCAGCGCGGAAAGACCGATCTCGAAGGCGTTGCGTTCGGTCTCGGGCCGCCCGTAGAAGAAGACCCGAAACGGCGTGCGCGGGCGCGGCCGCGGGGGGGGATGAAAAATCTCCGGGTCGGTTGCGGGAGTGAACGCGACGGCGGGGAGGCGGAATTCGCGCTCGATAACGTCTCGCAAACCGGGAGTATTGACGATGGCGGGCATTCCGAAACGATAGGTCGCCTCCGCGAGCGCCGACCGCGAGCTCGCGGGATAGAAGAGCGGCTCGTAGTCCTGCACGAAATAGAATTTCCGCTTGGTGTTCCGGTTCTTCATCACCAGGCGAAACGGAGAATGGTATGGATTCCGCCGTAGAAGGCGTACTGGAAATAAGGAAGAAACCAGTTGACGATACCGATTGGCTCTCGCAAGCGGGCGGCGGCGGCGAGCAGCTTTCGATTCGCCTCCAGGTCGTCCTCGCTGAAATCCAGCGCCTCGACCAGCCCCATGAGGTCCCGGATACGCGTCGCCTCCCGCGCCGCGTCGACCGTGTCGCGCAGGCCGAGCCACGAGGCTCGGGCTAGCCGATTGACAACCTTGCGTTTCAGCTCGGCCGGATGCATCAGATGAATTGCCGGGCGAACGCGAGCATGTCCTCGGGTTCGCTGCGCAACTCGGCCTTCGAAGTCTTCAAGCTCAACTGTGGGTTGTAATAAGGGTCGCCGGTCTTCAAATACGGCTCGTAAACCGCGAAGCTGTGCTGGAAATCCGACTTGGGGATCTCCCGGCCGCGGGTCTTCGATTCGAGGTGGGTAAGCCGCGCGTGCGGCGTCACCACGTTGCGGTACCCGCGCTCCATCGCGCGCAGGCAAATCGCCACATCGCTGCCGCAGAGAATGAAGCGCTCGTCGAAACCGCCGAGCTCCTGGTAGACGGCCCGGCGCATCAACATGCAGGCTCCGGTCACGGCGGTGCAGTTCCGGATCATGTCGGTCGGACCGCACAGGGTCGGCTCGGAGCGCGGACAAGCGGCGAGGAGATGACCTGCATATCCCGTCATCCTCATTACCACGCCATAGTGCTGCAGGGTCCCGTCGGGATAGAGAAGCTGCGCACCGGTGACGCCCACCTCGGGACGGCTCGCGAACGCGAGCATCGCGTCGAGCCAACCGGGATGGAGGGCTTCGATGTCGTTGTTCAGGAACAAGAGGTAGTCTGCAGTGGAGCGCGCCGCCGCGAAATTGTTGACCGCGGACCAGTTGAACCGACCCGGGTAGCGGAGCACGTGGGACGATGGACGAGCGGCGACCTCCTCGAGGAATGCCAGGGTCGCCGGTTCCACCGAGCCGTTGTCCACCACGACGAGCTCGATGGAAGCGTGATTGGGGGCGCGGGCAAAGCTTTCCAGACAAGCGCGCAAGAGCTCGACCTTGTCGCGGATGGGAATGATGACCGCCACCCGCGCGGGCGTGGCGGGCCGGTAGAAGATTGCCGGCTCGCCGTCGGGCGCGACGTGGTAGTCGGGCCCCCAGGCACGATTCACGTATTCGCGGATCACTTGCCGGCGCTCTTCGGAGAAGCCGGCCCGGGGCGCATCGGCGCGACGCTGGAAGAGGATATCGGGTACGTGGTGCACCTTGCGGAGCAGCGGCAGGACGCGCAGAAGCAAATCGTGCCCGGCGGCTCCGGGAACCGCGCGGAACGGACCGACGGCGCGGAGGAGATGCCGCCGCAGCAGCGTGAGCCCGCCCGTGTAATCGTGCGAGAGCAGCGCGTCGGGCGACCAGCCGGGCTTGAAATACGGACGAACCCGATAGCCGCCTTCGAGTACATCTTCGTCCGTATAGTAAAGATCTGCGTCGGGCGGCGATCGGCTCGCGACGGTGAAGAGGGCATGCGGCGGCAGCTCGTCGCCCGACTCGACGATCGCAATGAGCTCGCCGCTTCCTTGCAGGGCCACCGCGCCCAGCGTCTCCAGGCTTGCGTCGCGAGCGCGGTGGTGCGGATACGTCTGCCGGGCGAGGGATTCGAGAGTCGCCGCGTAAGGGGCGTCGTCGAGCGGTCGCCGCAGGATTACCAGATCGATGAGCGGTTGCCAGCGCAGCGAGCTGCTCTTCGCCTCCTGGACGGCGAGACCCGCGCGCCCGGGTGTGTGCGCCGCGAGCCAGGCCGCGTAGGAGGCCCCCTTGGAGCGCGGCGCCGGGCTGTCGTGCACGATGCGCGCGCGGCGCCGGACATAGGCGAGGACCTCGGCCGTGCGCGTTCGGAGCTTCGAAAGCAATGTGTCTCCGGTTCGAGGGGCGAAACACATAGCCCGCGGTTACAGGCGCCGCAACGTTGCCGCGCGAGCGAAAAGTGTGGGAGAACGGGTGGCCGCAAAGGAGGCGCCGGGCAGGCCGTAAATGACGGATCCGCAAGGAACCCCGCTGCCGCGTTCCGTGCTGATCGTGACGGGCGTCGAAAACGGGCCCTTTCGCTACCGCGTCTCCAACCTGCTCGGAGAGCTGCGCCTCCTCGGAATTCCCGCCACCGTCCTCTTCCATCACGACCAGGATGCGCTGCAGGCCGCCGGAGAGCACGAGCTGGTCTTCTTCCAGCGCGTCCCGGGCGACGAATACGTCGATAGGCTGGTGGCGCGCGCGCGCAGCTCGCTGGCGCTGCCCATCTTCGGCATCGACGACCTGCTCTTCGAGCCCGAGCGCCTGCCGCCGTTCGTCGGGACTCTCGATCGCGAGGAGCGAAAGAACTGGGCGGGAACGGCGCGATCCTATCGCCGGGTCTTCGACGCTTGCGACGCGTTCGTCGGCAGCACCGATGTGCTCGCTCGCACCGCCGCCGCGCTGGGGAAGACGAGCTTCGTGCATCGGAACGCGCTCTCTCAGGAGCTGATCGATATCTCCGAGATTGCGCGCCTCGCCAGGCGTCCGGCCGGAACCGTGCGGCTCGGTTACTTCAGCGGCACGCGGACGCATTCGCTCGATTTCGGCGCCATCGCTTCCGCGATCGCGAACGTGTTCGTCAAACGGCCGGCGGTCCGCCTCGAGGTCGTCGGTCCGCTGGAGCTTCCGCCGGCGCTGGGACCCTTTTCGGAGAGAATCCACCGGCGCCCCGTGGTGCCGTGGCGGGACCTGCCCGCGCTGTTGTCCGGCGTGGACGTCAACCTCGCGCCGCTCGAGCTGGACGAGCGCTTCTGCCACGCGAAGAGCGAGCTCAAGTGGTTCGAAGCTGCGGTTGCGGGTGTCGCAACCATCGCCTCGCCGACCGAGCCATTCCGGTATGCCATCCGCGACGGAGAGAACGGGATGCTGGCGGAGACGCCCGAGCAATGGGAATCGCGGCTCCTGGCGCTGGTCGACGACGGCGCGTTACGCGATCGCCTCGCCAGGACGGCGCGCGCGGACGCGCTCGCGCGCTACCAACCCGAGACGTCGGCGAGGCGCCTGGAGCAAACCCTCCGCGCCCTGAACGCCCTGCGCCCCTCGCGCAAGCTGCGGCCGGGACCGCCCATCCTGGCCGGGGACCTTGCGGCGCTCAAGGCGTCGGGGCTCGGCATCGGGAAAACGGCGTCGGAGCCGCCCGATGCCGTCGCCGGTCCTGAACAACTCGCGACCCGCCATGCCTCGGAGGCGATTCGAGGCGCGATCACCGCCAGCCAGACATTCACCTGCCCGCCGGGAAACCTCTACCGGATCGACCTGCTGGTCGGCACCCACCAGCGTCTCAACAGTCACGACCTGGTGGTCCGGCTCCTCGAGGCGAAGACCGGCGAGCAACTTGCCTACGCGACGGCGGACACAGGCGAGGCTTGCGACAATTCCTGGTTCGCGATCGAGATCGAACCTCCTTTGTCGCTCGACTCGCAGCGCGAGCTCACGGTCCTCATCGAGGCGCCCTCGGCCCCTGCCAGCGAAGGGCTCGCGTTCTGGTACGAACCCTCGCCTTCGGGGAAAGGGCGGGCCGGCACGAAGGACGGCTTGGATCTGGCCTTTCGCACCTGGCTGCGTCCCCCGGGATGGTCGCCGCCCGCGCCGATGGAAGATGAGGTGGCGCCGAACGGGCTCGCGGACGGGGAGCTCGTCGTGCGCCTCGCCGTTGCGCTGCGCGAAGAAAGGGAGGCGCGCCGGCAGCTCGAGCGCAGGCTGTCGCGGGTAGAGGTGCGCGCGGCCGCGGCGCAATTCAACGCCGGTCAACGCGACACGGCGCTGCGCGGCCTGCGCAAGCTTCGCGGCACCCTCCCCTACAAGGCGGCGCGACGGCTCTACCGGATGCTCAAGCCTTGATGCGCCAAGGCCGGGGGGCGCGCGGCGGCCATGCGAGCTGCGCCGTGTCGGAGCGCAGCGAGAGGTTCGGATTGTAGTAGGGGTCGTCGAGCTTGCCCTGCCAGCGCCGCAGCATGTAGGCCGTCTCGCGCTCGAAGCGATGGCGCTTCTCCGCGGTATCGTCGGCACCTCGCGTCGCGTATTCGTGGTGGAGAAGGTGCGCATACGGCGTGAAGATATTGCGCAGGCCCGCTTCCCGCAGACGCAGGCAGAAGTCGACGTCGTTGAAGGCGACCGGAAGGTTGTCCGCGTCGAGGCCGCCCACCCGTTCCCAGAGGTCGCGCCGCACGACCAGGCAGGCAGCCGTGATGGCGGTGACCGTCCGGACGAGCTGGGCGCGGCAGTGAGGACCGCGCGCGCTCCCATCGAGGCCGCGGAAGACATGCCCTGCGAGCCCGTAGAGCCCGGTGACGATGCCTGCGTGCTGTACCTTCCCG